>JADHXR010000139.1 GCA_016782865.1 Phycisphaerae bacterium
GGGCGTATCAGCCAAAAGCCGCGGACGGCATCGTTGCTGGTCACAGGCGTTGGTCGCCCGCGGTCCTTGAGTTCATTGCAGTACAGTTGCCAGTAGACTATGTAGGGGCATCCCCAATCGAGAGCGGTCCGAACCACGTCGGGGATCATCTCGCGTATTCGCTCGGCAGAGAACTCGTTCTCTGGCATACCAAACTCACCCACGTATACGTTGCGATTGCCGAAACTCGGGCTCTCCGGCATGTTCGCCGCTATGAAATCCAGCGCCTCACGGAATACGTTCGGATCCTTGACGTGCTCGCTCGTGGCGCCCCACGCCGAATAGGAAACCAGATCCAACTTGGTGTGGGGCAGGACTTTGTTCACCAGATTTGGCTGACCCTCTCTCATGGAGTGAACGACACGGTTCACCTCGGCGGCGTGGTACACCGAGACCCCATCGGAGCCGATCTCCTCACGGGCCTGATTAACACCCGCCTGCCGTGCGTTGAGCCAGCCTATCATACCCTTGATTGCCTGCGGCGTCGGGTCGACGCTGCCGTTGTAACCCGATCGAATCAGCCAGTCCCCTTCCCAGTGCTGCAGGACAAAGGTCTTGCCCGTTCGCTTGTACGTGGTCAACAGGTGCTTGGCAAGCTCATAGAACTGCCGCTGCTCATCGAGTTTCTGCTCACCGGTTATGCCGTTCCTGAAATAGCCGGCGCCTCTGCCCTTTGAAAAACACATCATAATGTACGTGGTGAAGGGCTTATCGAAAAGTCTCCTGAAATAAGGCGACCGAGCGGTTTCAACCATACTCGGCATGGGCGGCCACTGCGAATTAAACGGGTACGACTTGGGCGGATTGTGAAACCAAACCTTGATCACACGCGAGCCCAAAGCCAGAATCTGATCGGCCCCTTCGTTCAAGAAATCCTTGTCGGTCAAATGGTACTTACCGTCGACATGTGTCACCCCCACGATATCAGGCAACTGTTTCGGATCATTCTTGCCCACTCCGGCGTTCGTCGCAGATCTGCCGTGACTGCAACCGATACAAACTCCCAATGTCAATATTACTGCAAAACAACTTCGCATTTTCGAGCCTCGTAATGTGACGTGTGCTAACAGGGACAGACTATCGAGGAGAGAATTGTCCTCAAATCCGCTCGCCGCGTCAAGCGTCGTCGGTCTTGACTTAGTCCGCCGAACGGCTAACATAGACCACATGAGCAACAAGGGCAATAGCATGGGCGTAATTTTTGACCTGGACGGCGTGCTGGTCGATACCGGCTGGGCCCACAAGCAATCATGGTTCGACCTCGCTGAGAAGGAAGGCTTCACCATGTCCGAGGAGTTCTTTTACAGCACGTTCGGCATGCAGAATTACATGATCATCCCGATGGTGACCGGGCGAGAATTGTCCCGTGACGAGGTCGATCGCATGTCTGACTGGAAAGAGCAACGCTATCGGGAAATCATCGCCGACCGCCTGGAGCCGTCGGACGGGGCAAAAGATCTGCTCGACGATCTGAAAGATTCAGGCTTTCTCACGGCGGTCGGCTCATCGGCGCCGAGAGCCAATCTTGATCTTGTTTTGGAGCGCGTGAATCTGCGGGATTATTTTGACGCTTGTGTCTCCGGAGAGCAGGTAACGCGCGGCAAGCCGGCGCCGGATACTTTTCTCAAGGCCGCCGAGGAACTCATCCTGCCGCCGGGCCGCTGCGCGGTCGTGGAGGATGCGGTCCAGGGAGTCGAGGCGGGCAAGGCCGCGGGTATGTCCGTGGCAGCGGTGACAACCACCAGAAAGCGGGCGGATTTGACAATAGCAGATATTGTCGTCGACAGCCTGGCTGAGCTTTCTGCCGGCGATTTTGTCAAACTGTTGGCGAAGTGAAGCCGACGATATACGGGCAGTGCCGTCCAAAAGAATATTTTATTATCCGTCCTTTCAAATTTGTCCTTGACTGCACGGCGGCTAATTTGGTACAAATATCCTTATGGAAGATCTGTGTATCTCCGGCATGTGGAATTTCCTCAATTTTGGGAATTCCTTAGGCAGGCACGGAACAATGGGGTTTGAGGGCAACTGAGACCGCCGGAGTTGCACGCTTCTGAAACAATGTTCTTGTGTTACTGCTGACAAGTGGTTTGCCTGGGAAGGAGGCAGTCTCAAGCCGTAGAGGACTATCTTCAGTATCACCCGATAAAACGTATTCAATAGTAGAAACCATCGGCGGTCGTTTTATGTGAGTTTCGTGTGAAGGAGGACCTGTTATGCGTGGAGAAATGATTTGTTTTGTTTCTTTTGTTTTGGTGCTGGCTCTGGCCGGTACCGCCTTCACTGCTGATGATGCGTCTCTGGTCATACACTATTCCTTTGACGAGATCGGCAAAATAGTCATCGACCAATCCGGCAAAGGCCATAACGGCACCGTGCAGGGCGGCGTTACGGCTGATCCCGCCGGCATGCACGGCGGAGCCGCTAGGTTCGCAGACGGCGGTTATCTCGATCTGGATGGCGATAATTTCCCTGCCGAAGATATTCCAACCTCTGCGATCACAGTCGCCGCATGGGTAAGATGCGAGAATACGGGGGAACATCACGCCATATTCGATGCCAGAACTTGGGCGGGCACGTGGATCATTCATCCCGAACTTCGTGCGGACGGGCAATTCAGATGGGTGCTCCGTGCTTCCGGCATGAGCCCTATCTTCGATATACGTGCAGGTTCCGTAATGTGGGACGATTGGCTCCATTATGCAGGCACGTATGACAAGGAGTCTGGCAGGGCCGTTCTTTATGTCGATGGGCAGACGATTTCAGAACTTGACCTTCCAGGCGACAGGGACATTGCCAACGACTGGGGCGATGGGGCTCGCGTAGGATTGAATGTTGACAGCGCAAGGCCTTTCACAGGACTCATGGACGACTTCTACCTGTTCAAGCGGGCGCTGTCACAAAGCGAGATCAAGAAGGTCATGCACGGCGAAGGATGGCCGTATGCCTCCAGCCCCAGCCCTGCCGATGGTGCGACAAATCTGCGCACGTCGGTAAGACTCGATTGGTCTGTGGGGGAGTCTGCGATATCGCATGACGTGTATCTGGACGAGAGCTTTGACGATGTAAACACAGGGGCCGAGGGCACGTTCTACGGTAACCAAGACTCAACGAGTTTCGTGGCCGGCCTCTCCGGATTTGCGTATCCGCAGGGCCTCGTTCCTGGCACAACGTACTACTGGCGAATCGATGAAGTTGGAGCTGACGGAACGATCTACAAAGGCGACGTGTGGAGTTTTCGAGTTCCGCCCACGACTGCCTATGATCCTGAGCCTGCCGATGGGGCCAAATTTCTGGGTGTTGACGTGCAGCTTGCCTGGACACCCGGTCTTAATGCGAAACTACACACTGTGTATTTTGGCGACAGCTTTGACGATGTGAATAACGCCTCCGGGGGGAAGATGCAACCGAGCACAACCTATGCTCCCGGCACTCTCGAATTGGACAAGACGTGCTACTGGCGTATCGACGAGTTCGGCTCCGCCGGACTGCAAAAGGGAAAGGTATGGAGCTTTGCGACCGCAGGGACTGATGGCGGCCTCCAGGCCGACTATTACGTGGGCGTCGACTTGAAGGATCACGTTCTGAACCGAACGGACCCGCAGATCAACTTCAACTGGAGTCTCACCGGACCGGATCAGGCGGTCGGCGATGACAATTACTCAATCAGGTGGACTGGCGAGCTGGAGATACCAATCTCAGGGACTTACAGTTTCTATCCGACCGTGCAGGGCGGCGTGCGTTTGTGGGTTAACGACTATCTCCTTCTGGACAAATGGCAAGACTATGGCATCGACGAGAGATGGCAGGACCATTTTCCTGTCGAATACCACCGCGCGATCTATCTGGAAGCAGGAGTGTATCCGATAGTGATGGAATTCGCATATCGGCAGTCTTTTGGGGGCGGTTCGGTAGCGCGGCTGGCCTGGGGCAGTCCCTCAGTTCCGAGACAGGTCATTCCACAGGCCGCACTGTCGCTGCCCGTCAGGGCCAACCGGCCAAGTCCGCCCAGCGGTGCCGTGGATATAAGGCAGACGACCACCCTTGACTGGAGTCCGGGACACAATGCTGCTTCGCACCAGGTGTATTTTGGCATTGATGAAGAAACTGTCAGGAACGCCTCGACGAGTTCGCCGCAATACAAGGGCAGCAAAGCCTTCGGCTCTGAGAGTTATGATCCCGGATTGCTCGAGTGGGACAGGACCTATTACTGGCGCGTTGATGAGATCAACAGCACCAATCCGCAGAGTCCCTGGATGGGCAATGTCTGGAGCTTTACAGCAGCCGATTTCCTGATTGTGGACGACTTTGAGGACTACGACGACTATCCGCCCGATGAGATATACAGTACGTGGGCAGACGGGTATTTGAACACGGCAAACGGCTCAACGGTGGGCTATCTCACCCCGAACTGGGCCGCCGGGGAGCATTATGTCGAGACCAGGATAATCCACGGCGGCGCGCAGGCGATGCCGCTGTTTTATGACAATAATGGTACCGCCACATATTCCGAGGTCGAACGTACTTTTGCCGTTGGCCAGGACTGGACGCAAGCCGGCGTTGCGACATTAGTGCTGCACTTCCACGGTGATCCGGACAATACCGGCCGGCTATATGTGAAGATCAACGGCGCGAAGGTGCCTTACAACGGCGATGCCGGCGACATACGCCAGCGACGGTGGACGCAGTGGAGTATCGACCTCGCGTCGTTACCGGTCAACCTGCAAAACATTGTGAGTCTGAGTATCGGGATTGACGACAGCGGCGCCCGCGGCACACTGTACTTTGACGATATCAGGCTGCATCGGCCGTCCTCGCCGTAGACAGTCGCAATAACGGGCAGTGACTGATTAGGAATTCGATATGAATGTATCTACGTTGGTTTTGGCGCGTGGCCAAAGCACGCTTTATTGTTAGTGGTAAACTCTATCTTAAGGAGGACCATCATGTGGAGAAAACTGATTCTTTTGACTTCTTTTGTTTTGGTGCTCGGTTTTGTCAGTGTCACCGGAGCTGCGGACATCGTGTGGAGCGGCGGCGGCAATGACAATCTCTGGAGCAATCCGGCTAACTGGGAGGGCAACAAAGTTCCCACAGCCGGTGACGACGCCCTGATCGAGGTCCCGGGCGCACAAGCGCCAAACGGTCCGCTCATTCAGGATGGAATCGACGCTGAGTGCTCGGTTCTGTGGAATGAGGTGGCCGGCGAGCCCGAGATGAGAATGACGGGCGGAACTCTCACAATGTCGGGCTGGGGCATATGGTGGGGTGACGGACCAGGGTGCAATCCCACGTTTTACCAGAGTGGCGGCACCGTAACATTGAGCGGGTCGCCCGGAGTCCACGAGTTTGGATGGGGCGGTTCCGCGGGCACATGGATTATGACCGGAGGCACTGTTAATGCCAAGGGCGTGTCAATTCCTTCGGGTCCTGGAAATTCGGGCGAAATACAACTTCATGGCGGGACTTACAACGTCGGGACGGCACGCGGCGGCTTGGTCATGAGAGAAGGCAGCCTGATTAACATCACCGCAGGTGCGCTGGTCCTTGAGGGCGATGTGACGGCCAACATCGATGGCCTTATCGCCGAGGGAAAGATTACCGCCTATGGCGGCGCCGGCCAGTTCGAAATAGACTATGACGCCACAAACCCCGGCTTCACAATAGTGACGGCCATGGAGGCGGGCAAAGCCTACAAACCCGACCCGGCCGACGGGAGCATCTATGAGGACACGTGGGCGAGTCTTAGCTGGTCGCCGGCAGATGGGACGGTCTCACACGATGTCTACTTCGGCGAGGATCTTGACGAGGTGAGCACGGGCGCGGGCGATTCGTTTCGAGCCAATCAGGGCGACACATTCTACATCGTTGGTTTCCCCGGATATCCTTATCCGGACGGCCTTGTTCCGGGCACAACTTATTATTGGCGCATTGATGAAATCGAGGCCGACGGCACAATCAACCCTGGCGATGTTTGGAGCTTCACAATTCCGCCGAAGACCGCGTTCAATCCTAACCCGGCAGACGGCGCCGAATTCGTAGACGTCGATGTAGAACTCAGTTGGATGGCAGGCTTCAGCGCTCTGTTGCATACCGTATATTTCGGCGACAGTTTTGATGATGTGAGCACCGCCGCTGGAGGAATCTCACAGGGAGATACAACCTATCGTCCCTTCTTTGGCCCGCTTGAATTAGAGAAGGTCTACTACTGGCGCGTCGACGAATTTGATGGCGCCGACACATATAAGGGGGATGTCTGGGCATTCTCGACTCCGGGCGCAGTGGGCAACCCAGACCCAGCTAATGGCGCCACGGGCGTGCAAATGAACGCCACCCTCGGCTGGACGCCAGCAGACAGCGCGACTTCGAGTGAGGTATACCTCGGCACGGATAAGGACGCGGTGCGCAGCGCCACCTCTACTTCGCCCGAGTACCGGGGCAGCAAGCTCCTCGGCTCCGAGAGCTTTGACCCGGGCAAGCTCGCCTGGCATTCGGCTTACTACTGGCGCGTCGACAGCATCGACAGCACCAACGCAGCCAGTCCGTGGAAAGGCAACGTCTGGAGCTTTGAGACGGCCGACTTCATCACTGTGGACGATTTCGAATCCTACAATGACCTCGCCGAAGGTGACCCCGGGAGCAACCGGATATACCTAACGTGGCTGGACGGCCTTGGAACCACGACAAATGGATCTGTGGTCGGTTATGCTGATCTTCCTTTGGTCGAGCACGGCGATGTTCATGGCGGCGGCTCGTCAATGCCGTATTCCTATGACAACGACGGCAAGTACTCCGAGGCAGGCATGACGCTGGTCTACCCGCGTGACTGGACCGAAGAAGCTGTCGGCGTCCTGTCGCTGTGGTTCAATGGCGACGCATCCAACGCTGCCGAGCCGATGTACGTAATCCTCAACGGCAGCGCCGCCGTCTATAACAACGACCCCGGTGCCGCGCAGGCAGAGGACTGGACCGAGTGGACTATCGATCTGCAAAAGTTCGCAAGCCAGGGTGTGGACCTGACCAATGTCGCTTCGGTCGGCATCGGCTTCGGCGATAAGAACAACCTTAAGGCCGGCGGCTCCGGCAAGATGCTCTTTGACGACATCCGGCTGTTCAGGCCACCGCCGCCGCCAGTGGGACACTGGAAGCTTGATGACGGCCAAGGAGCCGTAGCGGCTGATTCATCCGGCCATGGCAATGACGGGGCGATCGGCAACCTTAATGGAGGTCTGGGGCCGGACGCTTCGGTTTGGGTTGACGATCCGGAACGTGGGACCGTCATTAGTTTTAACGGCACGGCCGAAGGTGCTTTTGTTCGCGCCGGCGACATTCCTCAGATGACATTGACCAACGACTTTACCTGGTCCTTTTGGGCGAAACATAGCGCTGATAACACGGCGGACAACGATATTATTCTCGGTAATCGGTACAACGGGGATGGTGTCGATTTTGTGCCGCGTCAGTTCATTAAGTTCACTCCGACTAAATTCGAGTGGCACATGAACGGCAACGGTGACGATAACTTAGAATATGACGACATTGTCGCCGACGTTTGGCTCCACCATGCGGTAGTGAAAGCCTCAAATCAGTTGACCTATTACCGCAATGGCATTGAAGCCAGCTCGGGGACGTTCACACAAGCCCTGGACTTTCCTCAGCCACTTTACTTTGGCGGTGACAACACGGGTAGTGCCGGAGAGAATTGGGCAGGATTGATGAGTGATGTGCGTATCTACGACAGGGCGTTGTCTGCGGCTGAGGTTCTTGGGCTTGCGAGTCAATAACATCGACGTTCTGGATTGAGGAAGACCTGAATCAGGACGACACGGTCAGCTCCAAGGACTACGCTGTTTTGAAGGACCAGTTGCTTGGTGAGCGGCTAAGGATCTGGACTATTTCGGGGCCTATACTGAACGATTTAGTATAGGCCCCGTTTGTTCTGACGAGCACTGAGGTCACCTATGCCATGAGTCAAGGAGACGAATTGCGATGAGCACAAGATTTACAGCATGTGTTTACGGTTTGCTATGCTCTACGGTCGCGACAGGTTCGCGCCTCGACGTAGCGACAGCTTCTGAGAAAGCGGCCGTTAGAATCAGGCAATGAGCTCTGTCGCCTTCCGATGCCGTGCAAGAAGATATTTGACAGTTCGGTTTTTCAAATTTGTCCTTGACTGTACGGGGGCTAATTTGGTACAAATGTTATCAGGAAAGGTCTGTGTATCTTCGGCTCTCCGGCACGTGGAATTTCCTCAATTTTGGGAATTTCTTAGGCGGGCACAGAACAATAGGGCATGAGGGCAACTGAAGCCGCCGGAGTTGCACGCTTCCAGTCTAATGTTCGTGTCTTACTGCTGAAGGTGGGTTCATTAAGGAAGGAGGTAGTCGAAAGCTGTGAAGAACAAGCCATCCTCAGCCAATATGTACAAGACCAGTTATCGGTGTCTTATATGTTAATCTTTCTTGAAGGAGAACTATCATGTGTAAGAAATTGTCTGTGCTAGCATCTCGTGTATCAAATTTCCGATCAGTCACGCGACGCCCGGAGAGGCCCCCTTCAGTCATCCCAACATCCTGCGTCCTGTGGCTTGTGGCGTTTGCCATCGGGTGGACGATGACCGGGTACGGTGGCATTGCCATCGGGCAGGTCGCCGGCGTGGACGATCCGTCCGACATGGCCGATTCGAGCGGCGACATCAAGCGCATTGAGGCATGGGTGGAGGACGTCAATCTGAATCTGACGATGACGGTGTACGGTGTTTTCGCGCCTGAGGTGCAGGATACGCCGGCAGGAATGACCAACCGATACTACTACCATTGGCTCCTCGATACGGACACCGATCCGGCCACCGGCTACAAGAACTCGGAGTACGAGGGTAACGCGACGAATGTGAAAACCCCCATTGGCGTTGATCTGGTTGTTCAATTCGGCTGGCGCGACGGCAACACCAACGGCGTGTACGCCTATGATCCATTGACCGAAGTCTCCCTGTTTGAGGACTACGAATACACGATTGACGGTGATACGATTCACGCGGTCATCCCGCTGGAAGATTTAGGACTGGACCCGGGCCAAACCATCGCGCTGTCGGCGTTTCAGGAAGGCGCTTCCAACGGATGGCAGGTTGATTGGATCGAGTCATTTGAGCTGACGTTGGAGGATACCTCCGCCCTGGCCTACAATCCAGACCCGGCTGACGGCGCATACTATACGGACACGTGGGCCAACCTTAGCTGGTCGCCGGATGAGGCAGCGATATCACACGACGTCTACTTCGGCGACAACTATGACGATGTGACTAAGGGTACGGGCGGCGCTGCTCGGGGCAATCAGATCGACACAAGCTACTTGGTCGGCCTCCCGGGATATCCTTATCCGGAAGGTCTCGTTCCCGGCACGACCTACTACTGGCGGATCGACGAGATACAGGCCGACGACACCGTACACCGAGGCGATATGTGGAGCTTCACCATTCCGCCAAGAACCGCCTACAATCCCAGCCCCGCCGATGGCGCCGAGTTCGTGGACCCGGACGTCGAGCTGAGCTGGACACCGGGCCACGGCGCCAAGCTGCACACCGTCTATTTCGGCGACAACTTCGACGATGTGAGCAACGCCACCGGAGGGACCTCACAAGGAGCCGCGACCTACACTCCGGGTCCACTTGAGCGAGAGAAGGTCTACTACTGGCGCGTCGACGAGTTTGATGCCGCCGACACGCATAAAGGCGAAGTTTGGGCATTCTCGACTCCGGGCGCAGTGGGCAATCCCAATCCGGCTAACGGCGCAACAGGCGTGCAGATGAACGCAACTCTTAGCTGGACCCCCGGAGAAAGTGCTGCTTCGAGCGAAGTGTACTTCGGCACGGACAAAGACGCGGTGCGCAACGCCACGACGGCTTCGCCCGAGTTCAAGGGCAGCAAGGCTCTGGGATCCGAGAGTCACGATCCCGGCAAACTTGCGTGGAAGTCCACCTACTACTGGCGCGTCGATGCCGTCTATGCGGATCCGGCTGACACGGTGAAAGGCAATGTCTGGAGCTTCGAGACAGCCGACTTCATCACGGTTGACGATTTCGAATCTTACAATGACCTTGCCGAAGATGACCCTGCAAGCAACCGGATATATCTCAAGTGGATAGACGGCCTTGGAACCACGACAAACGGATCTGTGGTCGGTTATGCTGATCTTCCTTTGGTCGAGCACGGCGATGTTCATGGCGGCGGCTCGTCAATGCCGTATTCCTACGACAACAACCTCAAGTACTCTGAGGCGGCCATGACGCTGGTCTACCCGCGTGACTGGACCGAAGAAGGTGTCGGCGTATTGTCGCTGTGGTTCAACGGTAACACATCCAACGCTGCTGAGCCGATGTACGTGATCCTCAACGGCAGCGCTGTCGTTTATCACGATGATCCCGCTGCGGCGCAGGCAGCAGAGTGGACCCAGTGGACAATCGATCTGCAGGAGTTCGCAAGTCAGGGCGTGGACCTGGCCAATGTCGATTCGGTCGGCATCGGCTTCGGCGATAAGAACAATGTACAAGCCGGCGGCTCCGGCACGATGCTCTTTGACGACATCGCATTATACCGATTGGCAGCAACTCCCACCGATCCGAGTCTTGTCGGCTGGTGGATGTTCAATGAGGGCAATGGCCCAACAGCCGTGGACAGTTCAGGTAGCGGACTCGACGGCACAATTTCCGGCGCCGCATGGGTCAGCCCCGGCTCCAACGGTGCGGGCTCTTGTCTTGACTTCGACGGCCAAGGCACTAACCTTGTCGACCTGGGCAACTTCGACGTTGTCGGTGACGGCCTTACCATCGCTTGTTGGTACAAGGCTGACAACCTCGACACGCCGGGCAACGATCCCCGCTTGTTCTCCAAGGCGATAGCTGGATCCAACCAGGACCACTGGTTCATGATCAGTTCGAGCCGCGTGGGTACTGACAAAGTGCTGCGGTTCCGTCTGAAAACGGACGGGGACACGGGCGAACTCAAAGCCGACACCGCCACCGGGCTAATCGACCTTGACGTCTGGACGCACGTGGCAGCGGTCTGGGACGGCGCGACCATGAAGCTGTACAAAAACGGCGCCGAAGTCGGCAGCCTTGACAAGGGCGGCACACTCAGCGCCAACCCCGATGCGAATGTGGCCATCGGTAACCAGCCTCTTGGAACTGATGGCAGGGCCTGGGACGGACTGATCGATGACGTCCAGCTTTATAGCCGCGGTTTGTCTGCGGCTGAGGTCCTTGCGCTTGCCAGTCAATAACGTGCTCGTTTTGCATTGAGCCGGATCGGAGGCAATTGACCGGGCCCACGCTTGAGTTTGCAGGCGCGGGCCCTGATTTCAAATACGGGGATGTAGTGCGATGAAGATCAGATTAGCGACATGCATTTGTGTTTTGTTCTGCTCGGTGCCGGCCACCGGCTCCGGCATGAACGCTGCGACTGAAATCCACCACCAAGCACTGCTTGTGCCCAATGGCCCGGCGGGCCGACCACTTCCGTTGGTGAGCCATTGGAACATGGGCAGCCAGGGGCGCGGGTGGACGCCGCAGTACCAACTCGAGCTGCTCGCCAAGGGTCACCATATCCTGCCCTGGCTCGGCTGGCCCCGGGGCGACCCTGATGCTTCGGACAAGAACGCCGAGCGATTCGCCGATTACTACAACGCCCTGCTCGCCTATTGTCGCGAGCACAAGCTACCCATTTGTTTTCGGGCCACGCAGTGGGAGGCGATGCTGGTCAAACGCCAATACCGCGAGCTGCCAGCCGAAAAGTGTCCGGCAGTGATCACTCCCGATGGCAAGACAATCGCCAAACTCAGCCCCTTTGGGCCGGTCAACCCGTGGCGCGATCCGGCCGCCGAGTACGTGGACACACCTGCGATGAAGAAACTCCAGCAGATGTACCCCGACCCGCCGCTGGTGCTCTTCGTCTCAAACAACGAAGCACCCGATCTGCGCTGGCATCAGGTCGAGCAGTCCAAACGTTATCTGGACAGGTACGGCAAGGGGCGCCCGGACGTGTTCAAACGGCATGTCACGGGCAAAGGCTGGATGGAGCGATATCCGGTTTTGTTCGAGGCGATGCGAGAGGCCCTGATCAGCGAGACGTGGAAGAAGAATGTTCGATTCGTAGGTTATGGTGCCTTCGGTCCCTCGCACTTCGGACGCTGGTCCGGCTGGAAGGAATACTCACTAATCACCGACGAGTGGACCAGCCCGAACTGGCACATTTGGGACGGAGCAAGCCCCTCGTACTACACGCACAACTGGAATGACAACCGCGACCATTGGGTCTTCTCCACCCAGGTGCAATCGATGAACTGGATCTTCCAGCTCGAAGAGGCGTGGAAGGTCAATCCTGACTTCTGGTGGGAGATTTCGACATGGGACGGCAACGCATCCGACTGGACGGCTCAAACCGAATGCACACCGGAGATGCTCAAGAAATCCAAGGCCTGTCAGTACGTCAGGGACGGCCAGATGTATACACCCGATCGCCACCTGGGCTGGGTCCAGTTCGGCATGTGGCTGCTGCGGCCCCGCGTCGTGCGCGAGTTTCGAGGCAGCACGACGCCGCTTGAACCCTGGAGACCGTTCTTCGAGAGTCTGCTATTCGCCGTCGATCGAATATATGCCGACGAGACGCTTGCCGAGTTCTGGCGCCACGGCAAACTTGTGCCGAACAAAGCTCATAAGCACCCCTACCAGGAGAACATCCCCGACAAGTACCGTGATGTCAACCGCTGGTTCCTGCTCGATACGAGTCTGGATCCGCCGCGGCCCTGGGAGCACAAGACGAATATCCCGGTCTTCAGCATGGCTCTTGTCCGGGGCGAATCCGGGAAACGGCGCTGGCTTGTCTACGCCCACTCGCCGCTGGAAGATCGACAAGATGTCACTATTACCGTGCCCGGCTTCGGCAAGATTACCGTCAACGTCTCTCGTGCAGGTGCGTTCTATCTCATCAACGAAGCCGGTGGGTGGCAGCCACTGAATGAGCAAAGCGAATGAAGTGGATGGCCGGTCCTCACCGCAATTCTCTGATCTTGATGTTGCGGAACCAGATCGGCGCCCCGGCGTGTTTGCCCTGCAGGCCGATTCTGCCTTTTGTCGGGTGCTTGCTCAGCGGCTTGTTCAGCCACGACGGAATCTCAGAGCCGTCGGGGTTGGTCTTGGCCGAAGTCCACAGGCTCATGTCCATTGATGTGATGCGCTCGCCGTTAAGGGCAACGTCGATCTTCTGATCCAGGCACCTGACAGTGAAACGATTCCACTCGCCTGGCTTTTTGACCATCGACTTCAAAGGGGCCAAATGTCCAAAAATCGCTCCGCATTGCCATGTCTTGGGGGTCTTGGCCCACTGCTCCGCGAAGTCATCGGCGATTTGTATCTCGACCGAATTTGGAATCCAGTTCTTCGTATCGCTGCAATACACAACGACGCCGCTGTTGGTGCCGGAGGCAGTCTTGAATTCCAGGTCCAGAACAAAGTTGTCAGAATCTCTGTCCGTCCAGATAGCCTGGTCCTCGCTCGCCGTCATGACACCGTCCTCGACGGTCCAGATGCCCTGTGGAAATATCGCGTCCGACAGGTCCGGCTTAAACAGATCAGGCCAATTGCCGACGTTGGGATGGACTCTGCGCCGGCTGCGCTGCTCACCGGCCGCCTGCTCGGCAACTTCAGGCACAGTGACAGTCGGCTCACCTTGCAGGAATCCGAGAGAGGCGAGGAACTTGTCGGCCGCGATGAGAGTCCGCTCGCGCCAGGGCGAGCGATTGAAGAAACCATGTGGCTGGCCTTCGGCGAGGTACTTTTCGGCGCGCACTCCGATTTCTTCGGCCTTTTTCCAGTAATCGTCGCCAAAAACCTTCAGCCGATCGTTCGTGCCAAACAGAATCAACGCAGGCGGAGAGTTCTTGTCCAGGTGCGACGTCGGAGATATCTTGCGGGCCAGGTGCTTGTTATCACCAAGCCTCGTGATCATCTGTTCGTTCTCGAAGCTAAGCACGGGATTGAAGAGCACCATCGCCTGTGGAATCGTCGATATCGATAAGTCGTCCCCCTCAGCCTCGACGCTATCAGCGATCATCATACAAGCCGCCAGGTGCCCGCCGGCCGAGCCTCCCGACGCAATCAATTTCTTGGGGTCGATTCCCAATCGCCTGGAGTTCTTGCGCATCCAGCGCACGGCGCTACGGGCATCCTCGACGCACTTGTCGGGCGTGACACCATCGCGACTCTTAACGCGATAGTCCGCCCTGGCGGCGACCATACCGCGGCTGGCCAGGTAATCCGCCTGAAACTCGAACTGTCCCACGGTTCCGCCAGTCCAGCCGCCGCCGAAGAAGAAGATGATCGCCGGGCGCCTGTCACTGCCTTCCCAGCCGGGCGGAAAATGGAGATGAATCTTCAACTCTCTGTCGCCAACGGTCTTGTACGTCACGACTCTCGACGTTGTCGTTTCCTGAGCACAGAGAACGGTCCCGCTCATCAGCACCGCGGTTAATGCAATCGCAACTCGCTTCATTGTGAACCTCCTGGAAAATGGAATATTGTTTGACTGGTCCCAATCAGGCATTCTGGTTCGGGTAGAATCTCTGCCTGTGCCGTTCTGCAAGCTTCTGAAGCCTGGCGGCAATTTTTGGATTCTCAGCCAGCACATTGGTCGTTTCGTATGGGTCTTTCTTCATGTCGAAAAGCGAAAGCCCGATTTGTGCCTGCTTATACTTTCCCGCCTGCCCGTCGTTGCCAGGTTGCACAAGGGTCCGATACCCGTGCGGAAGGTGCAGCTTGTAGCCTCCGTTGCCGCTGATTATCCCCTCAAAGTTCTTTCCTGTTGAGAAGGGGTAGTACTTGTGCGGATTCTTTGCTCCGGGTTTCCCGATGAGAATGTCCCATACGTTCTCGCCGTCGATCGGATTGTCGGGCAGTTCGGCGCCGGCAAGATGTGCCAAAGTGGGCAATATATCGACTGTGCAGAGAGTTTGCGTCGAGGTCGTGCCGGCTTTGATCTTTCCGGGATACTTCATTATGCACGCGCTGCGGGTGCCGCCGTCGAAGCCAGTGCCTTTGGCTTCGCGGTACGGCGTCGTCCCGGCGTGGTTGCCGTAGGAGATCCAGGGGCCGTTATCCGATGTGAAGATTACCATCGTATTGTCCTCGACTCCATTGTCCTTCAACGCCTTGTTGATCTGACCGACAGACCAGTCGATCTCCATCATCACGTCGCCGTACAGGCCGGCGCCGGACTTGCCCTTGAATTTGTCGCTGACAAACAGCGGTACGTGTGGCATGGAATGGGGGACATAGACAAAGAACGGCTTGTCCTTGTTGCGGTTGATGAAGGCCACTGCGTGCTCGGTGTACGAGGTCGTGAGCATGGGCTGATGTTCTTTGGTTACCCGTTCGATTGTGACCTTGTTGTTCTCCCAGAATTTAAGCGGATACCTGCCCCAATATTCCGGATTCTCCGGATGAAACTCCCACATATCGTTGGAGTACATAAGTCCGCACGATTCGTCGAACCCGCGCGCAGCAGGGCGAGTTTCGGGCTGGTCGCCGATGTGCCATTTACCGAAGACCGCCGTGGTGTACCCGCGTTTCTTCAGGACCTGTCCTATCGTAGCGTATTTCGGATCGAGCCCCCTGGCGTTGGGACCGTGTGCCCCGAAGACCTTTGTCCTGCCCGGATAGCAGCCGCTCAGCAGCGCTGATCTGGACGCCGAACAGATCGCCTGCGGCACGTAGAAGTTGTTGAACCGGCAACCCTCGGCGGCAAGCTGAGCGACGTTAGGCGTCTTGTAAGCGGGCTGACCGAACGGCTTGAAATCGCCCCAGCCCGAATCGTCGAGAAAGATGACAACAAAATTCGGCGGTTTCTCGCGTCTTTGCCCTTTGCAGATTCCGACCAGTCCCATCGGCGCCACCGACAGAGCCGCGGTCTTCAGGAAGTCTCTTCGAGTATAAGCCATGCCACACTTCTCCTTCTGCTGTTGAGTACAGCGATAGATTATGATTTGACTTGCCCGGATAAAACGCAAGCCGCGCGCCAACTTCCGCGCCGTATCGCAATCACAAACACACCAACTGCCGGCAAGTCGTAGGATGGGCAACCCATTCGACTCCGCTCAGAGCCTGCCCTGAGCTTGTCGAACGGGGCAGGCCCGTTTGCCCATGCTGTCAATTCTGCGGAACACAAACTGCATGCTCAAGGCATAAGGACACAAGAGCACAAGACCTGTGCACGTGTAACCTATGCCTTGTGACTTATGTGTTTATACGAGCGTGTCTCGACCCGTGGCGATTGGGTTGAATATCCCTCGCCCGGCCTTAAGATCCGCCTGTTCCGGCACCAGCTTTTGTTTGCTGGAGTTGTACAGCCACTTCCAACTGAACGTGCGACCCGTAAAGGCTGCGGTCCTCGCACCGATAGCCGTAAGAGTGCTCTCGGCGATCCGCTGGCCCTCGTTGAGCGGCTTGCCGCTGCGAATGCTCTGGATCAGGTCGATGTGCTCCTGGTCCATCCCGTTGACGTTTTTACCGCTGAACTTCCACGGATTCTCGCCGGAGATACTGTTATTGCAGTTGCTTGTGCCCTTGGTGCCGACGATCTTCTCGTCGCCCCGTCCTTTGCCGGGACTGTGGCCGCTGAAACTCAGGCAGCGGGCGCCGTTTGCATACTCGAACTCAGCATAGATATGGTCCCAGATGTCGCCGTTATATTTTTCCCAGTTGGCCTCGCTGCCGTTGTTATACTTACGACAGACTTCCTTGGCCGGCACGATCTGCTGTTCGTTATAGCTGCGCCAAGCGCGACCACCAACCGCCATAAACTTCACGGGCGGGCCATCGAAGCACCAGTTCATCACGTCGATGTTGTGGATGTGCTGCTCGCAGATCTGGTCGCCCGAGAGCCAGTTGAAATGATACCAGTTGTTGCACTGCCATTCTAACTCGCTCATGCCCTCCTGGTAGCCCCGGTACCAGATGCCGCCGCCGTACCAATAGCACTGGCCGCCGACCAATTCGCCGATCTGCCCGTCGTGGATGCGCTTCATCAGTTCCACGCGGTTGAACTCGTGGCGGCGCTGCGTACCGCAGACAATGGCCAGACCCTTTTCTTTGGCCAGCGCCGATGCCGCCATGACCTCCCGGCAACCCGCGACGTCGGTCGCCACAGGTTTCTCGGTGAAAACATGCTTGCCGGCCTTGATCGCAGCCATCATTTGCCTGCCGCGAAACGCCGGTGCGGTCGCCATCAACAGGATGTCGGCCTCGCACTGGGCCAGCTTCTCGTGGCAGTCGAAGCCCCAGAAGAGATGATCGTCGTCGATCTTGATCCGACCCTTGTACTTGTCCTCCTTCATGAGTCTGTCCCGAGCGCTGCGAACCTTGCTCTCGAAAAGGTCGGCCAGGGCGATTACCTCCACCGCGGGATCGGCGTTCAGGTTCTGGCGCAGCGCTCCGCTGCCGCGCCCGCCGCATCCGAGCAGACCCACTTTGATTTTGCCCGACGCCCGCGCGTGGACCACATGCGATATCGACCCGGCCAATGCCACTGCCCCTGCGGCGGTCGCACTCGTCTTGGATATGCCTTTGTTTTTGTCTGACGCTGTCATATTATAAATCTCCTTTGATCGTTATCTTTGAGCCTCTCCGGCGGAGCCGGCGGCGTATCTTCCAAAATTTCTCGCCTGCCGACTACCCGCGTCTTCTTTTCGATGTGGGTTGCGCCAGACCGGGCAACTCATATTTGCCTGGAATCGCGAACGGCTCCAGCGGCCTCGAATCGCTCAGCTTCATATCGTCCGGCGGCAGATTATTCAGCGAGCACCTGCTCAGGAACCACGAAGTCTTGAACTGCTGCCGTGAGTACGCCGATTCGCGGCCCATGATCGCACACATCGTGCTCTCGGCGACCTGCTTGCCTTCGTTGAGCGGATTGCCGCTGCGGATGCTGTTGATCAGGTCGGTGTGCTCGACCACGTAGGGGTTCGGATTCGGCCCCTCGTAGCTCCACGAGTTCTCGCCCTTGATCGTGCCGGCACAATCGCTCGAGCCCTTGGTGCCGGCCACGCGCTCGCTGACGTTGCCGCTCGTTCCGTCGATCTGTCGACACGTGCTGATTGTCCGCACATCGTTGGGATAGAAGAACTCGACGCCGAAGTGATCGAAGATGTTGCCGTATTGTGGCTCGGTGCGGTTCTGCCTGCCGCCGAGGCCGTGCACCTGCTCCGGGAGGGCGCCGAACGCCCAGTTGATTACGTCGATGTTGTGCACGTGCTGCTCGCAGATATGGTCGCCCGAGAGCCACCCGGTGAACAGCCAGTTGCGAATCTGCCATTCCACGTCCGAGTACTTGCCGCTCTTGTAGTTGTCCCAGTTGGCCTTGGCCCTATCGACCCAAAGTGCTCCCATATTCCAGTAGCATTGGGCCGAAACGATCTCGCCGATCGCACCGTCGTGGATGCGCTTCATCGTCTCGACATATTTCGGCTCGTGACGTCGCTGCGTGCCGGCTACCACCGCCAGGCCTTTTTGTTTCGCCTTATCCGAAGCCTCGAACATCATCTTGATACCCGCCGGGCAGGTCGCCACGGGCTTCTCGATAAAGACATTCTTGCCGCGTTTGACAGCCTCGGCAAACTGTGGCGCCTTGAATCCGGGCGGCGTCGCGATGATTACCATGTTGATATCGTCCAGGGCCATCAACTGCTTGTAGGCGCCCAGGCCCGTGAAGCAGCGATTGTTGGGGACATTGAACTGGTCCTTCAGACGCGTCAACTGGTCCCCGAAGGCATCGGCCAGGGCGACGATCTTCACACCCTGGGATGACTTGACGCAATCGTCCGCCGCACCGGACCCTCTGCCGCCGCAGCCGACTACGCCAACGCGAATACTGTCGCTGCCCCTGGCTTCGGCCAAAGGCACGGCCGCGCCCGTCAAGGCCAACGTTCCGGCCGCCATTGCCGAACTCCTCAAGAGTTCTCGTCTGGTCAATTTCTGTCTGTGTGCCATGTTTGATTTCTCCAATTCTACATAAGTAGTGAGTTTTACGTCCTCGTTAGTGCTGCAAGAGCCGCTGTATTATAC
The DNA here is from genome assembly GCA_016782865.1 of Phycisphaerae bacterium. Lineage (GTDB taxonomy): Bacteria > Planctomycetota > Phycisphaerae > Sedimentisphaerales > Anaerobacaceae > SG8-4. The sequence goes on from JADHXR010000139.1 coordinate 19,145, forward strand.
GACGGCCCAATTGCCAAAATCAAGAACCAAAACACATTTTTTTCCCCCCAGCAGGAACTGCCCTTGCGAATACCTGACCCGGTCGAGCCGGAACCAAAGAGGGCAAGGCAAATGGCTGGCGCCTTGACGAAACCACCTTGGGTTGCTAAAGATCTTCTGTGGCTCGCACGACCGCAATCTCCCTGCCCACCCTCTTTCGAGGCAGGAAGATTGCTTGAGTTGAAAACAAAGAGCTTCGCTTCCGCCGGGCCGATCAGACAGATTCACCTTGCCTATTGCAGATTTGGGTGTTTTTTTCACAGAATGCCGCTTTTTTCAGCAAGAACGGGGGTAGAGGGAGCGAAGAATACGTAGTCACCTCAATGGATGGGCGGTTGACATTTTGGTATAATCATTTACTGTCTCCAGGGTGCGCATGGGTTCCACCCTTTGAGTAGGTGTCAGCCGTCAGCAGTCAGCAGTCGGCGTTCAGCTTTAAGCCAGGGAATCTGTTCGATAAAGCTGAACGCTGAAATCTGAAATCTGAGAGCGTTTTACTGCTACCGACGGGGACGGAGTCTGAGCAGATGGCCAAGCCATCTGCGATTGATTATTGATTATTGTAATTCGGAGGTCCTTCGGACGACTGGGTTTTACGCTTTCTCGCGATTGAGGATTCTTGATTTCGGCTGGGCCGGTTAATTATTGAAATGATGATCGGTGTAAAAAGATCCTTTCCAAAAAATCAGGGCAGCGGTGCACGTCACGCAGGCATTGGTGTTAGGCTGAGCCATGATTTTTTGATCGCACAGTATCTTTAGGGTGGGAGGCAAAATGCAATCACGGGGACGCGA
>JADHXR010000140.1 GCA_016782865.1 Phycisphaerae bacterium
TGAGCTTGAAATGTTTGGTTGTGTTGATTTGTACGGCGAGCACTCTCTGGGCCAAGCCTTTTATGGGCCAGTACAAAGGGACGTTCTACCCCGACCAAAAAGTCACTCTGCCCGCGACCGCGACGGTCGTCGACGAGGGCGATGGTGACTATCGTGTCAATATTCACGCGATCTCCGACGACCCCACGCTCGAAGGCGCGCATATTGAGATAATGGCAAGAGAATTTGGCCCGCAGGTCCATCTTTCGTCGCGCGCGGGCGGCTACGACTGGCGGGGAGAAATCCAGGACGGTCGCCTCGTAGCGACAAGCCAATACGGACAACGCTTTGAACTGGAGAAGATTGAAAGCAAGTCCCCTCGCGCAGGCGCCAAGCCTCCGAAGGGGGCCGTAATCTTGTTGCCGTTCAAAGAAGGAGTCAAACCCGATTTGAGCGGCTGGACGAACATCGAGTGGAAGGCCCTTGACAACGGCAGCATGGAAAGCGCCAAGGGCAAGGGAGCGAACAGGACCAACCGTCAGTTCAGCGACATCAAGCAGCTTCACGTCGAATTCAAACTACCGCTCGAACCTAACGGGCGCGGCCAGGGCAGGGCCAACAGCGGCGTGTACGTAATTGACGCATATGAAGTGCAGGTGTTGGATTCGTTCGGTCTCGTGCATACTTCCGGTGATTGCGGAGGACTTTACGGCCTCGCTCGCGCCAAAGTCAATGCGTGCCTGCCGCCTGAGACATGGCAGACGTATGACATAACGTTTCGTGCCCCCCGGCTGGACGAAAACGGCAACGCAAAAGAGCTGCCGGAAATCACCGTAATCTTTAACGGCGTCAAGATTCACGACAAGCTGCAAATCCCGAAACGTAGGCATCGAGCCCAGGGGCCGATTCAGCTTCAGGATCATGGTCACAATATTCAGTTCAGGAATATCTGGCTCGTTGAGGGACAGTAAACCCCACTTAGTCTCGTTGACAAGATGCAGGTTTTCTGTTCCAATAGCGGCTGGAGCCCGAGAACGCATGCGCTTGATTGTACAGTCCGGCGCTCCGCAGGGTGGATTTGTGCCGTTTGTTCTTGTGAGAAAGGAAAAATGCCGGAATTTGACAGGGAAAAATTCGAAGGGTGTTGGAAGGCCACTGAGGTAATCAGGGAATATCAGCGCATGCTTTTTACGTTCGGAGATATGGAAGTGCCCTATGTGCTGATAGCCGAGCACGGCCGATACAAGGACAGGGCGGTCATAACCAAGGGCGTCGTACTGCTCCAGCGGCCTCAAATTCTACTGCCCTCGCAATATGGGGGGCCGCAGTTCCAGGAGGGCTTCGAACACGCAAGCGCCATTCCACCCGAGGCGGCCTTTCTGCTCAGAGCGATGCAGTTGCCTTATTCTCGGATAAGCAACAGGCCAATTGCCGAGGAATATATGGAATATGGCAGTTTGCAGAGCGTTCTGGACAGATTCTACAAGGAGATGGAGAGCAAGGAGGACACGGAAACCGGCCTGATCAAGGGAGTCCCCCACGGGGCGGACATTTCGCTGATGAGGTACTCGCTGGGCCTGGCGATCAAATCGGCTCCGGGCAACGTGAAGGAATTCTTCGAGCACCTGAGGAGGCAACGGGGCGAGCCCATCAGGCCTGATGAGAGAGTCACGGACGAAGACATAAGAAGGCTGTTCGGGTAGGCTCTTCAATTGGCCGATACGAGCGGGGAGCTTTTAATCCATCCACGCATTTTGATTGTGGAAATTTCCACCCAAATTTGTTATAATAATATGTGTCGATGGTAAAGATGAAAAGAATAAGCTCGTACAACTCGAATCGGGGTTGGTTTGTCTTGTTGCTTGTCGTCGTGTCCTTGATCTCCGTCGCCCGGGCGGGGCGTCCCGGCTGGCGGCGGCAGGATGTTGATTGGCGCGTCACCGGCGGCGGTCGTATAACAGGCATCAGGCATCCCGAACAGGAAAAGCCGCCGCTTGTTCACGAACAGGCAAGCCGGCAGCCGAGGAGCGTGCGCAAGACAATCCTGCGCAAGGGGCCCGACGGCGGAGAGCCATCGCTTGGTTTGCTTTCGATACCGACGGTTATGGTGAACGTCATAGACTCGCCTCCGATAGCCGGATTCGTGCCTTGGATAGCTGTGGCCGTGACTGACAAGCGTTCCGATGATTTCGACTGGGTCGCCGAAACGCACATGTCCGTTGTCGGCAGGCCTCTGACGAACAGCCTGCAAACCGACTTTACAATCGGTCTGTTCGATACGGGCGCCAGTGTCCACCTGATAGGCTACGAGGCCGCCAACCGCACGGGTATTCATGCGGCCGATCTGCTGACTCCGAGCGAAATCGAGCTGATCGGTGCAACCAACTCGGTCTTAGCCCGGGTAAGCCATCCTCTTGCTGTCTTTATTGATGGCTTGGCAGCCATTGATGCGAGCCGAATGATTCTGGACACCTCGAACATGGTCGGCCAGAGCAATGTCTCGGTTGTTGTCGGTGACCAGCCGGATCCCGGCCGACCGGACTTGCCGACCGCTATAGGCTCGCCGTTGAGCGTCAACTTCGTGACGGTCATCAACAACAACAGTCCGATCACCGTTACGCAGGACGGCAATGACTTAACCGGGCCCGACATAAGATTCTACGACCACTTCGATTCACGGATACCGGTATACGAGAATAGTATCCCGCTGAATCTGATTCCCTCCGGCGCAATGAATGTGCAGTACATCGTTGATCTTGAGGCGATTATGGAATTTGTTTTCCAGCCTGGAAGCCCATCCACCATCGTGGGCAATCTGGCCCAGAGTCTGTTCTTCGTCAACAGCGTTGACTTGCAGCACGGGACCCATGGCGCAATCGACAAACAGCGCTTCATGGTCGACACGGGCGCCCAGATCACGGTGATAAGCTCGGGCGTCGGCTCTCGTCTCGGCCTGGACCCGGCCAATCCTGATTTTGAGGTCGATATCCAGGACGTCACCGGTGAGATAACGATCCATCCGGCCTTCTATATCGATTCGCTCGACATACCTGCGCTTGGTGACTGGCTTGGCTTCACTGATGTTCCCGTCGTGCTCCTCGATGTCGCTTCACCCGAGGGCGGCACGCTCGACGGAATAGTCGGCATGAATCTTTTCGTGGATTTCAATCTCGTTCTGCGGGGCGGCGGTCTGTTCGGGCAAGACCCTCCCTCCCTGGCATACGAGTTCATTCGGACACCTCTCGTCGGCGACATCGCGCCCGAAGGCGGTGACGGTGTCGTGGACTTGTTTGATTTTGCGATTCTTGCAGACGCCTGGCTCGCGACGCCGGCGTCCGCCAACTGGAACTCCAAGGCTGACCTGTCGCCGGCGCCGAACCCTGACGGCAAGGTCGACTTCCAGGATCTGACCGTTTTCGCCGAGCATTGGCTTGAGTCCAGCGCCCCGTAACTGTTCGATCAATCCTCGCGCACCGGTGAGTGTATTTGTGCGGCCACATCAATCTTTCCCTGTTGGAGTCGGGCAATTGTTTGACTTTGATATGCCCTGCAAATATCATGGGTTGACTGTTATTTTCGTTTAGTCTTCTGTAGGTTGGCCGGATGAGATTTGTGCTGGATTTGTTGTACTTGTTGGCCGCCGTGGCGTACAGCCCCTGGGTGATATATCGGGCTATCAGACACAACCGCTACAGGACCGGCTGGGCCCAGCGGTTCGGCAAAGTCATGCGCAAGGATCCCGGCGGCAAGTGTATCTGGCTCCATGCCGTCAGCGTCGGTGAGGTCAACGCTGCGAAGAGCATCATCGAGGAACTCAGCAGCAGGTTCGCCGATCTCGAAATCGTCATCAGCACGACGACAGATACGGGCTTTGCCCGCGCGAGCGTCCTTTTTGGCGAGAACCATCAGGTCTTCCACTTCCCTCTTGATTTTTCCTGGGTGATGCGTCGCGCGTTCGGCCATCTTCGACCGGCTGTCTGCCTGTTGATGGAACTGGAAGTCTGGCCCAATTTTGTCAGCACCGCACATCGGTTGAACGTTCCTGTCGTCGTAGTCAACGGGCGCATAAGCGACAAGAGTTTCTCCGGATACAAAAGGATTAGGCCCTTTGCCGGGACAATCTTCCGGAAGATCGCTCTGGTCCTCGCCCAGACGGATGAGTATGCTCTGCGCTTCAGAGAGATCGGCGCCGTTGCCGAGCAGGTGGTTGTCACCGGTTCACTCAAGTATGACACCGCTCAGGTCACCGACAAAGTGGATGGCACAGACGCTTTAGCGGCCCAGCTCAATATCGGCAACGAGCGATTGTGGGTCGTCGGCGCCACCGGTCCGGACGAGGAAAGGATCATCCTTGATGTATTCGCTCGCCTGACCGAATCGGATCAGTTCGAGGATCTGAGGCTTGTCATAGTCCCCAGAAAGCCCGAGAGGTTCGATGAGGTTGCTCAGACGATTACGAACGCAGGCTTCGATTTCGTCCGCTACAGCTCTGTCAAGAACGGCGATGCGGAGTCTCCGGAAAAAGTGCCCGTCATTCTCGGTGACACCATGGGCGATCTGCGAAAGTTCTACTGTCTCTCGACGATAATCTTTGTCGGCCGCTCTCTCGTTCCGATGGGGGGCTCCGACATGATGGAAGCAGCGGCTCTCGGCAAGTGCACTATTTTCGGCCCGCATGCGTTCAATTTCACGCAAACCGTGGACGTGCTCCTGGCCGACAACGGCGCCATCATGGTAAATGATGAGCAGGAATTGTTCGAGACGATGAGCAAATGCCTGCTCGAACCGGACTTTGCCCGGGAAATTGCGAAGAACGGGCGAGAGGTAATCAAGAGAAATCAGGGCGCTACCGGCAGGAGCATAGAGCAGATCGCAAGACTCCTGCACGCGAGATCATAAACCGTCTTCAACTTCACGCGGTCTTTCTGATCCGTTTGGCCACAGCTTCGATGTGCGCGGCCCTTGTCCCACAGCAACCGCCGATCATGCTCACACCGGCAGAATATATCTTCTCGGCCGCCGCTGCAAATTCATCCGGTGAGACCTTGTAGACGGCTTTGCCCTCAACCAGTTCCGGTTTGCCTGCATTGGGCTCGGCAAAGATGATCACTTCATCGCACGATGCTCGAACCGCTGAGACGAGATTCTCGGCCAGCTCCACATATTCGTCAAGTGACGCAGTGCCGCAGTTAAATCCAATTGCATCGACCCCGAGCGAGACCAATCTTACAGCCGCAGCTTCGACGCCGACTCCCATCATTGTCTTGAAGCTGTCGCCGGCTCTGTCGAAAGACATCGACGCGAGCACGGGCAGGCCTGCGCCGGCCGACCTGGCCGCCTCGCAGGCGACTGTCACTTCGTCGAGAGCCGTCATCGTCTCGATGAGAAGGCCGTCCACGCCGCCGGCCAAAAGGGCCTCCGCCTGCCGGGCGAAAGCATCTCTAAGCTCATCGGCCTTCAGCGTCCCCAGCGGTTCGAGGAAGTCTCCGCTCGGGCCGATATCACCCAGGACATAATTCTGCTCTGTCGCAGCCTGTCGGGCGATTTGGGCGCCAGCTTTGTTTATCCTGACGACTTCGTCGGCCAGTCCATACCGGGCAAGGGTATATTTGTTGGCGCCGAAAGTATTGGTAATGACAGCGTCACTACCAGCTTGCAGATAGGTGCGGTGAACGTCGGAGACAATGCCGGGCGAGCTGATATTCAGGTAATCATTGCACGTGCCGACACCGACCCCGCGGGCGATCAACTGCGTCCCCATTGCCCCGTCGAGCAGGAACACTCCTCGTTTGATTCTTTCTATCAGGCCTACTTCGGGCATAAGGAAATCCCTCTCACATCATCTATTGAGGTTGTTCGATCCATTCTCCATTGACGACAACACCCACGTTCTTGAAACCTCGCGGGGGCGGGCGTTTGAAAATGATGCCGGGCCACTTCTTACTCGCTTGTACTGATTTGAGTCTAAGTGTTATGGCGAGCGGATCCCGCGCTTCGTCCTGAGTGAATGTTGTGACCTTAATCCACACAGGGACATAGAAGCCCTCGGACACCTCCTCGTAGCTGTCCAGCTCCGCGCAGGCTGCCACGCGGCCCTTCGAATCGAACAATTCGATCTTGCTCACATGGTATTGACAGCTATAGATGTGAATCTTCTTTGTTACGGCACCGTCATCTAGCCTGGTGAGTATGTCAAAAGCGCCTTCATTCGACAGAGACCAATCCTGCTCTGCGTCCACTTCACTCATGCCAAAGGCTTCGAGCAGCGTTCTGGGGTCTATCATGAGCCCTCCGGTCGAGCCCTGCTCGGACCATTTTCCCCAGCCGTAAAGACTGATTTCCTTCGGGCTTATCGCCAGCCAAAACTCCTGCTCGTTCGAGCCGAGCACGATTGCCTTTGGGACAAGAGGCTTGTCACCCCACAAATAGATTTCAGCGGGCGGGTTCACTCGGAGCCTTATATCGACGTTCTCTTTCTGTGGCTTTTTCTTTCCTTCGACGTAAAACTCCAGCCGACACTGCCCGCTGGCCTTCAACGACACCGTTTTTTGCGCCTGCGATTGCAGGGCGGCCAGTGCCTCGGCTACGGAATCTTTCCCCGGACAAATCTCTTTGGGCGTGCGCATCTGGGGCGCGCAGCCGGCAAGGATCAATACTGCTCCAACAATGAATATGATGACTTTTGCCCGCATCTTGAACAAGCTCCTTACGTGTTTGTCGGTTCTCACTGTTACCGCAGAGGCGTGCGGCGCAGACACCTCTGGCCTGATCGTGCCGCAAGTTTACAGGTCGGTGTGGAGAATCTCACCTATCTGCGACGACAACTGCTCGATCTGCTCGGCGTCGAGGTGCGGATTCACCACTTCGACCAGGCCTTCGGCGGATTTATCGCCCGGTATCCTCAGACGCCATATCTCCTTGCCGTCTTCGGTTCTGCTCTGGTCGTACTTCAGAAGTCTCTTTCTCATCAGAATCAACGTTAGGACGAAGCGAAAATCTATCTTTTCCTGGTCGGTTTCTCTTGCCAGCCGTTCGAAGAAGGCCATCAGCATCTGGTCATCGATGAACAACTGCCTTTTCTGACCTGGCTCAGGCAGTTTGGTTTTCCAATGGCAAAATACGTCCGGCTTCTCACTCTGCCAGTACTCGGCGCAGAAGTCTCGCCGTTGCAGTCCCTCCTCGGCCACTACGAGGGCCCCGAAGTACTCTTCGCCGTATTCGATTTTTCTGCCGCTGCCAAAGCATTGGCCAAGCGGCTTGTTGATTTCCCAATCGCTCATGTTGTGCTTTGCCTATCCGCCATACGCGATGCCGTATGGACTATTCGAACTTTATCCACTCGCCCATGTCTTGAACCGTCTTAGGGCCTATACCACTGATTTTCTGCAGATCGTCGCCACGCTCAAAAGCGGCCCTGGCGCCGTTTGCCCGGTTGAAACCTTCGCGGTATGCCACGATTGCCCCGGCTCGGCTAATCCCCAGCCCCGGCAATCTGACCAGGCTCTCAACCGGTGCGACATTCGGATTTATCCGGCTCTCCAGCTCAATTTCCGGTTGGTCCAAAGTTGATTCATCCGCCCCGGGACTCGAAACGAAACCACAGCAGAAACTGACAGCCACGCACGTACTGACGACAAATGCGAATGATTGAACGCTGTTTTGCCTGTCTCGGTCCATAATGTATCGTATGGTGCCACCGGTTCGAGTCACCAACCGCGAGGGCCGGACACGATCCGCTTATCGAGTAAAAATGCTGTCGTTCAGTCTTTTGAGGTTTTGAAACGATTCCTTGGGTTCGAGCTTCTCGGTCAGCAGGCCGCTGTGGGCGAGAGCGATGCCTTTGGTGTCGACGAGGTTTGAATAAGTCACGGAGTTCACAAACGGCTTGCTGAGTGCTATCTTGCAGAACTGCTCGATCCATCGCCCCTGCTGCGATTGATTCCACTGCTCATGCCATATGCCGGCGACCTTTCCATCCTGCAAACCGTCGCCGTTTTGGCTCGGAACGGCTACATTTGTCATGTGTAAAGGCTTGGATATGGGCCCGAAGTAATCCAGAATCGCCGATATCTGCATCATGTCTCTGACGTGCATCCCGGATTGATTCTTGCCGAAATGCATTTGCAGTCCAAACGCGTCAAAATTGATTCCGCTTTGAACGACCATATCCATGTAGACCAATGGCGGGATGCTGTTGGGCGTTGTCGCATAATATTCGCCCCATGGGTTGCTGACCTCGATTATCTTCAGGGCCCTGTCACTCGCCTGCTTGACGACCATGTTGGCCGCGCGGGTCATTTCCAGAGTCTGTTCGAATCCGAAACCGAAATGGTTATGCGCGTTCAAACCGCTTATAGCGTACCACGTCCGAACGACGCCGGAATAACGAGCAACTACTTTGCAAACGAACTGATACGCCGTGTCCCGGATCTTCTCGAAACCGGCCCCGCTGTCGAGCAGCCAGACGGGCAGAGACTCCTTTGAAAAGCGAAGCAACGGCCCTGCGCTGAGCGCGAGCTTCTTTCTGCGGAGGGCATCGACACATGCGTCAATCGCCGAGAAATCGAATTTGCCCTTGCTATGCTCGACCTCGGCCCAATTTACGGGAATCGTTGCCGAGCCGAACACCTCTACCAGGCTGTCAACGTATGCGCTATCACCGATCCGTGCGGGATCGACCCTGCAGCCGAAGCAGCCCCGGCCAAGGCCTTGACTGCTGCTCCTCGTCTTGAAAAGTGACTCTGCTTGCTTTATCGCCAGCTTTTCGGAGACGACTATTGCCTTCTTGAGCGATTCATCGGCCAGTTTCGAAGCCTGTGACGAGACGGCGATGTTCTGAATGGCCCGGACAAACAAGTCCTGGGCTTCTTTCAATTGATCCGCCAGGCCCGCGATCCTGGTGAAGAACGACCAGTCCTCCCTCTTATTGACGATCTGCATGAGCTTTGCACGCGCGATCTCGACGTTCAGATTGTAGGGCCGCTCTCTTTCGGGCAGGCACGTCGTCGGCAGCAGCACTCTGCCAAAGCCTTCGATAGGCCAGAGCAGCGCCAGGCCTGCTGTTTCCAGATTTGGCTTTGCGCACTGGACGAAGCCGTTCTCGAAGGCGATCTGTGCCCGACGGATGCCGATTCCATCGCCGTCGAACATATAGGCACCGCATAACGTGAATTTGTCAACGACTTTGCCGTTCTTAAAGACCCTGAATTTCACTTCTTCCCTTTGCTCATCAACGTTCAGCGTTCATTTTCTTGATAACGTGTCGCTGAGCATTGACGTTCTCGCACGGGCCAGGGCCAGAACATCCGGGCCCCTTTGTTATGCCCAGCAACTGCCGGGTAATTATAGCGATCACGTCTCGAAAAGCAATTCAATCTTTGTGCGCCTTCGCCTAATTTCTCACGTGCAGGGATGTTTTGCGAAACGCACAGTGCGGGACAAGAAGGTCAGTTCGATGCTATCTCGCTCTGGGCACCTACGTGGTAGTGTTTCATTTGAACCTCGTAAAGGAGGTTGTTCTTCTCGATGAGCTTGGCTATCAGGCCGAGTTGGTTCAGCAGCATTTCAATCAGGTCGATGTTTGCCAGCGTTGACTCAGGAGTGTATTGCGGCAGAGCAATGATGACATATCCGCAGTTGCTCCTGTCGGTGGCCAGTTGAGCGCCAACAACGCTGCAGTCATCGGTTTGCGCCACCACCGGCTCAGCGCCGTCGTCAATCTTGGCGCAGATGCTCTTAAAGAATGATTCGCTGATGTTCAACTTGGCGAAATCGTGCGAGTTGCTGGGCCAGCTGTTGCCCTCGGTGTCCATTATCATCACCAAAGGCCCGCCTTCGGGCAGTATCTCAAAGACTTGGCGTGCGATTTGCTCGCCGAGCATGAAGCCCGGAGACGACAGCGACTCGTGAATATTCATTCGACCGGTTCCCAGTTTGCTCTTTCAATAATGCTATCAGGAGAGATTTCGGTAGAATTACGCGCCGACTTTCCAAGCCGTTTTTTTTTGTTCTATTCTGCTTGTTAAAGTGCAATTGCCCTGGTCGCAGGCGAGTTTATGGGACGTAACGGTCAGGCTGGCCGCATCCGGCCGGCGATGCGCCATTCAGGAACCGAGCATTTGTTTGAGCCCGGCTACGGGCGAGTTTCTCCCGGGGCAGTCGGTAACTCTTGCGCCCGGAGTGCTGCTGTGACCGTAGATGCGGCTCGTCGAAATTCCATATCGCTTTTGCAGAAACCGGACCAGCTTGGAGAGGGACTGCATTTGTTTTGCAGTGGCGGCGGTGCAGTTGAAATTGCCCACCAGGCAAATTCCCACCGCATCTATGTTGGCCCAGTTACCAGGCGTTCCACCGCAATGAGCACCGGCGACTTGTTCTCGCCAGCGAAATGTCACTTCGACCTGCCCGTTGCCGCTGTCGGTCCCGTTGCCAATCACAAAATCGTAGCCGACGCCGTCCCAGTGGTTCTCCTCCCTGTGCATCCTGTCGAAGATAGCAGCGTTTCCGCTTTCTGTCGCGGAGTGGTGTATCACTATGGCCGTCCATTTCTTCTCTACCCGAGAGGGCGGCAGCCAGTCTCCTGGAACATTGCTCTGCACGCTTGTCAGCTTCGACTGTGACTCGATCACCTTTGGCGGGACGGATTCGGGTTCGCAAGTGGGGTAGTCTACAACCTCTGGCATGCGTGTATTGTTGGATCCGCATCCTCCGAAAACAAGCAAGAAACCGCACAGGAAAGAGACCTTGCTGAGCATTCGTTGACATTTCCTCTGATTTGTTGACGAGTCTATCATTGATTTGACTGGCATGAATCTGCTTGCGGTTATCTACCTGGCGGGCTTTAGTCTTCCATCAAATGCGGCTTTTCCTTATATCTGACCATAAATACGCTGTTACCTTGCTCATTGTATTTTACTATGTCCATGTACGAATTCATAAGGAGCATTCCCCTGCCCCCGGGTTCGTAAAGCCTGGCCCCGAATCGCGGATCGACCACCGCTTCGGGCTCGAATCCGCTGCCCTCGTCCGTTATTGAAATCTCAACCTTGTCCGAATCGACGGCATAGTCGACCTTGATCTTCTTGGTCGGGTCCATCTTGTTGCCGTGCTTAACGGCGTTGTGAAAGGCTTCCTCCAGCGTCAGATGAACGGCGAAGATGTCGTCTTTGTCGAAGTTGTGCTCTTCGAGTTTGGACAGAATCTGCTCGCACACGTCAACAACAGCAGACGACTTGCTTTCAACAACTATCGAGCAGTTGATTGGTGCCTCTGACGCCATAATCTACAGAGCAAAAAACAACGTTGGCTAATCGGCTTGGGATGGATCCTCGGCCGCACTTTCAACATCGGTATATATATCGAAGGTTTTGGTCAGTCGCGTTATTTTGAAAATCTCATAGATCTTCGGATTTATGCTGCAAAGTCTCAGTTGCCCCTCCTGTTCGTAAATCCTCTTGCTGACCCTTATCAACAGCCCCAAAACAGCGGACGACAGAAATCGGACGTTGCCGAAGTCCAAAATCAGGCTTATCTTGCCCGATGCCGACTCAATAACGGACATGAGCGACTCCTGAAGCTCGTTGATGTCCTTTTCTTCAAGGATTTTCTCGTCCGTAAAGCTCACAATTGTGGCGTTCCCAGCGTACTTGACGCTGATTCTCGGCTTGATGGCAGCCATACAAAAACTCCGTGAAAAACCATAAAATTGCCCGCGGATTCTACGTCACAACACCTGTGATGTCAAGGCATTTGCGCTGTAAACATTCCTGACTTCTTTTTTTCTCATTAACCGCAGTGCATAATGCAAATTGGCTTTGACCCACTCGGGAGCAGTCGTCACAACATCACCAAGTACCACATGAGATTACGCTACGTGCTCTACAACGTACTGGCTTCTGGCTCCGCCGGACCCAAGTCTAAGCAGGATTCTCTCGAAGTTGTCTCAGCAACGCCTCAGACTCCGGCGGCTCTGTCTTTGGGTGAGAAGCTTTTTGTAAAGGTCCGGTATCGCCTCGGGACTATACCGATTTCACGTGCTGCTCGAGAACAGAAGAATTGAATCACTATGAGATCGTAGTCCCCGAATACCAGGACGAGCGAGACTGACGTGCAGCGAGAATGGGCGATAGTCAACATGAGTTGGTTTCTTATCGTCGCGTTTTATTTGGATGGGTGATCCTGCCCCCGTTGGGAACAAGGCCGAAACACAGTGGCTGTGTTGAAGAGAAAACCCGACCATAGGCAGGGCCGCACCTGATGGTATCTTGAGCGGCTCTCTAACGAAATGAAGGAACCGCATTGGAGACTTCTTAGCATGCCGTCTTTTCCAAACCTGTAAGTAGCTGGCCGGTTCCGCATGCGTGAAGAGCCCGGGGCTGCTATCCGCCGGACAGTCTTCTCTTTCTACTCTCTTGCGTTTCGCTCTTGCCACAATCCGGGCAGCGGTCCGGATGATCGTCCGGGCCGGAAATCCCCTCGATGAATACAATTCCACAGTCCGGGTTTGCGCATTTTATGGCGCCGTAAAGACTTCGTTTGTTGCACTCCTTGCAGGTGAGCGCCGTTGCCGAGGTGGCCATCGGGTTCGGGTTCATGTTTGCTGTGAGGTCCTCGTAGTACTTCCTCGTACCCATCTCGTACTCAGCTTTGCACGCCGGATTATTGCACTTGACCCATCTCATCTCGTTGGCGGAGATGCCTCCAATGCCGCTGTCGTCTCCGGACCTCATGTAGGTCACCAAGGCGGCCACGCCCAGGCAAACGACGATTACACCGATCATAACCGGTTTCTTCTTGCTATCTTCCATGCCAGTATCTCCAAAACAACAAACCTACAATCTTGTTACCCACTCAAACCAATAGATTATTAGCTGGGTCGTAATTTGTCAAATTCTTTTCTCATTATTGGTACGCTCAAGCACTCGCCTGCTCCTCGGCCCCGAGAGACGCCATTTGCAGAATCCTGCCGGGCTCCTCCGGGAAGCCCGTTCGCGCCGAGAGATATGCTGATTCAATGACGGCCATGTCCTTGAGATTCTCTCTGCCGCTGCTGCAGAGCCTGTTCTCCTCAGGCGACAACACGCTGCGAGCGAAATCCTTGAGCATTTCGCTCATGCAGACCAGCCTGCTGTCGTCGCATTGCAGATGCTCGATTTGATCCCCGAGCCCGTCGCACAGGATCAGTTCTATATCGTTGACCGCCAGCGTTCTGTCCTTGCCGTAAAGCCTCAAAGACTCCTGAGCCGGGCCTATCCCCGCCCGTCGCGATGCGACAAGGTTTCCGATGGCAGCGCCGCTGAACTTCATCGTCACGACCGAAGTGTCCTCGGTCAGGTAAAGCCTCTGCTGCTTGTCCCGGGCCTGATTCGTGCTCAGAGAATAAACCTGCTCCGGCATCCCGAAGTTCGAGACGATCTGGTCGATCATCCTGTAGCAGTTGTGGATCAGCACCCCGCCGCCGGCCAGCTTCGGGTCACCTTGCCAGCCGGGTTGCTCGCGCCCGCCTGCGTTACAGAAAGCCGTTATCAAGAACACATCTTCAATCCGGCCCTCATCCAGAAATCGCCGCAGCGCAAGAGAGCTCTGCGCAAACCGGCCCGGATTGGCAATCGCAAACTGTATGTCCTGCTCCTCGCCCAGGCGGACAAACTCAGCCGCCTCTTCGAAATCCCTCGCCCCGGGCGGCAATTTGAGCACGTTGAATCCCTTTTTCATCGCCACCCGCACGTACTCTTCGCAACTGTGCATCGCCTCGGCCACAAGCAGACAATCGAGATCGTTCTGAATCACTAATTGCCGGTAATCGTCGTAGGCGGCACACTCCCACTCGCCGGCGATATTCTCGGCAAGATTCGTATCCTTATCCCCCACGGCGTGAATCTGCAAACAATCCACCCGCCCGGCCGCTTCAAGCAGAAGCCGCCCGCCCTCATTGAGACCGAGTATCGCCGTTTTCAATTTGCCTTCGCTCATAATCTACAACACGCCCCACCCCCTCTTGTCAGATGCGTAAAACAAGCTCAACTGTTCTGCGAATTCTACATCTCTTCGTGAACAAAGCAAACCATTAAAATTGGATATTATCGCACCAATTCCTGCCCCGCCGAGGCTGATCTTGACTGCTTCATTGCGGCGATTTGTCACCGCCGGCTAATTCCCTTGATCTGCCCGACAGAGCGGTCTATAATATATTGTGTATGGTCCGATGCCATGATTGGCAATGAGGGACAAGATCATGGAGGACAAAGTCAGAGAAACGATTGTATGCTCCCTCGACGAAACAGCGCGTTTACACTGATTGAGCTGCTGGTCGTGATAGCGATCATCGCTCTGCTGATGGCGATTCTCATGCCCTCCCTGAGCCGGGCCCGCAAACAGACCCGTGCCGTCGCGTGCATGTCCAATCTCAAACACTGGGGCCTGATCTTCAAGATGTACACCGACGACAACGACCACCAGTTCTACGGCGCCTGGTCCACGAGCCAGCAGGGACACGTCTGGATCGGAGCGCTCAGGCCCTACTACAAGGACGAGGACATCAACTTCTGCCCCTCGGCAACCAAGCCCAACGCCGACAACGGCCCGCGCGGCGGCGCATTCGAAGCGTACGGCGTCTTCGGCGAGGACGATTCGCGCTACGGCTACGCCAACCTCGCGGGCAGCTACGGCATCAACGACTATGTCGGCAACCCCGCCTACGCAAGAGATCCCGCCGGCGTGATCGGCGAACACACATGGTACTGGGTAGCCCCCGACGTCCGCGGCGCGCACCGCATCCCGCTGTTCCTCGACGCAACATGGCTCGGCGGCATGCCCCAGCACACCAACACACCGCCGAGTCTCGAGAACGGAACGGGCGGCTCCGGGATGATGCAGCGCTACTGCGTCGACCGCCACAACGGATTAAACAACGCCGTCTCGGTCGATTTCTCCGTCCGCAGAGTAGGGCTCAAAGAGTTGTGGACGTTGAAGTGGCACCGCGAGTTCGACACGGCCGGCCCCTGGACCCTCGCCGGCGGCGCCCAACCCGACAACTGGCCCGAATGGATGAAGAATTTCAAACAATATTAGCGTATGGCGTATAGCGTTTAGCGGATAGGAGACAGCGAAAACATGGTAGCGCTGAAACGAAACGGCTTCACTTTAATAGAACTCTTGGTGGTGATTGCCATCATCGCACTGCTGCTGGCGATTCTCATGCCTTCATTGCAGAAAGTCAGACATCAGGCCCGCCGAACCGCCTGTTCGGCCCACTTGAAATCCTGCGGCTACGCCGGTGTTCTCTACTCCAACGACAACCAAGGCCAATTCCCCTATTGCCACATGGAAGTCTCGCCCGGCTCCGGCAGCTACGCCGTCTGGGTGAGCGGCCGTCAGGACGACCCCGAGACCAAAGGCTTCATGGCTCACGGCCTGCTCTTCTATCACCAACTGATAAAGGAACCTAAGCTGTTCTATTGCCCCGGCAACAACAACCCCACGCTCCAATTTGGGAAACTGCCGGCCAATCCCGCCAACAGGGGCGGCGGATGGCCAAGCAGAGGGCGCATCCCCGACGACTTGGGCCCCAATCAGGCCTGGGTCCAGACGACGTACCACTACCGCTCGTTGTGGGACGAAAGGAAGTGGCGAGCCATCAACTCCATCCAGGACAGCGGCGGCATGGCCTTTATGGCCGACGTGTTCTCCGACCCGGGACGCGGCGTCCAGTACCACCACGGAAACGGTTATAATGTTGCCTATGCCGACGGACACAGCGAATTCGTAAAAGACCTTCGACACGAAATCCAGGAATTCGGAGGCGGATCAACGTATCACGTAGACCACAGCCGGCAGGACTTCGTTTGGAAGAAGTTCTTCGACATGGCACCCAAGTACGAACCGCATCAGAAGTACTGAACCGCCGCGCAGCCCGGAACAAACACATATCTCGCACATTCCGAGTCGCAGACTGGCGACTCGCCCCACCGACTTCACACACTCGCCTCGTTGCCACCCCGAGCGCAGTCAAGGGGTCTATTTAAACAGATTCCTCGACTCCGCTTTGCTCTGCTCCAATGACAGACCCTCAGATCACATTTGACAGAGCACGTGCCCAATCTTGCCTCATCAGAACCGAGAAGCTCATCAGCCGTCCAGCACGGCCGGAGCTGCAAAACTGTCGATTCGCCACGTGCCCTGTGTTGTTGCGATTTCCAGTTTTCCGAGCTGTCGTTGTGCTCGTTCAATGGGGCTGAGTGGCCACTCAGCGAGAAAGGCCCGCGTGTTACGGCCCCAGCCTGCGTGAAGTGAGAACCGATTGACACAAATTGCTCGTTTTGGTCATTTTGAGTACTTTAGGAATTGACAGGACGTGTAGTAACTTGTTAGATTGCCTGTGCTTAAAATTTTCGGCGCCCGTAGCTCAATTGGATAGAGTCGCGGACTTCGAATCCGAAGGTTGCAGGTTCGAGTCCTGCCGGGCGCGTTTTACAAAGCACTGAGGATAAAGCAGTTACAGCAACGGACGAAGCGAGAAGTCAATCCGAGGATGAGCAACTTGTTTCTGGCTTGTTTTTTGGAAGCGAAATTGACGCGGACTTGAGGACTGTTGTCGAGCGGTGGGACGGACTGTCTGTTGATCTGAGGCAGGCAATTGTTAAGATGGTTCAATGATCGTCTTGCGGTTGAAACGTTGAGTTCGCGGGTGTGTTATCCGGAAACCACATGCACATAGTTATAACACGATCTGAACGTGGAGGTTGAATGAATAATCCTGCTTCGGTTTCATTGTCTCAAGTTGAAAGAGCCTTACAGGATCTCGGCGGTGAGGCAACATGGCCTGAGATTCTGAAACAAGTCACTAACATTAGGAGTGGTAATTACTCGCACTATCGTAATCGGGATAACTACGAGAAGACTGCCTTCCAAATAATACAACAGCATTGTCGTGGCTACAGAAAGTACAAGGGACCTGCTCGCATCGAGAAGGTTGGCCGGCATAGATTTCGACTCCTCGAAATTGTGTCCAGCCCAAGAGGAAAGATTCAACCTACGCCTATTGCCAAAGACATAGAAGAACCAAGCGGACCCAACCGCGTAAAACAAGAGACTTATCGCATTCTTCGCGATACTGCCCTAGCTCGTCAGGTGAAAGAGACGAACCGATACGTTTGTCAGCTATGCAGGAAGTGCAGGACTTTCTTGGAGGTGTGGGACGATGAGAAGATCAATTCTTGCTTTGGCAATCATAGTCCTGTCTATCATCGGGCCGGGCGTTCCAACAACCGCAGTCCCAGACTTCTCTATTGCTGCATGGGGGTGGGACGGTGAGGGACTCGTAAGTGGCGTACCGACCGGATCAGATTTCACCGCAATTGCCGCTGGAGCTTGGCACAGCTTAGCATTGAGATCTGATGGCTCAATTGTATCGTGGGGTTATGATGGTTCTGGTGTCTGGACTGGAGCGGTCAGTAATACACCGTACGGCACGGACTTCATCTCCATCGCCGGGGCTGAATACTTTAGCATGGCAATCAGGGCTGATGGTTCACTGGTCTCTTGGGGATACGATAGTGGCTATCAGAGCCCACCAACAGGAGTCCGCTACATGGCTATTGCGGGAAACAGTGACAACAATGCATTTGCCCTGGTTACTCCCGTCCCCTCTGCCGCCCTCCTCGGTGCCATAGGCCTGAGCTTCGCCGGTTGGAGGCTGCGCCGGCGTAGAACCTCGTAAGGTCATTACAGCATGAATTGCAGAGGGCTGTGAGTTTGCGGACTTGCAGCCCTTTTTGTGGACGGGCTTTGTGTTGAATTGGGGCGGCCGGGCAGTAGAATGGTAGAGTGAAATACAAAGGGTTCCGAAGACCATGTCTTCTGAGATCGCGCTTTAAATCGGCTCGGAGCAAAACAACCGGGGCCTTTACCGAGTCAATCAGTACAGGCCCCGAACCAGTGCAAGTCTGCCTTATCAGCCGCACCGCAACTTAACGAACCAGCCGAATGTCGTCGAAGTACATCGTCCCTGTGCCGCCTGCTGCCGGGCTATTCTTGGTGCCAATGCCAATGGTAATAGCATTGACGTTGGTCAGGTCCACTCCGAACGCCGCCAGGTCGATTACCCACTGATTCCATCCTGTTAGCTGGGTAGCAGCGGGATCATCATGATAGACCACTGCGTTGCCGTTGAGAGCGACAAACATCCACTCGGCGGCGTTAGCGGAATTGCCTCGGAACCACAGGGACAGCTTTGTGACACCCTCTTCGGTCCAATCCTTCGGGTAAACGAGAGTCATAGTCGACTCAGAGATCATGAGGTTGGTGTCGTAGAGATATTTCATCGACTGGGCGCCACCGTGAACGACGGTCTGCTCGGCGTAAGGAGGCAGGTCTTCGGACGTGATCGCCCCGTTTGTCGGGATTCCGTAGCCATCTATCCAACTGGAGTATATCGTGTTGCTGTTGGGATCAGGGGGATCGATATCATTGTAAGACTCGAAATCGTCCACAAGAATGAAGTCGGCCGTCGTGAAAGTCCACACGAGACCTTTGACGGTTTCCGTCGGATAGACCTCATCCACGCGCCAGGCATAACTGCTGTCCCATGCGAGTCCTCCGGGATCATAGCTCGCGGCGCCAAGCGATCTGGGGCCTATATATTCGGGTGAGGCCGTGGTGGCGTTCTTGACAGCATCGGCATCGGTGCCGAAGTATACCTCGTGCGAGGCAGCATTGTCCGCCGGCGTCCAGCTTAGCGTTGCTATCAACTGCACATCAGCGGTCCCATTCGCCGGTTGGGGATTGCCCACGGCGCCCGGAGTCGTAAAGCTCCAGATATCGCCTTTGTGCGTCTCGATGGCGTCGAACTCATCGACGCGCCAGTAATAAACCTTCTCCGATTCTAGCGTACCCGGACTGTAGCTGGCGTTTCCCAAAGGCAGGCCGCCTGCGGCATTGTTTACGTCATCAGAATTGGCGCCCATATAAACGGTGTGCAGCTTGGCGCCGAAACCTGACGTCCAGGTAAAGACCGCGTTTGGGTCTACAAACTCAGCGCCGTCAGCCGGATCGGGGTTGTAAGCTGTTTTCGGTGGAATCGAGAAACTCCAGATGTTCCCTTTCCACGGACTGTTCGGGTCGGCATCGTTTACCTCATCGATTCGCCAATAGTAAGTTGTGCCCGGAACAAGACCCTCCGGGAAAGGAAATCCGGGGAAGCCAGCAAGAAGAGTCGTCTCGCTCTGGTTGCCCTGGAATACCGGCGTGTCGCGTGTAGCGTCGTTGACATTGTCAAAACCGTCACCAATATAAACATCATGCGAGACTGCGTAATCCCCCGGCGACCAGTCCAAGCTCGCCCAGGTGTCCTCAAGAAGCGCACCGTCTTTCGGATTGGGGCCCAGAGCATACGGCCATCCTTCACCGCCTTCCATCGCACCCAGAATCTCGGCCTCGGTCATCGCATGGTCATAGATGCGCACGTCGTCGATCACACTCGGCAGCGGCCGGTCGTGATGGCCGTCGGCAATCCAGACGTTCCGGCCGCCTACCGTGTCGATGCCCACTGGGTTGACGTTGCTGATAGCTTCCCGGACACCGTCAACGTACATTTTGATATCTTCAACGATGGGCGAACCTGCACTCTCCAGCACAGCCGCCAGGTGGTGCCACTCGCCGTCGTTAACAACGGTGGTGCTGATGATATACCCGCCGCTGCATTCTGTCCGGAGCGCCCCCACGGCTCCATTGCCAGCGTTGTCGTTTATGCGGCCGATCCACTTCTGCGTGTTCGTATTCTGGCCCCAGGAGATCCAGTCGCCGAATCCCGTTGTTTTGACCCAGGCCATCACGCTTCTATTCTGTGTGCCGAGTATGCCCTCGTAACCTTCCATCTCCACGTGCTGACCGCTGACCCCGGCAAACTCCAGAGCGCCGCCAAATTTGCCGGCCACCCATTGCGGGTCCAGCACCAGTG
>JADHXR010000141.1 GCA_016782865.1 Phycisphaerae bacterium
CCCAGTGGGGCAATGATGCGGATCGAAGCGGGCCGGTGGAGATTGAAGGTTCGGGCGAATTTCCCAAGGACGGGCTGTACGACTGCGCAGTCGCATGGGACGTCAAGCTCAAATACGCCAACGGCGCAACACTGAGTTTCGTGGACAACAGGAAACATCGTCAGGGTGTTCTTTTTCAGAATACTTTCTGTCGGTGGCGTAGACGTCAATTTCGATGTCTCCGGGCAGGTCAGCGGGCAAGATACCGTACCTTTTCATCTCGCTGACATAACCGGCCGGCGGGACAAAGCCCGGCATGTCAAATCGTTTGATTTTCTCCAGTTCCTTCTTGCCTTCTCTGCACATGGCCAGAATCTTCTGATAGTCCGGGTCCCGCGCATCGGCAAACACCGGCGCACCGTCGACTTTGCAGAATCCGTGCCCGCCGGCATCTTTGGCCAGAGGGGCCATAAGCATCAGTGATTTCTCGGGACGGCTCAAATTGAACACGAGGTGGCGCGTCATGCGCAGTCGCGGATCGTCGGGATCGGGCCTCCAGAAGGACACTTCCCGCTCATCCGAAAGAGCAACCGGAATGACCTTCTCGCCGCCGTGGCATGAAATACATCGCTGCCGGATCGCTGCGCTGGCCGCTTTGGTTGGTTCCCACTCGAAATCGGTGTTTACCTGGCGGTTTTCATAATATCCCCCGATCATTCCGCTGCCCAGGGCACCGTAGGTCCCCGGATAAGGGGCGCCGGCCTCGATCCAGAAACGGACCATTCTGGCTTCAGAGGGCGAAACCTTCACGTCGTAATGGTCGCCAGCGATCTTCTTCATCAGCGGGCTCGCGACCGATCCGATCGAGCGCGGCGCGAGATTGCTCTCGGGATTGTCCCGACCGTCAATGAACTCGCGGAGGTACGTCAGCGTGTAGTAGCTGTGCGAGAACATCGGGCCGCGATCGCCTGTCAGGTTCACGCCGCCGTCATAGCGGTCGCTGTTATGGCACTCGACGCAATGCTTGTCCAGAATCGGCTGGATGTCACGGGGGAATTCGAATACGTCGGGGATTCCCTCTATCGGCTCGACTCTGCTCGGCTCTCGTTTCAGCGCAGCCAGTGTCCCCATACTGCTGCGGTTTTCCGGCGTCTTGGTCCGGTGCTCGTGACAACCCACACAACTTGTCGTCTCTCCGGGCATCACCGTCAGGAAACTCTGCATCCTCTTGACCGAGTCGTCGTTCCCGTCCAAGGCCACAAAGAAGAAACTGCGCAGCGCAGGCAGCTCCATATAAGCGGAACCGTCAGGCTCGACAGGCACTGTCCCCAGAACGCGCTCCAACGTGAGTCGGCTCGATGTCGTTGTATGGGCCGCCGGTCAACTGACGAAGACCAGTGCCCCCAACGCTGATCTCATAGAGATGGAAAGAATCCGTCCCGCCCTTTCGATAAGAAAAGACTATCTTGCTACCATCATAATGCACCTGCGGGTCGCGCACCGTTCCGCCGCGGTCATCCACGAGGTTCGTGAGCTTACCCGTGCGGACGTTCAATTTGCACAGCCGGCCGAGAGCCCGGTAGGCTTTGCGTTGCACGTCACCTGCGTAGTAGCCGAAGTTCGCGTACCAGTGCCCGTCGTCGGACAAGCGTTTCGCGATTGGCCGAACGACCTCCCTGTCTTTGGCGCTGTGGCTTAGGAAAACCTCGAATTCAAAGTCAGTTATCGTCGGCATGGATTGTCCTCCCAGAGCAATTATCGCTTCCCGGCCACATTTTTCCCTTCGTGCTTTCAAATAATATTGACGCTCGCATGATGCTCGCCTGTGCTCTGGTCCGTCGCCCGGCCATTATATCCGAGCGCCAGCCTGCAAGCAAGTACTTTCATTTAGCCGGGTCGATCCGCCGGCGGGCACGCATAGTATGGCGGAAAATGCGAATATCTGCGTCTTAGGCAGGTTTTTTTCTTTGAAGTCGGCAAAATATGGCCTAATTGTCTATTTGTCCGCTTTATGGCATTAGAATACGCGAAAAAAATCTCAGATTTCGTGAAATTTCGCTTGACTCCACCATAGGATTTATGGTACAAATGACATTGTGAAGTCGATAGGAATTCATGGATGGCGACTTCACAGCGTATTACGTATCCATAGTTCCTGGGCAAGGGCCTGATGTGTAGTCAGGTTTAGGACACGAGTTGGAGTAAGGTAATACGGCAGGAGATGGAGGAGTGGTGTCTGGTACGATAGTGTGCAGTTGGCCGCGCCGTTGTCGCTCGTTGTGGCGATGGCTGCAGTGTAAGTGCAGTATCTGCTTTTCGTCAGCATCTCTCTCAGCCATTTAGCGCGCGGTCAGTCCAATCTTGCCTGATTGGCGGCCTTACTACTATCTGTGGTCCGAAGGGTTCGCGCGCGATGCCCTTTGGTCTGGAGGTCGTTGTGACTCTTGTCTAAAAGTAATGTTGTGTGGACAAGTGTGGACAGTCTTGAACTTTAGGGAGAAAGGACGATGAAAGGATGTTAAGGAGAAATGGGATGAAGAAACTGTTTATGGTTTGTACTCTGGTACTGCTGGTTTTGGCTGTGTCCAGTCGGACACAGGCAAATCCGACCATAACATATGTGGAAGTGGTTACGCAAGCGCCTCCTCTGGTGGATATCGTTGACCATAGCGATGCGCAAGCCGGCACATGGTTCCTCCCCCCTGGTATAGATGACGGCAACATTTGGAGTACTCCATATTACCGTGGGTACTTCGGAGATTGGGGTTGGACCCATACGTTCGGCCTCCCAGCGCCCACTGCGATGAAATGGGCGTTGATAAAATCGGCGACGTTGGAGATTGATGCGTTCGATGTCGATCCAACACCTTTGGAAGTGGATCTGACAAGCGGCAACGGGGCTTTCTTAGGGCAACTTGCCCCCCGCGATGATCGCTGGAAAGTAACGACTTTCAATCTCGACGCTGCTGCTTTGGCTGAGCTGTCGGATGGGACTATGGATGTCTGGCTGGACATCGGCCCATACCAAAGTTCCTACAAAGTTGCTTTGAGGTCTTCCAAGCTTACAGTTAACTACGAAACGATCGAACTGATCGAAGTAGAAGTGCCGAGCCAGGTGATTCCGGCTCCCGGTGCCATTCTGTTAGGCAGCATCGGTGTCGGCGTTGTCGGCTGGCTGCGGAGACGCAGGACGCTGTAGGATGTTATGGTAAAACTCAGTTCGTTGGGCTGTGGGCTTCGTGCCCACAGCCAGTTTTGGCCCCTGCTTTGCTACCTCCTTTCCCTCCGAGAAGCAGGGGCTTCTTCTATAGGTTCATTCTCGAATCCTCCACAAAGCGATTAAGATTGACAAGGCTTTAACGATCACGATTTGCCCGGATTGTATCAGAAGCCCAAGCCTGATCGTAAGGGATTCATTTGCTTGCAATATCAGCGAGAACGTGATATTCTGCGCGGCGTAGTGAGGCTCGATTGTCGAGCCGGGCGATCCATATGACGCAGATCTGTCAAAGCGAGGCAAAAATGAAAGATTCTCAATCAAGTCGGGCGGATGCGCTGAGCCGGAGCGTTTGCCTGATCCTTCTTGCATCTGCCGTTTACGCCGCAGCAGCACCGGCAGCGCAATCTCCGAATCTCGCTCTGAGCATTGAGCAGATCACATTCGGACCGGAACATCACTTCTTCGGCTACATAGGGCAATCGAAAACCATTCCATGGAACGCAAGCGGAAGATACCTTCTCGCCCTGCGGACCGGATATCACGATCACATGCCCGAGCCGGGCGACGCCGCTGACGTCGTGCTCATCGACCGCGCAAGGGCCAACAAAGTCCTGCGCGTCGACCGAAGCCGGGCGTGGAATTTCCAGCAGGGAACGATGTTCTACTGGAACCCGACCTCTCCCGAGACGCAGTTCTTCTTCAACGATCGCGATCCTGACACAAACCGAATCTTCACGGTACTGTTCGACATTGCCGAAAACAAGCGAGTACGCGAGTTTCGCTACCCTGACACACCGGTCGGCAATTCCGGTGTCGCTCAGGACGGCAGCGCATTTCTGGCGATCAACTACGGGCGTATGGCCCGGCTGCGACCCGTCACGGGTTATCCCGGCGGATTCGACTGGACCACAGGCCAAAAGGCTCCCGACGACGACGGCATTTTCATAATCGACCCAAAATCGGGCGAAAAACGCCTGCTCGTGTCCTTCCGAAGGTTGGCCGACTTCGTGCGTCGGTCAAAGCCCGATGTCGACAACGCCTCGCTGTACATCAACCATACGCTCTGGAACCGCCCCGGCGACCGCATCTACTTGTACTTGCGGGGCCGCATCGGAAGATCGACCATGCCTATCAACGTACCGTGCACGATTAGGCCTGATGGAACCGGACTCACCGCACACAAGACCTTCATCGGGGGCCATCCCGAGTGGGGACAAGGCTCTCAGGCAATCGGGCAACTGGGCGACCGCCAGGTCCTCTACGACGTCGATAAGCAGGAAATTGTCGGCCAGCTCGGCACCGCCGAGATCATCCCCAAGCCCGGCGGCGACATTTCTTTCTCCCCCGACGGCAACTGGTTCGCCAACGGCTT
Source organism: Phycisphaerae bacterium (assembly GCA_016782865.1). GTDB lineage: Bacteria > Planctomycetota > Phycisphaerae > Sedimentisphaerales > Anaerobacaceae > SG8-4. The sequence continues at coordinate 4,572 of JADHXR010000141.1, forward strand.
CGGCGGCAAGGGAGGACAGAACTACTACGTTTTCCTGCGCCTGGCGGACGGGGCCAACATCCGCTCGCGGGGCTTCAGCCGCGGACCCTATCTCAGTGGAGACTTGCGCATCGACCCGGCCCCGCGCTGGAACCGAACGAGCGACGCCATCCTGGTCCCTGGGTACACCGCCGACAAGACGCGTCAGATGTTCGTCATTCGTCTTCAGCGGCAAGGTGCTGGCGAGAAATGAATTGACCGTGTGGACATATTCGTTAAGATAGTCAAGTTGGGCTTTCGGTCTGTTGGCAAAAGGCCCAGTGCACTTGAACCTGGTACTGTGTTATATTTGAATAAAGGATCAGATCATGAACCGAATCAGTCGTCGAAAATTCCTCAAGAATGGCATCGCCGCAACGGCAGGCTCCTATATGGCCATCGCATCGCAGGGCGGCTTCGTGACCGGTGTCCGCGGGGCCAACAACGAGGTCCGCGTCGCCGTAGCGGGCATTAACGGCCGAGGCGGCGGTCACATCAAGAATTTTCAGGGCCTAAGCGGCGTCAATGTCGTGGCGCTCTGCGACCCGGACAGCAACATCCTCGCAAAAAGGGTCGCCGAATGCAAGACAAAATACGGCACGAATGTAACGGGTTATGCCGATATCAGGGAACTGCTGGATAGCAAGGATGTCGACGCTCTGATAATTGCTACCCCCAATCACTGGCATTCGCTCATGACCATCTATGCCTGCCAGGCCGGCAAGCACGTGTACGTGGAAAAGCCGGTCAGCCACTCGATCGCCGAAGGCCGCAAGATGGTCAACGCCGCCCGCAAGTACAATCGCATCGTTCAGGCCGGCACCCAGCATCGGTCATGCCCCGCAGTACAGGAAGCAGCCCGCGATATCAAGGCCGGCAAGTACGGCAAGGTCCAATGGGTCCACTGCTCCAAACTCGGCGCCCGAGACACGATAGGCAAAGTCACGACGCCTCAGCCGGTTCCAAGCAACATCGACTACAATCTCTGGGCCGGTCCGGCCCCGATGACACCCGTGATGCGAAAGCAGTTCCACTACGACTGGCATTGGCAGTGGAACTGGGGCGACGGGGAGATGGCCAACTGGGGAATCCACTATATTGATGACTTCCGCCATATTCTCGGCTGGGACGACGTGCCGACCAAGATGGTGGCAGTGGGCAATCGCTTTGCCTGGGACGATAACGGCGAGACGCCCAACATGCACTTTGCACTCTTCGATTATGACGGCCTGCCGGTAGTCGTTGATATCCGCAATCTGCCCGACCCGAAGCGGCGCGGCGGCAAGAGCGGCGCAGTATATCTTTCCGCTCGCGGTGGCAACTGGATCCAGTGCGAGGAAGGTTCGATTCGCATCGCACGTGGCGGCGGTAAGGCTTACGACAACGATGGTGGGCTCATCAAACAATACAAGGGCAACGCGGGCGCCGGACATGCACAGAATTTCATCGATTGTGTCCGCAGCGGCCGGCGGCAGGACCTTGCGGCGGATATCGAAGTAGGCCACCTCGGCACCGCCGTCTGTCATCAGGCAAACGTCGCCTGGCGCGCCGGAGCCGAGGCATCCCTCGATGAGGTTCGCGAGAGTGTGAAGAATCACGAGGACGCACTGAACACGCTCAATGACATGCTGGAGCAGTTGGAAGGAAATGAAGTCAATCCGGCCAGGGACAAGTTTGTCCTCGGACCGGCCTTGACCTATGATCGCAAGAGAGAGCGTTTCGTCGGGCCAAACGCCGAAAGGGCCAACAAGTACGTCAAGTGCTCTTACCGTGAGCCTTTCGTGATGCCCAGGAACCTGTAAGTCACACTCAAAGACACCAACGCTGAAGGCACGAGCGCAAAATCTCGTGCCTTCAGTATATCTCCACGTCCTTTCTGTTCGCGGCGAGGCAACCAGGTAGGCGATCAGTGCCCTCATGTTGCTCACGAACGTCCGGCAGTCGATCACACGCCGAGTGCGTGCTGAAACTGGCAGGACAGGCGTACGAACAGTCCTCTGAGATTTCTGTCGAACTTTTTCGTAATTGTGTTTTGCATTGTGTGCCGATGGGTTATAGTTTATGTAGGCCCGTTATTCTTGCCGGGCTCATTTACAATTCATCAGGTAGCGCGTCTTATCTCTGGGGGGGGCAAGATGATACGTCGACAGTCTCGCAAAGGGGCCGCATTAATAATATCGATCATGTTCGTGCTCATATTCTCTACACTGGCTGTGAGCATGGCCAGCATCTCCGCCACGAATGCTCAGCTTGCCTCCAATCACCAACACGTGAACAGAGCGCTCGCCAGTGCCCATTCGGGACTGGATGTTGTCAGATATCACCTTCAGGACATCACCGTCTCTGCCAGCGTTGCGCCGCCAGACAGGCTACAGTCGGTCGCAAACAGCCTCCAGACGCAGTTCACCACTGCGGGATTGACCAATATCAGCATTTCTTATGATACTACCACTAAAACCCTCACAATCCCCGATGTCACGCTGGATTCGCAACTCAACCAGAGTTTTGGCGCCACGATGAGCTTCGGCGCCGATTTCGACACGGTGAACCTGACGGTCACCGGAAACAGTCGTCAGATGAACAAGCAGGTGGCGATCAGTTGTGGTTTCTACACCATCGGCAATCCCATATTTGACTACGGCATAGCCACCAAAGGGCCTCTTGACATGCAGGGAAATGTGGAGATTGACGGATACAACGAGAATATCGAGGCCAGCGTATACATCGAAAGCCTCAACAGCATTCTTGCTCTCGACATGAAGGGAAGATCCTCGATAGCAGGCGATGTCAGCATTATGAACCCTCTTGCCGCCGTGGTTATCGCCAACAGCAGCTCGGTTCATGGAGTAACGGGAGAGGACGCCTTCGAATACGTCACTGTCGGGGCCGAAATGTGCGATTTCCCCGTGCCCAATCCAACTGAGTTCGAGAGCTATATCCAGAGCACGTTCCAGTCGGGTGATCCGACCTCGAATGTCACTCTCACAAACATCGAAATTCCCGCCAACACCAATCCTTCATTTTCAGGACACGCAGTCATCAGAGGTATCATGTACGTCCGAGCACCTAACGCAGTCAGTTTCACAGGCAACGCCGAGATCCACGGCCTCATCCTGGCCGAGGGAGACCTGGATAACCCATCCGAAGACTGCGTGCTCGATTTCGGCGGGACAGTGGACAGCTACGATGTGTCCACGCTGCCGCAGGAAGAATTCGGTACACTGACCGAGCAGACCGGCACCTTCATCCTGGCGCCGGGATTCAATGTCTGCTTCCGCGGCAATTTTGATGTGCTCAATGGCGTTATTGCCGCCAGCGGTGTGGAATTCCAGGGCAATGCCGGTGGGACCATCAACGGCTCGGTACTAAACTACTCCGACTCGCGTATGGGCCTGGCCGGCAACACCGACCTGGTTTTCAATCGCTCAGGCACACAGGAGTGCCCGGCCGGTTTTGAGCCGACAAAGGTGCTTACGTGTATTTCCGACAGCTACTCGGAACCCTGAAGCTAGAATACCCCAGTCCCGATCACCTTGCTGCAGCCAGATAGGCGCTCAGGGTACTCACGTTGCTGATGAACGTGCGGCAGTCGATCACGCGGCGAACGGGGGCATCTCCGGCGTCTTCTCTCATCTTTCCATTTTCCACCCAGCGGCCCTGTTCATCGAGGTTCTCAATAACCGACTTGGCGCGAGCCGCCAGCACTCGGCTCATACGCGGGGCGCCAGCCCTCTTCGGTTGCTTCAACCTGGCCGGGTCCATAGCCCGCAGACGCTCGTACTCTTGCGCGATGCTCTCAATACCATCGGACTGCTTGAAAGAGTAATGCGTAGGCATATCGGAATCGCTGTAGGTGACCTTGTAGTCGCCCCTGGTCAGATAGAGCGGCTTACTGGTCTTCAACTCGTAGAAACGGGCCAGACGCCCGTCGCCCAGCCGGGATCGGCGCAGGTACTCGATGGCCCGGGGCAATGGTTCGAGGTATTTCTTTTTGCCTGTCGCGCGGTAGAGCGTAAGCAGGGTCCGCATTACCCCTTGTGACTCGCCCCCTGTGACGGCGGGCGGCTCGAACTTTCGCGCCCAGGCCGGCTGCATGTCCGCGTTATACTGCTGCGCCCAAGCCGGCTGAGGCTCGGGCATCTGGGCCAGTATGATGAAATCGCCCGCCTTTTCCGCCGCCGCCTGGTATTTCACTTTGCCGTATATCTCGAACGCCTCCAGCATGGTCGCAATCGTATCGCCAATGCTGTTGTCGTTGAAGGTGTAGAAAGCCTTATAGTCACGCTCGGGGAAAGTCCACGACCAGAAGTCCGGATAGCAGGCCTTCTTGACGGGAAACTTCGACGGATCGGGAGCGGCGGTGAACCGCTGAGGCCATGCGCCATTGGGGTACTGGACATCGAGAATCGTCGATAGAGCGAACTGAGCGGCTTCATGGATATTATCGTCCTTGAAATCCAGCGCCCGATCGACTCGCATCAGCAGCCGCACTGCCGACTGAGTATTGTTATCATCCATAGTGCTGACGTTCCGCTGGTCCTTCTTCTGAGGATCGACCCTATACGCGTAACGCTGTCGCCGTTTGGGATCGAACTCGATGCGGTAGTCCCAGCCGCCACAGCGCAGTTGACCTCTGACAAGAGCATGCGCGGCATCCCTCGCGGCGTCGAGATAGTACGAATCACCCGTGGCCTCGTAGGCGGTCAGAAGAACCATCCCGACCGAGGGCGTCCCCGGGGGCTGGACCCAGATCATAGTATCGGTCGCCGTCCCCTCGCCTTCGCGAAGGGACAGGTCCTCGCTGTAGCGCCAGAGGTAGCCGCCTTCGGTGGAGACCTGGGTCCGGAAGAAGTCGGCAGCCCGGCGCATTGCTTTTGCGGCCTGCTCTTTTAGGGCGGTCTCGCTCGCAGTTGCCGAACAAGCCAGCAGGAGCATGCCCCCTGCACAAACGGTAGCAAGTGTGCGGTATCTCACAAAGTTTCCTCTCAATATAGATCGACATTTGCCCATAGCGATTGATCTTAATCAGTGTTTCTCCTGATACGCGTGTTCAGATTACCAGATTTATCGGGGCGCCGCGAGCGAATAGTACCTTTGTCGCCGGGCGTTTTTCTTGACACTGCCATGCGAATCGGGTATGCTTGCTTCGGGCGTTATGTTACACTTTTCTGCCAACAGGCTACTCGAATTGGGAGATTCATGACGGAGTCACTAAGTTGTCACGGTAGAGGCAGTCTAATCGGGACAATCGCGTCGCGTCACAATTCACTCGAATCGAATTGATTTGAACTTCGTCATCTGCTCGGTGATGGCGATCTCGCAGGGCAGTCTCTCCACGCTCGACGCCCCGTAGAAGCCGTCTACACCTTTGGTGTTCCGCAGGACAAACTCGGCATCGTCCGGGGTGGAAATGGGCCCGCCGTGACAAAGCACAATGACATCGGGATTAACCGACTTTGCCGTGTCACATATTTGCTGGACTTTAGCCGGGGCTTGCTCCAGCGTCAGTGCGGTCGAGGCACCTATTGCGCCCTTGGTTGTCAGTCCCATGTGAGCAACAACCACGTCGGCGCCGGCCTTGGCCATCACTTTGGCCTCCTCGGCATTGAACGCATACGGCGTGGTAAACATATCCAGCTCGCGCGCCTGGCGGATCATCTCGACCTCCAGCCCATATCCCATGCCGGTTTCCTCGAGGTTGGCCCGGAACCGGCCGTCACAGAGACCGACGGTGGGAAAGTTCTGCACGCCGGAGAACCCCGCGTCGCGCACCTGTTTCAGGAACACGTCCATCAGGCGAGTCGGATCGGTGCCGCACACACCGGCCAAAACGGGAGTATCTTTGACAATCGTCAGCACCTCGCCGGCCATTTCCATCACGATCCCGTTGGCGTCCCCGTAAGGCATACAGCCCGCCAGCGAGCCGCGACCGTTCATACGGAAGCGCCCGGAGTTGTAGATAATCAGCAGATCAACGCCTCCCGCTTCCTGGCACTTTGCACTGATTCCGTTGCCCGCCCCGCCGCCAATAATCGGAACACCATCGGCGATGCGTTTGCGCAGCCGCTGCAGAACCTGCTGTCTTGTGAATGACATTGCTATCTCCTTGCTTGTCGTCTTGCCTGTTCGATCAGATCGAGCATCATCTCGACGGCCTTGGCCGAGAATTCCGGATCGTTGATGTTATTGTCGGTCTCCACCACGGTGACGCCCTCTTTGAGGTTGGCCTTGATAGCGTCGAACATAGCCTTGTCGGCATCGCGATCACAGAACGGCTGGCCGTCCCCGTCGAGAATGGATACACCCTTGAGAGGAATCAGAAACGCGACCGGACCTTTGGCTACGTTCGCTTTTTCCGCGAATATCTGCCCCATCTTCTCGTTCTCTTGCCTGTTCGTGCGCATCAGCGTAATGGACGGGTTCCACTCGTAGAAGGTGCGTTTTGCCTTCCTGTATTTATCCGGGACCGTGTCGAGTCCGCCGAAGTTCGCCATGTCGACGCAGCCGGGAACAATCAGATGAGGTATCCCCATTTTCCCAGGCGCATCAAGCCGTTGTTCTCCTGCATCGAACACACCGCCGCACACGGTATCGGCCCACTCGGTTGTCGTTATATCCAGAACGGCATCGACCAATCCCTCTTGGACGAGGCCTTCCATGGTCTTGCCGCCCGTACCCGTGGCGTGGAAGATGAGAACTTCGTATCCTTTCGCCGAAAGCTTCTCGGTGCAGGCGTTGACACACTCGGTGGTGTTGCCGAACATCGACGCCGTTATGACCGGCTTGTCCTGCTCGCTCTGAGCAATCTCGGCCTCGGCCATCCCGCAGACGGCGCCCGCTGCGCGAGCAAAAATAATTCGCGAGATGCGGTTGATGCCCGCGACGTCGACGACCGAAGGAATCATCGTGATGTCCTTTGTCCCAACGTAGGCCGAGACATCACCCGACGCCGCGGTCGAGACGCAGACCTTCGGTATGCCGACCGCCAAGGCCCTCATGGCGGCGGTAACAACTGTGGTTCCTCCGGTGCCGCCCATGCCGATGATGCCGTCGATCTTTCCCTCGTCGTGGAGTGATTTTACGATCACCGGCGCTCCCGCACACATGATCTTCATGGCCCGGCCGCGGTCTTTGTCCTCTCGAAGCTGTTCGAGGCTTGCGCCGCCGGCTTGGGCGACCTTTTCCGCCTCCACGTCTACGGCAAAGAGATCGGTCGATCCCAGGACTGCCGTGTTTACCATAAGCACCTCGTGCCCTCTGGCAAGTATGCACTCGCGCACGTACGCATACTCGGGGCCCTTGGTGTCAAATGCTCCGATCATACATATCTTCTTCATCCTTCGGTCCTCTTTCTGCCTTCGACGATATGCCGTCACGCGTGTCTTGCCGACAAGTATATTGGGTTCGATAGCGATGGCAAGAAAACAATCGTGAGGCCCGAGCTTGTTTATATACGCTGATCCTGATAGAATACCGCACGATGATCGAGCCGACAGACAAGTACAGTATATGCGCAGAGGAGACTCATGGTAAGAAAAACTGGCACCCTGCTGCCTGCACTTCTGATAATCATTCACACATGCACGGGCGCCAACTCCCTCGCCGAGCAGCACAATCCCGACATGGCCAGGGCCCACTGGATCTGGACGTCCCCTTCTCCCACTGCCATCGGCGAATGGGAATGTTACACTCGAAAGACCTTTGACCTGACAGGCAAGGTCACGTCCGCCGTTGTTCTGATCACAGCCGACTTCCAATGGCCCGCCGGCGTGGTCTTCGTCGGCGATTATGTCCCTCTGGTCGAGCCGGCGAACTTCACCGTCTCGGTCCTCGGCTCCCGAGCCTATTTCGAGCATGATGCCGCGTGCCCTCCTGCGCTTGGCCGGAGACTCTACAAGCTTGTCCCGGCGAAGCCTGACGGAGAGCTCACCTTGTTACACGACGCAGGCACGGGACTCGTCGCAGCCCCTTGTGTTTCCTGGGACGGCTCGACCGTCTATTTTTCTATGGTCAAAGCGGCCGACAAGTTCTTCCACGTCTACGCAATCGGCGCCGACGGCTCGGACCTCATCCAGCTCACGCACGGCCCTTACCACGACTACGAACCCGCCCAGCTTCCGGACGGCCGGATCATATTCTGCTCCACGAGACTTGGCAGCCGGGACGAATATCACGGCAACTTCGCCTCGGCCATCTTTGCAATGAACGATGACGGCTCGAACATCACTCCCCTCACCTACCACATCGTTGCCGACCACGAACCGAAAGTCACCGCGCACGGCGGCATTGCGTTCGTGCGCTGCGACAACTTCTTTGAGCGCGCCAAGGTGGAGACCCGCATCCATCACATTCGACCCGACGGCACCGGTGGGATGGCGGTCCTCGGACCCGACAGATCCGCCATTGGATTTGACCGGACATTTGCCGCCGAGCGAAACTCCGCGTGGCTCAGGCAGAACGGCTTTGGCTCAGTGGCCCCGTTGGCCGACGGCCGCATAGCCGCGATCTGTCAGAACGGCCTGGTGGCCTCGGGTCTGTTCGACTCAGGCACATCGCGATTTGAAAAAGCGCCTGTTGGATTTGTCCCTTTCGATGTCTCCCCCTTGCCCGATGGCCGGGTCTTTTGTACCGGCCCGGGCCGAAGCTGGATAGGACTGATCGACTGGAAAACCGGAAAGACCGCCAAAATTCTCTCGCTCGATAAGATTCACTCGGCCGTCTTTCTCGGCTCTCAACCCAGACCGCCGGTCCTCGCAAGCCAATTGCCGGCGGGCGCGCAAAATCGCCGGCCCCAGACCGGCTTGCTGCTCTGTCAGAGCGTCTTTGATACCAAGCAGACCAACGCCGATCTCTCTAGCATAAAGGCCGTCCGTATTGTTCAGGGCAAACCCTTCACACTACGTTCGGCCATGCACCGCTTCGACCACATCGGAGTCGAAGGCATTGAACTGGGAACCGTGCCGTTAGCGCCGGACGGCTCATTCTACGTCGAAGTTCCCGCCGACACCGCGCTGTCAATCCAGGCAATAGACGCCGAGGGCCGGTCCGTCATCAACGAAACGACGTGGATCTACGTCCGCCCGGGCGAGCACGTATCCTGCATAGGATGCCACAATCGCCGCGCGTCCGCCCCCAGATCATCGACGATGCCGATGGCTGCGCGATTCGCGCCCGTCAAACTCCTGGGTCGGGGAACGCCCCACCGCTTTAGGGCCAACAACGGCGGCAACGGCTGCGCACTCAACCTTCAATACGACCGATTCCGCGAGGCCGCGGCTATAACACTTTTTCCGGTCACTGCGAAATCAGACGGCTCCTTGAATCGTTCCGCCGACATCGTGCAACTGAGCGAGCAATTACAATCCGCCGATGTCCTTGAACGAACCTCGGCTGCGCAGACTCTCGCCTTGCTCCGCGACAGATCCAGTATTCCCACGCTCGCCAAAGCCCTCGAAGACGCATCGCCGCAGGTCCGTGCGAGTGCCGCTCTTGCACTGTCGGCCTGTGGAAATCGCTCCGCTGTCAGACCATTGCTTGAAACTCTCGACGACCGCAACGTCTTTGCGGCTCAGGCGGCCAACATTGCGTTGGAGAATATGACTGCTCATTCGGTGGGCTTCAATCCGTTCATGGGCCGGTCCAATGCCGGCAAGTGGCAGGAGTATCTCGCACGAAACGACTGGGAGGCGATCGAATCGCGTCTGATCAGGATGCTCTCGTCGCGGGATGCGGTTGTACAATTGAGCTGCGCCCGGGCCCTCGGGCATGTCGGATCGGAAGATGCCAAAGCTGCCCTGCGAGAGTTTCTCGCTCAAAATCCGAACGCCTCTTTACGCGTGATGATGGCCGCAATTCGGTCTCTCGGTCATCTGCGCGATGCACAGGCGATACCGATGTTGACGACGATCTTTCGCAACAACATGACAAAGGACCCCGGCAAGGCGCCCGATCTGCATGAATTGGGCTGGCTGCAAAGGCCCGTGTATCTGACGGCGACCGCCGCCGAAGCGCTCGGCAGAATCGGCTCTGGCGATGCGGTGCAGCCTCTGATCGAGTCGGCTCCTGATCTTCTCGATTTCTGGAAGTACACGTTCTGGTGCGGCGACCATTCATGGCTCATGGGCTGTCAGTCCTCGCCGATTCATTATCGCATCCTCGAAGCCATCGACCGCTCGCAGCCGGGAAACATCGATCCTATTGTCCCGAGCATACTCAAGTCAATTCCCATCGACACCGACCGTGCCCTGCTCCATGAAACCGACAGTTACGAAAACCTTGTCGCGCGAGTCCTCGCAAGAAGCAGCCTCTACCGACAGGTCATTGAGACCTGCCTGGCCGTGCTGGGTGACACCGACGCAGAACCCGCCGGCAATCTCGAAGAAGCTGTCACCGCCTCGGCGCCGGCTATCTCTGTCGGGCCGCATGATCCGCAGTCACGTGCCGCGCAGATCATCTCCATCGTCTGTCTCGACAGGACGTATGCTCGGCGGTTGTGGGATATCTTCAATCGCTATCGCGCCATGGGGCCCTCGCGCCCGCGATCATGGGTCTGCTTCTACACAGCGCGGCTTCTCGGCAGGCTGAGCGATGATGAAAGCATCGACTCACTTGTTGCCGCTCTGCGGGATGACGCGAAGGAAGCATCGTTCGGCTACGAAGACCCGCCCAACGTTTTCGTTTACAAGGCCCTGACTCCGTTCTACCGCGCCGCGGCCGCCGGTGCCCTGGGGCGCATCAACAGCCCCCGCGCCATTGGCACACTAATGGAGGCTCTCACCGACTATGACAATGCTGTCTCGGTCCGGAACGCCGCGGCAAACGCATTGCTGAATTTGAGCGAGCACGTAGATGCGGACCGGCTCGACGCTATCGCTCAAACGTACCCGGAGGTAAGTACCCGGCGCACCTTGCTGCAAATTCGCCAACGGGCGACGCTCAGTAAAGCATCGCCGTCACCATAGCTTTGAAGGAGACTTTGACAATGAAAGAACACCTGCTTCATAGGGTGCTGATTGTTGTTTTGCCTCTAATGAGTGCGAAAGTGACTGCACAGAAGCCGGGTCGCCAAGAAGAAATGGAAGGAATGAGATATGACCGAAATCCGCCGCCACCTCGAAATAGAAAAATGCTCGTTGCTTTTGTTTGGCCTTTCGCTTTGCTCATGTTTGACGCCGACTTTGTTTGCAGGCTCATTAGCCGATCTCGCCCGCCCGCATGAAGGACGGAGCATGCGGGAGACCTCGACGCACAAGATCGGGCCGGACGGCAAGTTTGACCCGAACGGTGAGCCGGACCCTCAGAGCAACTGGGACAACAAGAATGTTGCGCCGGGCGAAACCAAAGTGTTGGCCGATGTAAAGGGCCCCGGAGTCATCACGCATATCTGGATGACGTTCCTGGGTCCAGAGCCTCACGGATGGGCGAAGAACGGCTCGGCCAACCATCAGGAAATGCTCTTGCGGATGTATTGGGACGGCGGCGAACGCCCCGGCGTCGAGGCGCCGGTGGGCGACTTCTTCGCCAACAGCTTCGGCAAACGCAGCGAGGTCATAAGCCTGCCCGTTGTTGTCGAGGACGCCGACTCTTACAATTGCTTTTGGCACATGCCCTTTCGCAAGTCGGCGAGAGTCGAGATTGTCAATCAGAGCGAAAAGCCGATCAGTCTGCTCTACTACAATATTGACTGGATCAAGAAGGAGAGTATCGGCGAAGATACGCCTTACTTTTATGCGCAGTATCGCCAGGAATATCCTGCTCAGAGCCGAAAGGATTATGTGATCCTCGATACCGAAGGCAAGGGTCATTATGTAGGGACAGTGTTGAGTGTGCGAACGCGCAGTCCCTCCTGGTTTGGCGAAGGTGACGAGAAAATATACATCGACGGCGAAAAGAAGGCCTCGATTTGGGGCACTGGGACGGAGGATTATTTCCTCAGCGCCTGGGGGCTCAAGACAACCGTCACGCCCTACTTCGGTGTGCCTTACTTCGACCAGTGGGGCATTGTCGGTAGCCACACGAGCGCCTATCGCTGGCACATAAGCGATCCGATCGTTTTCAACAAGGGTATCAAGGTAACCTTCGAGCACTACGGCTGGATCTCCGCCGACGAGAACCCCGACCGCAAGGTTCACAGTTGGAACGAACGCGAGGATGACTATTCCAGCGTGGCGTTTTGGTATCAGGTCGGCGAGCCGACTTTCGAGGCCCAGACTGTGCACGCCCGCAAACGCAAGCTGCCCAGCCTGGACCGAATTGTCCCGGCGCGGGGCTATACGGACGCCCAATATCACGGCGAGGGAGAGGGGGCCGTGCAGAACTTGAATATTTATCCTGACGGTCATTTGCTCTATAAGCCTCAAGAGAGAGAGCAAGCCTGGATCGAGATTCCTTTCGAAATCGAGAAAAAAGAGCCCCTGCGACTTGTGCTTGTCATGACTCATTCCTACGATTTTGGGAAATATCAGGCGTACCTCGATGGCGTGAAGCTTGGTCCTATAATGGATATGTACGGCGAAGAAATCGTGAGCCGCGAACATCATCTGTTGGATTTCTGGCCCGATCCGGGCCACTACAAGCTGCGTCTTGAGTGCGTGGGCAGCAATCCCAGATCCACAGGCTACTATCTGGGAATCGAATCGGTCCGCTTGCGCGAGCGCCGGCCTCGCGTCCGCGAATATGGCCACGATGCGGACAAGGACTGGCGCAAAAAGCCTATCCTTTACAGGTAACATGAACATTGCAGGGGAACCCGACAGCTTCTACTGCCTGTAGAATTCCCCTGCGAACCTCTTGCTTTTTCTGACGTATACCGTAAAATACCTTCCGACTGGCGGTATTGCATATTATGGGTAATGACTTTAGATCGACATTCCGAGCAAGCGCATCAATCGATCGCAGGCACTATTTGAAGGGTGCCGCTCTGGGATTGCTGGGTATTTGTACGCGATGGGCGATCGATGCCAACGGAGTCGGCCCGGAGTGGATCGAAGTTGTCGAAGTCGATCTGCCTCTCCAAAGCCCTCATCGTCGCTTGAATGGCAAGCGCATAGCGCATATCAGCGACCTTCATCACAGCAGGACCGTGAGCGGCGCGTATTTGCGTCGTTGCATCGAACGGATCAACCTGCTCGACGTCGATCTCGTCGTATTGACGGGAGATTACATCACGTATGACTTTGCCGGTACGTACAGGAAAAAAGTCGTCGCCCTGCTCGGCAACATCGAAAGTCGATTCGGCACCTATGCCTGTCTGGGCAATCACGATTACGGCCTCAGGGGCCGGCGGGACCACTTGCTGGATCGCCTTACCCGGGGCATGGCCGACAGCGGGATCACCGTCCTGCGGAACGAGTCGACCGTTTTGGACATTGACGGCCACCCGCTGTGGCTCGTGGGATTGGGCGATTTGAGGGTAGGTGACTTCAGACCGCACAGGGCCTTCGCCGACGTGCCCACGGACCAGGCGACCATCGCACTTATGCATAATCCACGCGGAGTCGAGCACCTGGGTGATTTTGCAGCGCACGCCGTGATGAGCGGGCACACGCACGGAAGAAAAGCCAGGCTCTGGCCTGGGTCATCGCGATCCTCGGGGCGCCGACGCTTTCAGGCAGGCATGTATGAAGTCGCGGGCACGAAACTGTACGTTAACCGCGGACTTGGTCGGGTCGGCAGAGCGAGGTTGAGCATAAGACCCGAGATCACCGTCTTCACCTTACGCTAACCAGACGCAGTCGAATCCTCTCAGTCATCCAGAGATTCTTCTTGACGGGCAGGCGGCTGATCTGGTATAAGCTGAGGTAACGTGAAGTCCGTGGATGTGAGATCATCCGAGCAGGATTGAAGCTTGTCTTTTCGGGCTCTCTAAGGAAGGAGGCAGCAACAAACAACTCGGCTTCAAGACGACCGGGACTGACCCCGCGTGGATGGCCGTGCCGGCGCCCGGTCTCTTCGACGGCGACTGGCACCACGCCGCCGCAGCGTATGACGGAACAGTGAAAACCGTGTACCTCGACGGCGAACCGATTGGGATAATGGACTCGACAGGCTCGATAGAGACGAGCGACGGGCGCCTGATGTTGGGAGCCGGAAGAGACCTGAATCCGCCGACCCATTATCTCGCAGGCGGGATCGACGATGCGCGTGTGTATGACGAGGCACTGGCGCAGGACCAGATCAAAGTTATTATGAAAGGCAGCGGAGCGCTTGAGCTTGCCTATGGCCCCAACCCGGCCGATGGTGATCTCCTTGGAGCCACGTGGGCTAGCCTTAGCTGGAGCGCGGGAGACTTTGCGGTCTCGCACGACGTGTATCTGGGCGATAATTACGATGTTGTGAACGACGGCCTTGGCGATTCCTTCCAGGCCAACCAGGCCGGGACATCTCTCGTTGTCGGTTTTCCGGGATTTCCTGTTCCCGGAGGCCTCGCTCCGGGAACAACTTACTATTGGCGAATCGACGAGGTCAATGAAGCCGATCCCAACAGTCCGTGGAAAGGCAACATCTGGAGTTTCTCGATTCCACCCAAGACGGCTTATTCCCCCGACCCGGCTGACGGCGCCGAATTTGTAGACCCAAATGCGATCTTCATCTGGACGGGCGGTTACGGCGCCAAGTTGCACACCGTCTATCTCGGCGACAGCTATGACGACGTGAACAACGCCGCCGGCGGCATGCCGTTAGGAGGCCCGAGCTATGATCCCGACACTCTCGAACGAGAGAAGGTCCTTTACTGGCGCGTCGACGAGTTTGACGGCGTTGAAACACACAAGGGCGATGTCTGGAGCTTTACAACGCCGGGTGCCGTCGGCAATCCGCAACCAGCCAACGGCGCAGCGGATGTGCAGATGATCGAAGCGCTGAGTTGGGCGGCGGCGGATAATGCCACCTCACATGAGCTATACTTTGGTCCCGATGCGGGTGCCGTCAAGAACGCCACCACAGCCTCACCCGAGTATGTAGGCCCCAGGGCGCTTGGTGCCGAGACCTATGATCCCGGAGGACTTGCCTGGGACAGCAGTTACGCCTGGCGGGTGGATGAGGTTTATCCGACTGAAACGATCAAGGGTCTTGTCTGGAGCTTTGCGACGGCCGATTTCATTGCCGTGGACGACTTTGAGTCTTACAATGACAGTTCCCGTTCACGGAGTTTTTTTTGCCGTGATCATTTATGGCACAAGGATTGCAATATGAGTTGGCATGACTAGCAAGGACGCCAGAATTGAACAGGTTGAGCAAGAGAACCGGAAACTCCGGATAGAAAATAGACA
>JADHXR010000003.1 GCA_016782865.1 Phycisphaerae bacterium
TGAGGTTTGGATTAAGGTCGATGGCTCGTTCCAGACTCAGTTTGGCTTTTTGCCAGTCCCAGTCATACATCAGAGCGATCCAGCCTAAAGCAGAATGGGCTTCCCCGCATGTCTCATCTAACTTAATCGCCGTATTCGCAGCTATCTTGGCTCTGGAGAAGCTCTTATGCCCTGCGCCGTATCCGTAAATCGAAGGAACCCAATAAGCGGCCGAAAGCCATGCATGGGCTTGCACGTAATTTGGCTCTATCTCGATAGCCTGGTTAAAGTAGTCAGCGGCTGTTCTATAACTTCCTTCAGTTTTCTTCTCGAAGAAGAAGATACCCTTGAGATATGCCTCGTGTGCCTCTGGGTCTATCGGTTGCGTCTGCTTGATTCGCCTCTCTTCTTCAGGGGTGACGGCAACCTCGATCTCCCGCGTGATGGCCAGTGTCACCTCGCTTTGTAGCGCAAGGATGTTGGTCAGAGTTCCCGTGTAGTTCTCCGACCAGAGATGTGTGTCGATCCTTCCATCGATGAGCTGAACTGTGATGCGAACGTCATTTCCCACCTTCAGGACCGAACCTTCAACGACGGCATCGACACCGAGTTCCTTTGCGATCTCCGGCACCTTCTTGTCCGTGCCCTTGAAATGCATGGATGAAGTACGAGAAATGACTCTGAGGGCCTCGATCTTGCCTAATTCGGCGATCAAGGCATCTGTCATGCCATCCACGAAGTATTCCTGCTCCTGGTTGCTGGAAAGATTCTCGAATGGCAGTACGACAATTGCCTTCGTCGGTTGAGTGCGGTCTGCTTCTACGGTTTCCGTTCGCGGCGCCATGTGCTGCAATTCGGTCACTGTGTCTTCGAGCGTGATGGCAATATCACCCATATCGCGCAGACGGCGATGTGGCTCTTTCTCCAAACAGCGACGCAGCAGAATCCGGATGTTCGCCGGTGTAGCCTGGGGCAGCGCGTGCCAGTCAGGCTCGTGCTCGAGAAGCCTAACCAGCGTGTCCGAAACTGTCTCGCCTTCGAAGGGCATCTTGCCAGTCAGCATCTGGTACAGCACACAGCCGAATGACCAGATGTCGCTACGCACATCAGCCGGCTTACCGCGCGCTTGCTCCGGGCTCATGTAGGCTGGCGTGCCTATTATGCGGCCGGGCTGAGTGACAGTGGTTTCCTCGGTTATGGCCTCGCTTGCAGAGGCCTTGGCCAGGCCGAAGTCCAGCACCTTGACTCTGCTATCAGGTGTTATCTTGATATTGCCTGGCTTGAGGTCCCGATGGACAACACCCTTTTCGTGTGCTGCTGAGATAGCCTCGGCGATCTGCCGGCCAATCGAAAGGGCCTCTTCCAATTTGACGGGCTTACGTGCAATCCGCTCTGTCAGCGTCTGGCCCGGGACATATTCGAGAACCAGGTAACCAGAATCATCATCTTGCTCAATGATTTCGTGTATCACGGCGATATTTGGGTGATTCAATGAGGCCAAGAGTCTGGCCTCACGCTTGAAACGCACCTTGGTAGTCGAGTCGCCTGCCAGTTTAAGGGGGATGCTCTTGATGGCCACAGAGCGGTCGAGTTTTGTGTCATGGGCGAGATAGACCGCACCCATTCCACCTCGGCCAATTATCTCTACAATTTCAAAGCTCCCTATTTTTTGGCCAACAAGAGAATGTACAGTCGCTGCATCTTCGAAGTCGCTCTCGTCTGCATGGACAAGAGAGTCGAATAATGAGTCAACTTTATGGAACTCTTTTACCTTCTGTCTAATTTGATGCTCAAGCTCCGGGTATTTGCCAACGAGTTCTTCTATATTGGGTGCCGTACCCTGCAAATGCATCTCGACGAACTGCCGAACAGCCTCTTTGAAACTATGCTCCTGGTTATTGTCGTCCATAGTCGCCATCAAATCGTCCAGAAGGCCTCGGTGAGCGCCACCATCGCTCGCGAGAGTAGGTGTCCCACCGAATCTATACTTTTGCCAAGTCTATCTCCTATCTCTTTATAGGATAGTCCATCAATCTTCGATAAGACTATCACTTTTCTATAGTCGGGTTTCAGTTCATCTATTGCTTTCTCGAGCTTATCCAAATCTTCCTTTTTGGACATAATTACACTCGGCGTGGTAGCCTCGATGGCTCCGGGAGTTCCGACAAACCCACTACCGGTAGTTGGCTCGTAGTTTTCAAGTCGAACCTCTTTACGAATATCACGCTTAGCAGTGTATAGTTTGTCTATGTTGTCTCTAAGCCTGTTCTCAGCTATTTTCGTCAGCCAGCGCAGAAAATCACCCTCGTTCTTATACGTGAAGTCTCCTAAGCCCCCCAAAGCAGAAAGAAGGGCATCCTGGACTAAATCCATTGAGTCCAGCCTGGGGCGAATCTCCTTGCCCATGCGAAGCCGAATCACTCGCCGTACTCGCTCGCTGTAAACCCTACACAACTGCTCTAAAGCAGAGTCATCCCCTTCCTTGGCCAGAATAACCAATTCCTGCGTCTTTTGGTCGAAATTGCACATCAACCTTTACGAACCTCCACAGTTGAGAGATTTTATATGGATTTTACCTATTCCTGAAAAAAATTTCAAGCAAATCGGCAGGCTCTCGTCCTCTTCCCGTTTTTAATAGTAGAACCAGCGAGTTCAAAGAGTCGGTTTTTCAGCAAAAGAATCGCCCTGAACAAAGCTGCACACAGTGTGCGGCTAGCGTATGAAGTTAGGAAGCGAAGAAATGAAGAAGATAAGAAACCTTGATACTCCGCCATGCTTATCTTCTTACCTTCCTACCTTCTTGGGCTCAAACCGACAACTGAAAACTGATCTATGTGTTTGCTAGTTACTAGCCACCAGCCACTATATAATGAAAGGGCAGTAAGATGAAAAAGACAATTCCACTGGATTCCCGCAAAGCGGGGGCCCTCGTATTGGTTTTGACATTGGGCCTGGCTGCGGAGGTTGCCAACGCGGATTTCACTTTCGGAGATGTGGAGTCACTTCCTGAGCTGATAAATACGCCCGGGATAAGTCCGGGAGATTTCACAATGACCGCCGATGGATTGGAGGCATACTTCGTTTACATAAGCCGGCCCGGGGGCTATGGCGGAGAGGACATATACGTGTCAAGCCGAGAAATGAAAGGCGACCCTTGGGGAGAACCGGTGAATCTTGGGCCACCGGTCAATACCTCGGCTTGCGATGGCACACCAAGCATCTCGGCCGACGAATTAGAGCTTTACTTTGCCGACGTCGGTCCGAGCGGTTCCCCGTACCGGCCCGGCGGACACGGCGGTGGCGACATATGGGTCGCCAAGAGAAGAAGCAAAGATGAGAACTGGGGTAATCCAGTCAATCTTGGACCGACGATCAACAGTTCGTCTATGGAGACCTATCCAAGCATATCAACTGACGGCCTATCGCTTTACTTCAGTAGTAGTGGCGACATATTCGTGACGACACGAGCAAGGAAAGATGATGACTGGGGCACTCCTGTGAATGTTGGGGTACCTCCCAACACTTCGTCTTGGGAAGGTTTCCCGAACATCTCAGCCGACGGGCGGGTGCTTTTCTTTTACTCAGACCGGCCGGGTGGATATGGTGGTATGGATATATACATGGCAATGCGTCCGACTGTGTCCAATGCTTGGGGGCCAGCGGTCAATCTTGGGCCGATGATCAACACTCCATATTACGATATTTCCCCGAGCCTCTCAGTTGACGGTTGCACTCTCCACTTCGCCCACAACGATACGACTGGATGGGGTGGTACTTTTAAGATCTACCGGATGACGATCAGCCCGGTCGTTGACTTTAACGGTGACGGAATTGTCGACTCTACCGACATGTGCATCATCGTTGACCACTGGGGAGAAGACTACTCTTCGTGTGACATTGGGCCGACACCCTTTGGTGACGGCATCGTCGATGTGCAGGACCTCATCGTCCTTTCTGAGCACTTGTTTGAGAACGTCGATGACCCCACGCTCGTCGCGCACTGGGCATTGGACGAAACAGAAGGCAACACCGCCCAGGACAGTGCAAATGCCAATGACGGTTTCGTACACGGCGAGCCAACTTGGCACGCTGATGGCGGTCAAGTGGCCGGCGCGCTGGAACTCGATGGGATTGATGACTACATTAGCTCCAATTCTATCTTAAATCCTGCGGATGGCGCATTCAGTGTCTTCGCGTGGATTAGGGGTGGCGCTCCTGGACAGGTTATTCTCTCTCAAGAAAGCGGTACAAACTGGTTGATGGCCGACCTTCTTGATGGAACACTCAGAACAGACCTAAAGAATCCAGCGACTACTGGCCGTGGGACCACTCCACCGGGACCTCCGCTCATTTCCCCAACCGTCATTACCAATGGCAATTGGCACCGTGTAGGATTCACCTGGGACGGTGCGAACAAAATTCTCTACGTGGATGATGTCGAAGTGGCCCACGACACACAAACCGGACTCAAAGGCTGGGATGGTGGTTTGTACATCGGCGCAGGCAAGAACCTGGAACCAGATACCTTCTGGTTTGGAATGATCGACGACATCCGCATCTACAGCAGGGCCGTGAGCCCATACCAAATCGCAGTGCTTACTCAATAAGCCCCGAGCGGGTAGAAAGGAAGGTACGAAATGAGATAACTTGCGACGTCCTGGATTCGTTCATAAGTACAATTGGAAGTAGAGAGTCCGTTACACAGTTTTAAGGAGATTAACAATGTATTCACGAATCAAGAACATTTCGATAGCTTGTATTGTTTCGATTGCTTTAGGCGGTTCTTTTCAAACAGTCAGCGCCGACATAGAGGCCAACGAGGCCATTATGCTCCGTGCTGAGGAGTTCTGGAACACGGGGAACATGGCCATTGCGGACGAGGTTTACAGTGCCGAGTTTGTCAACCATGATCCGACCGCTCCTGATATTGGCGATCTCGAGAGCTACAAAGGATTTGTCGCAACAGTGCGCGCCGGTATGCCGGACTTCCATGTTACAGCAGAGGCCATAGTCGCCGAAGCAGACAAGGTGGCAAGCCGCTGGACAGTCACCGGGACGCAGACAGGTGAGCTTCTCGGCATACCACCTACGGGTATACAGGCCAGGTGGACGGGAATCACCATTTATCGCTACGCCGATGGCAAGGTAGTGGAAGCCTGGTGGAGCAAGGACTTACAGGGGGCTCTGGAACAGCTTGGTGCGATGGCTCCGACCCGCCAAACCTACACATGGGGTGAGCCGTCGGGAGTAACCGGTGACATCGGCGATCCGGAGACGAACAAGGTCCTTGTCCAGCGTATGATAGATGAAGTCATGAACCAGCAAAACCTGGCCGTCGTCGACGAGCTTTTCGCTGCTGATTACCTTATGCACGACCCGGCCTGGCCCGGGGAAGTGACCGGCCCGGAAGGTTTCAAACAGTGGGCTGGTGCGATGCTCGATCCGTACTTTTCCGACAGCCACGTCACTGCCGATATGATCGCGGAAGCCGATAGCGTGGCGGTCCGCTGGACCTGGAGTGCCACACATACAGGTGAGTTTATGGGTATCGGCCCAACAGGAAGACAAATAACTGTTGCTGGGATCAGCATCCATCGTTTCGCCGACGGCAAGTTCGTAGAAAGCTGGGCCAATTACGACTCTCTGGGAATGATGCAACAGCTCACCGCGGAGGAATGGCCGCTGGCCGGCACCTGGTTCGGGACCAACAGCCATGGACACGCCATTGTCCTCACCATCACGCCGTTAAGCCCGGACAACGACCGGTTCGTCTGCGCCCTGGATATTGCACACGACCCCAGCTTCGGGGGCATGTTCCCGGGAACCATCGCCGCAACGAACATGCGCGGGATGTACGTCAAAACGCGATTGAACACGTATGACTTTACCATCATGTCGTACGGACTAGCGGAACCGGCGGAGGGCGAGGCAGCCCGTCAGGTGGTCTACATCCAAGTCGTCAGCGGCCAGTTCATTCTGACCGACGAGAATACATTCGCATCGGACCTTTACACCGCGGCCCTGTACGCCCCCGACCAGGACCCGTTTGGCGACGAGCCGCCGGCGTACGGGTGCTATCCCGTCTCGGGAACCTACAAACGGATGCCGGTGGTTCCTGTCTGTGAGCTGCCACCACCTGAGCCAGTGGAGGAATAGACGTTGAGTCACGTAGAGCATTGCATTGCGAATCGGTCGGGGCTGCGGACGTCGTTCGCAGCCCCGTTGTGCCTGGCACATCACGGTGCTTCCAGGGCCCGCATAGCGATGAGCATAGAACCTGATTCATAAGGCGTCGGTACTCGGATTTAAGTATATGACTAAGTGACAAAACATGAATACTGATATCCGAGGACCGACCCATCGCGTCCCGGATTTGGCAAAGCTCTGTGTAGAGCTTTTCCAAACCTTCTGGCTTTGACAGACATTTACTCACGTGCTCAAGTCGCTCTGGAAACGGTTGGTAAATCCGGGGACGCCTTACTTATTTATCCCTTTCATATCTCGCATAGGGATATCCACAAATCCGCGTACAGCATTCCTATATCTCTCTTTCCCTGCCACTCTTTCGCATCTCTTGTCTCGCACGGCTTATCCAGACAGATACCTCAAAATCGCCTCGCTTGGCATCTCCATCCGATAGACTCTCAAATGTGAGGCCATTTGTCACAAAGCCTTTTGCCACAGAGAGAGGTATAGAATAACGGTGGCGCGAGCCCCACCCTACCTTTTTCTTCTTGCTGAACTCTGTGTGCTCGGTGGCTGGAATTATTAGGGGGATTACATGGAACCAAGGCCCGGAATTCCTGTCACGTCGTGAGTGCGCAGACAAGCTACCAGGCTGGTGCGCTGAGACAATCGTAACAGAGGTTCTAATCCTTGTCGGCTGTTTTCTCAAGAGACCCGGTTAATTCCGCGATGCGGAGTTCCAGTCTCTTTATTTCTCTTTTGATGCCGTTCCTGTGGATCATCTGCCACGCGAATATCTTGATAAGAGCCACAAACTGACAGCCGACAATGAAGATCGCAGCATACATGATCTGAGATTTTGTCTGGTCGACCCTGAAGAACATGACGCCGCCATAAACGGCCACCGCCACATAGATGAGGGACCATACCAAGATGAAAATCGCGTTTGAGAGCATTCTTCTGTTGAAAAAATCGTTCATCATCATCCAGACGCTGTCTTCTCGTGGCTCGTCGTATGTCCCGTCGATTATTTTCTTGATCTACTCGTCGTTCATTTTGTTTCTCCTTTATCTGGTTTATTCGCAATGTTTTTGCCAAAGTTCTTTGAGTTCTTTTCTCGCGTTGTGGAGTCGCGATTTCACGGTTCCAGTCGGAATCTTGAGCGCTGCGCTTATCTCAGGGAGGCTGAGCTGCTCAAAATAACAAAAGGTCAGCACCACTCTTTTTCTCATGTCCAGTTTCTCAAGCAACTCTCTGACGCCGGTGTCTTTGTTCTCCGTCTGTCGATCGTCCTGCACCTCTCCAGCCCTGAACCTGTCGGACGGGTCGGCGTCTGCTTGTTTCATGGTTCTGCTCTTTCTGATGCAATCGTGTGTTTTGTTCGTGACAATTTTGTACGCCCATGGCCTGAACCTCGCCGGATCGTTCAGCCGGGATATCACACGTATAATGCCCAGCCAGCTCTCCTGCTTTATGTCCCATGCCGCCTCGGAATCGCCGATCAGACGAAAGGCATAGCGCCAGAGTCGCTTCTGCCACCGCGAGACCAGCATCTCCAGCGCCTTGACGCTGCCGCTCTGGCAGTCCATAAGAAGTATCTCATCAACAATTTGTTCTACGGACCTATCCATTCTGTTTATCATAGTCTCTCTTCGCAGCCCCGCGGTTCATTTTTTTCGACGATTCAAAACAACTGGAGATATAGTCCAAATGAATCTGACCGACCGGCTGCGCTCAGAGCCTGTCTTGAACAGAGTTGAAAGGACAAGCTTTCCAGGCTGGGATGATGAAACGATGAAAACAGTCCGCGAAGCGGTTCCTAAGTTGCGTCCAAAGGAATTCTACCCACAACATTTGACAATATCTCTGGACAATGTACCGTACCCCGTTAAGTCCCTCCGAGAAGAAATAGGTAACAGGTGGCCTATGGTCTGTAGCGAAGCTCCGGACATTCAGCCATATCAGTCATCGTGATCCACGACGACCATATTAGAATGATGATTTCGCCAACTGTGATAAAATACAGCACAAGCGGCCGACTTGGCCTGAAAAAGTGAGTTTTTCCTTCACTGGGACTGCTTTCCTGCCGATTTACTTGTGGGTAAACGGTAGGTCTAAACTATAGGCGGAGGGCAGAAGATTCTGTTGCCTGCGAAGTGGGCATTCATATCTCATGGAGGAGTCTGGGGGGGAACTGTACGGATACGACCCGATCGTGCTGTCCGGATGCGCCACTGTTTGCTTTTGGCGTCGTCCCACGTAGAACTATTGCGAGACTCGAAGGTAAGAAATCGAGATGACTTTGGATACTTTGGCAGACATAATCAACCAGTCTTGGTCATTGCTGCGCGACCGGCAGTGGACAAATTGGGAATTGCTAATAGTTGCTGCGGTGGCAACGGCTGTGTTGACCTCAGTGATTGTGAAGCAGCGTCGAACACAATTGGCCGGAACAAACCATTCTATAGAGGGTCGTTTGGCTCATCCTCCGGGCAAATACGGCAGGCGAGAGAAGGCAAGGGAGGCTGCGGAACAGTTGGAAATGGAATATGATCGAATCAGACTGCTTCAGCGCCAGATAATGACACGTGATCAAACTGAGGCGCGTCTCGAGCGGGATATCTCAGACCTAACTGCTGCCAACAGACAACTGCAGGCCGAACTGATCATTGTTAACGAGCAACTCAAACGCGAAAGCGAGCAAGCCAGGCAGCCTTCCGAGAAAAAAGCTGCTGAACTGACTACTGCCAACAAACAACTCACACAGAATGTTGCCCAGTTGACGGCTGACAACAAGCAGCTCCAATGCGAAAGCAAGCAAGCCGGGGAGGCCTCCGAGAAGAAGGCTGCCGAGCTGACCACTGTCAACGAACAACTCAAACAAGAAGTTACCCAGTTGACGGCTGACAGCAAGCAGCTCCGACGCGAAAGCAAGCAAGCCGGGGAGTCCTCCGAGAGCGAAGCTGCCAAGCTGACCACTGTCAATGAACAACTCAAACAAAAAGTTGCCAAGTTGACGGCTGACAACAAGCAGCTCCAACGCGAAAGCAGGCAAGCCGAGGAGTCTTCCGAGAAGAAAGCTGCCAAGTTGACCACTGTCAACGAACAACTCAAACAAAAAGTTGCCAAGTTGACGGCTGACAACAAGCAGCTCCAACGTGAAAGCAAGCAAGCCGGGGGAGGCTCCAAAAAGAAAGCTGCCGAGCTGATCGCTGCCAACAAGCAGCTCAAACGAGAAGTTGCCAAGTTAACAGCAGAGAACAAGCAACTCCAAAATGAAGTGGCTGAACAGGCGGAGGCCAGTAGCAATGGCATGGAGGGAAGAGATGAGAAAAGGCCATCTCGAGTCAAGGACGTTGTCCGTAAAGTACCCTGGAGAATGAGAGTGAAAGGCCGGGGGCGATTGCTCAAAGGCTTGTCAAATGCCGGCAACAGACTAATGCATGCCGGAGATCGGGCAAGAGTGTCTCAGACCGAGGATATATTGTGCACGCCAAAGAGCGTAAAAGCGAAGTCGCCCATGCGGTTGCTCGACGAGTTGGCTGAGGAAATTGTTGACTTGAACACTCAGATGGGAATATCGGACGGCCTCGATGCCAAGCTGGAAGCGATACAGCAGGCGCGCGATGAATTTGACGCGAACAACAATACTGCAACTGTCAACGCTCTGAGAGTATTCATTAATGCGGTCCAAACCGATCAAGGCCAAGACGACGAAAGTCTGCAGGAACATGCAGAAGACCTGATCGACGCTGCACAAGAGATTGCCGAGCTGATCGCCACCTACTACGTATAGTTATTCCCACGCGTGAGAAGCAGGGACGTACTGCATTTTATGAGAACGAGACGCCTTTTCAGCGGTCTTACAGGCCGCCGCCATTCTTTTCCCAGAGGTCTCTGCTGACCACCCACATGCCGGGCTGGTATGGCTTCTGCTGGGCGTGCTCGGGTATCCACACTTTGCTCTTGTGCCGGCCTTCCACATGGCCGTCATAGAAGGCGAGATTAGCCCCCTCATTGTGGCGATACATGGTGGGCCCGCCGCATCCGACGCCCTTGTACTGATTGACGGTGCCGTCTTGGCCGAGTACATCCCAACCGTCGATGTAGTTGGCTCCCTTCCACTTACTCCACCAGTCGTGAGCCTCGTTGAAGAGTAATTTCTGTGCCGGCTGCTCGACGGTGGTCATCTTGTGCGCCAGCACGTCCATGCCCATGGTGGCAGTCCAGGAGGCCTGGCCCACTGAGGGATACCAGTCTTCGATATTGAAGCCGTAGCTGACAAGGGTACCCCGTTCGTTGCCGCTTTCAATGTCATAGGCGTGCAGCCAGGCTTTCTGGGTATCAGAGGGACACTTGTACTTCTTGGGGGTTTGAACGCTGGACAGATTATTTTCGGCTCCCTCGTAGCCAATGTATTTCCGGAATTCATCATTACTTGTCCATAGCGAAGTCCCATGGCGGCCTATGTAACGGCAAGGCACGCCCCAGTCATCAAAGGCGTTTGCGTACAACTGGTTGGCCAGGGCCAGACTATGGAGGTTGTTGGAGCATACCATCTTGCGCCCCTGGTCCCGGGCTAGGTTCAATGTCGGCATTAGAATGGCCATCAGAATGGCAATGATGGCAATCACGACGAGTAACTCAATCAGGGTAAAGGCTTGACGTTTCATAGTCTGGCTCCTTGCGAACCGTTAAGAAACATAATTTTCTCCATACGACACCGATTATGTTACAAGATTCACCTTGAACTGTCAAGAATTATGAGTTTTGAAGTGGAAATGTGAGATTCGGTTGACACAGTTGGGTCTGAGAGGTAAGGTATCGCTGAAATCGGGCCTTGGTCCTTGCTCTTGCTTTCTAATCTCTTTATGGTGCTTTTGTTATGAAGATTTCGCTGAATTGGCTGAATGATTATATCGACATTGACCGCTCCGCGGAGCAGGTCGCGGGGATTCTGAGCGATCTGGGCTTTCCCTGCGAGGGGATAGAGCATCCCGGCGACGACGTGGTCATCGACGTCGAGATAACCAGCAACCGCGGCGATTGCCTGGGCTATATCGGCATTGCCCGCGAACTGTCCGCCGCTACGGGGGTTGAAATGAAAATCCCGACGGTCGAGCTGGACGAGTCCGACAAGGACGTAGGCGAATTCACCAGCGTGCAGATAGACGAGCCCGAGTTATGCGGCCGATATACGGCTCGGATCATCGAGGGGGTCAGAATCGGCCCATCCCCGGACTGGGTGAAGAAACGGCTCGAGGCAATAGGCCTGCGAAGCGTCAGCAACGTGGTCGATGCGACCAACTACGCAATGATCGAGACGGGCCAGCCGCCGCACGCGTTTGACTACGCCAAGCTAACCGAGGGCAAGATAATCGTCAGAAGAGCGGTTGAGGGCGAGCGCCTCATCAGCATCGACGGCACGCAGTGCGATCTCAATACGGATATGCTGATAATCGCCGATCCCAAGGGTCCGGTCGCTATCGCCGGCGTGATGGGGGGGCTCGATACCGAGGTCCGCGATGAGACGACCACGGTTCTCCTGGAAGACGCACATTTTGATCCGGTGAGCATCCGCATGACTTCTCGCAGGCTTGGTCTACCTTCGGAAGCGAGCTTCCGATTCGAACGCGCGGTAGATATCGAGACGATCGACTGGGCCTCCAGACGCACGGCGCAGTTGATTGTACAGGCGGCGGGGGGCAAAGTGGCCCGAGGCGTGGCCGACGCTTATCCTGCGAAGCCGGCCAAACGGGAGGTCTCATTGCGGCCTTCGCGATTGAGCAAATTGCTCGGCATCGAGATTTCCGCCGAAAGGACACTGAGGATTCTCTTCGATTTGTGCTTTGCGCCGAGAGTTGAGAATGATGTGATCACCTGCACAGTCCCGTCCTGGCGCAGCGACGTTTACCGCGAGGCGGACCTGATCGAAGAAGTCGCGCGCGTGTACGGCTTCAACGAAATCCCGACCGAGCGCAAGATCCAGATAGAAGTTGTCCCCGTGGATGCTCGGCAAAAACTTGCCGAGTCGGCCGGGACATACCTTAACTGTTGTGGCTTTTACGAAACCATCAACGTTGACTTTGTCGACGATTCTACCGCCGGGATTTTCGCTGAGGGGGGCGTTGATTGTCACCTGGCGGTAAAAGACGAATCGAGAAAACGCGCGAACCTGCTTCGCCGTACTCTCGTCGGTTCGCTGCTCGGCGTGTTGAAGACCAACGTCAACGCCAAGAACCTGCCATGCCGAATATTCGAGATTGCAGATACTTTCGTGCCGGCGGATGGCCAGACGCTCGAGCAACTGATTCAGAAGACCAAGCTGTCGCTCGTCTGCGACGGTGACTTCCGGGACCTGCGGGGCGTGATTGAAGGGCTGGTGCACAGCATCGACCGGGATGCGCAAGTCGTGCTGAGTCCCGCCGATTTGATCTGGGCGCAGCAGGGCGCTACGATCACAGTGAACTCGCAAGCGATAGGTTCGGCGGGGATCGTTTCGAAGGCGGTCGGGGAAAAACTAGGCATTGATGACATTACCGTATGTGCTGCGGAGATTGAATTTGAGATGCTGCTATCGATGGCCGGCGCCGCTGCGAAGGTCAAGCCGATCCCGAGGTTCCCGGCTATCCAGCGCGATCTTTCGATCGTTGTGGACGAACAGATTTGCTGGGCCGATATTATCGGGGCGGTCGAGAGCAAGGCCTGCGAAGAGCTTGAAGACGTCGAGTTTGTCGGGATATACCGGGGCAAAGGCATTCAGTCTGGCAAGAAGTGTGTCACGCTCTCGCTGCGGTTCAGGGATGAGGACGGCACGCTCACACACGAGACCGTAGACCATTTCCAAGCCGACATTGTCACGAGCCTGGGCGAGGCGACCGCGGCCCAATTGCGCACCGCGTGAGTTGTTTCTCATCGGTAGTGACATATCGAGCGGCAGCGAGCGGCAATTGTCGAATGGAAAATTTCACTTTAGAAGAAGCTGCTCAAACGCCGATAATGATGAGTATACTGGGGTAAAACCTGGCGTGTTTTTTTGTTGTCAGCCTGCGGTATTTTATTGACTTGTAGGTGTTAATCTGGTATAAACGATTGTTGCGGGCTAACCCCTGCTGTGTTCGTATAGGAAGTAATGTTTGAAAGAACCGATACCCGTACTCAGGGAAATCAGGCCTTGGCCGGATCGGAAATGCCTACTCGATAGGACTTTCGGACGCAAGTAACGATTGCCCACTTGGAAGTAATGGGTTCTTTTCAAGCGCTTTCTTACGGCACCTGTGGAGAGTGGCTACGCAACTCTTAAAAGGCCTGGGAGATCAGGCCTTTTTTGATTTCATCCGGCCACCGGTCGGGATATTAGGATGCTCAGGGCCTGTAAATCTTCCATTTCGCCTCGTTTCTTAGGGTCATGCTGATTAAGATGAGCATGATATTTGTCGATTAGAACTGCATAGAGGCAACTCGGAGGCTCAGTTTGGCTTGAATTGCCGATTTTGCAGTCAGAAGGTTTACATTTAGTCAGAAGGTTTACATTTGGAGGCCCGGATATGCCGACTGTGCGAAGTTTCACAGTTCTACCAGCACTGCCTGATCAACTGAAGGACCTCGATTACATCGCGAGGAACATGTTTTGGTCATGGAACTCCGAATTCCTGGAGTTGTTCAGACGCATCGACAGCAATTTATGGGCCACATGCGGCCATAATCCAGTCAAACTCCTTGGCAGCGTCCCGCAGGCAAAACTGGAGGAACTGGCCAAGAATCAAGGTTTTCTGGGCCAGTTGCAGAATGCCAGCGAAAAACTCAAAGAGTATATGGAGAAGCCGAGCTGGTATGAGAAGGTCTGTTCGAAAAGCACCGAACCCACCATCGCGTACTTCAGTGCCGAATTCGGCGTCCATGAATGCCTGCCCATTTATGCCGGTGGTCTGGGCATCCTGGCCGGCGACCATCTCAAGAGTGCCTCTGACCTTGGCGTTCCGTTGGTTGGAGTCGGCCTGCTCTATCAGAAGGGCTATTTCCGCCAGTACCTGAATGTTGACGGCTGGCAGCAGGAAACATATGTCGAGAACGATTTTCACGACATGCCGATAGAGCTGATTCGCAAGGAAAGCGGTCGTCCGCTCACTATCAGTGTTGAATACCCCGGCCGGTGTGTGATCGCCCAGATATGGTGCGTCCATGTCGGCAGGGTGAGACTGTTTCTGCTCGATACGAACGTGCAGGAGAACTCGCCCATAGACCGCATGGTTACCAGCAGTCTCTACGGCGGCGATCGCGAACTGCGAATCCGCCAGGAGATCATGTTGGGCATCGGCGGCCTGAAGGCTCTCGCGGCAATGGGCATCACGCCGAAGGTCTGCCACATGAATGAAGGCCACGCCGGCTTCATGGCGTTGGAGCGAATCAGAGGACTGCGCAACGCACAGAACATGACCTTCGACGAGGCGGTCGAAGCCACGAGCGCCGGCAACGTCTTCACCATACATACGTCCGTAAAAGCAGGGCTTGACGAATTTCGCGTAGAGCTTATGGACAAATACTTCGGCAGCTATTTCCCGAAGCTCGGCATAAACAGGAAGCGATTCCTGGCGTTGGGCAGAATACTGCCCGACGACGATGACGAGCCATTCAAGATGCCCGTCCTGGCTTTGAAGCTCAGCAGCTTCTCCAACGGCGTTTCCAAATTGCACGGGCAGGTTTCCCGCGGGATATGGGGCAGCCTTTGGCCGGGAGTGCCGATTGATGAAGTGCCCATAACAGCGGTCACAAACGGCATCCACCTCAAGAACTGGGTCTCGGACGAGCTTGACTGCCTGTACAAACGGTATCTTGGCCCGACTTATGCTGACGGCACCACGGACAAGTCGGTCTGGGATGCGGTCGACGAGATTCCCGATGAGGAATTCTGGCGCATACATCAGCGATGCAAAGAGCAGTTGATCGTCTTTGCGCGCAATCGGCTCACGGCCCAGATGCAGCGTAGAGGTACTTACCACACCGAACTCAACCACGCCGAAGAGGTCTTGGACCCCGAGGCGCTGACACTCGGTTTTGCCCGAAGATTCGCCGGCTACAAGAGAGGCAATCTGTTGCTCAGGGACACGCACCGGGTCATGAAGCTGCTCGCCAACAAGAAAAAGCCCGTACAGATTATTTTCGCCGGCAAGGCTCACCCGAAGGACACCGAGGGCAAAGACATCATCCGCCAGATCATACACTTTGCCAACCAAGAGGAAGTCCGACGCCATATCGTGTTCCTCGAGGATTACGATATCGACATCGCCCGAATCCTGGTCCGCGGCGTCGACGTCTGGCTCAACAACCCGCGCAGGCCGATGGAAGCCAGCGGTACTAGCGGCATGAAAGCCGCGGTCAACGGCGTGCTCAACATGAGCACAGCCGACGGCTGGTGGTGCGAAGGCTACACCCCGAAAGGTGGCTGGGTAATCGGCGCCGGCGAGAGCTATGACGACTGCGACTACCAGGACGGCGTCGAGGCCCAGGCCATATACAATATGTTGGAGCGCGAAGTCATCCCTCTGTTCTACACCCGCACGGCCGACAACCTGCCGCGGGCCTGGATACACAGGGTCAAAAATTCCATCAAATGGATCGCGCCGCGATTCAACACGCACCGGATGGTCGCCGAATACACGCGACGGTTCTACAATCCCTCGGCCGCCAAATGGTGTTATCTTACCGCCGAGGCCTGTACCAGAGCCAGGGCATTCTCGAGCTGGAAATCCGACGTCCGCGATGCCTGGCCCGAGGTGACCGTCAAGGACGTCATAATCGAAGTCCGCAACGGCGACGGCTGCGAGCGCCTGAACCACAAGGGACCCCAGTTGAAGGTCGGTTCGCAGTTGTCCATCAGGGCCCTGGTCCGGCTCGGCAGGATCAGTCGGGAAGATGTCTCAGTCGAATTCTATCACGGTCCCGTCGATACCTGGCAGAAGATCAAGAACGGCTCGGCCGTCAGGATGGATTACGAACATCCCGCCGACCAGGAGGGTGAACACTGGTTTGTCGGCTCGATGCCCTGCACGCAGACCGGCAAGCACGGCGTGTCCATCAGGGTGCTGCCCAAACACACAGATCTGGTCGATCCCTATGAAATGGGTCTGATCCATTGGGAAAAGACGGACTGACCCGTCCAGCGCGGGGCCTTATTCACTTTCTGGAGTGCTCAGGAGTCTGTGAACATCGTCCGTGCAATCGGCCTGCTCAAGCTTGTGCCTGAACTGCTCGTTGACCATCAGTCTGCTAATCGCGGCCAGGGCCTGAATATGCGGCCCGGTCTGGTCGGCTGGCGAGACCAGCAAAAACAAGATCTTCACAGGTTGCCCGTCAACGCTCTCGAACTCGATCGGCTCGCGGGCGATCCCGATTGCCATCACAACTTCCTTAACGGCATTGCATTTGCCGTGAGGGATCGCGATCCCGGCTCCGGTTCCCGTGCTTTGGATTCGTTCGCGGGTCAAGACCGCGTCCAATGCGACATCTCTGTCCATCAATGCCCCGCTGCTGTCCAGCAGGTCGATAAGTTCGGTTATCACAGCTTCCTTATCCCGGCTCTCGACCTGGACCTTGACGCAGTTCGTCTGCAATACTTGCGTGAGAGTCATATCACCTTACGTCCAACATACTTGAAATCTCAACATTTGCACAAACCCGAAAATTTAGCCGATTCCTGCCCCAATTACAACACCCAACCCGGAAATGGCCGTTTTTGCCTTCCTTTCCAAGTTAAGCTCTGCTCTTGCCGCCCGAGACGTTGACTACGGTGCCGTGTATGTAGCCTGCCCGGTCGGAGGCCAAGAAGCACACGGTGCCCGCGACTTCGCTGAGCTTGCCGCTTCTTCCCAGCGGGATAGAAATTTGCTCATACTTGCTCCGCAGCGTCTCGACGGTAATTCCCCGCGTGTAGGCCAGCGCGCGTTCGTATTCCTCGGAGCGCAGCGCGGTTGCTTCCAGGATTCCCGGCGCCACGCCGACGACGCGGACATTGTGTTTGCCCAGCTCTTTTGCCCATGACCTGGTGAGATTGTAGACCGCCGCCTTGGTGCCTGCGTAGACGCTCTGGCCCTCCGAGCCTTCCATGCCGGATTCGGATGCCATGTTGATTATGATGCCGCCTTTGTCAGATTTCATCATAACACGTGCAGCCGCCTGGGCGCAGAGGAAGAGTCCCTTCTGGTTGATCGATACGACCCTGTCCCAGACCTCTTCAGTCAGTTCTTCTTGGCCGGCTGGATCGACGAGTAACCGCGGAATATTTATCCCGGCGTTGTTTACCAGTATATCAACCCCGCCGAAAGCATCCAGCGCGGCCTGGATCATTGCCTCGACGCTTGCTTTGTTGGTTACGTCGGTTCTTGTCGCGATGTGCTCGCCGCCGAACTGCTGTTTCAGAGTAGTAGCGAGTTTCGCGGCACCCTTTTCATCCACGTCAGCGACGACAGTTCGCGCCCCAACTTCGGCGAAGCCCTCACAGATAGCTCTGCCAAGGCCTGAGGCTCCTCCGGTAACGATTGCGACTCTTTCTTCCAGGTTGAGCCAACTCATTTAGATTAGTTCTCCAAGAAAACACTCATACAAAACTTATAGGTTAATCATTGCCTTTATTACGCCGTCGCCGTACTCGGCGACAAGATCGAACGCCTCGGCCGTCCGCTCGAGCGGCAGGCGGTGTGTTATCATGAAATCGATGTCGACCTGTCCCGATCCGATCAGGTCCATCGCCGTCTGGACACAGTGATTCTGCCGACGGATATATCTTATGGAAAGCTCCTTTCGTCGGAACTTGTCGACATTGAACGATACCGTGTCCTGTCTGGCGGTCCCCACCATCACCAGCAGCCCGCCGGCTCCGAGCAGGTCGAACGACTGATCCATCGCTTCCTGCTGGCCGCAGCATTCGAAGACGACGTCCAGCCCGAGAGGCTCGGCGGCGAGGATATCGCTTACGATGTCGGTGTTGTCGGGATTTGCCGCCCAGTCGGCGCCAGCGCCACTGGCGGCTTTGAGGCGGGCGTCGATCTTGTCCGTAACATAAATCTTGCCTGCTTTTTGGACTTGCGTTGCCAGAAGGACGCTGAGTCCGATCGGTCCGGTGCCGAGGATCGCAACTTTGGCGCCGTCGGTCAAGTCCCCCCGTTGGACCGTATATGTGCCGATAGAAAAAGGCTCACACAACGCCGCCTGCTCCAATGTAATGGCTCCGGCGGTCGGGTAGCAGCACTCCTCGGGCATAACCATATACTCGCACAGGCATCCGCCCAGCCCGGGCGAGCCGAGAAACAGCACATTGTCGCACGTATTCTCTCTGCCCTTTAGACACTGATCGCACCGATGGCACGGTATCGCGGGGTCCACGACGATGGCATCGCCGACTTTGACGCGGCTGACCGAACCGCCGACCGCTTCGACCGTGGCGGAGCATTCGTGGCCGATGATGAAGGGATACTCAACGATCTGCGAGCCGATCCTGCCGGTCTCGTAGTAGTGCACATCCGAGCCGCAGACGCCCACCGCCTCGATCTTCAGCAGAACGTCGGTGTCTTTCTCAATCTTCGGATCAGGCAAATCCATGAACTCCATTTGCCTCAAACTCGTCAGCACAACCGCCTTCATACAATTCCTCTGAAACTTTCAGTTCGAAAAGAGACTACTTTGTCGTATCAATCAAGGAAAGGCCATCTTATAGCAGAAGGCAGCGCCCTTTACCAGAAATTATCCGGCGGCACGGTTCGAACCTTTCGATTTGCATGTCAGAATGCAAAGAAAAGTTCAGGCGTCTCTCTGGATTTGTCGATACTCAATCAGAAACGACCTATTATCATCGTCATCTTGCAGGAACCAGCTTTATCTCGAAGAGTTTAGGCCAGCATTTGCCGGTCACGAACAGCCGGCCGGTGGCGGGGTCGTGTGCGATGCCGTTGAA
The DNA here is from genome assembly GCA_016782865.1 of Phycisphaerae bacterium. GTDB lineage: Bacteria > Planctomycetota > Phycisphaerae > Sedimentisphaerales > Anaerobacaceae > SG8-4. The sequence goes on from JADHXR010000003.1 coordinate 19,112, forward strand.
GACATCTATTTCGTCGTTCTTGTCCCGGGCAGTCAAGAGGCCCTCGCAGTCTATCCAGCCGATTATCTGGCCCGTCTCTGGATCGATCCGGGCGATGCGGTCGCCGGGCCAGACGTTGGCGTAAATCTGGCCATCTATATACTCCAGTTCGTTTACCCACCCTATGGGGGTATTCTGGTCGAGCACCATTATCTTACGGACTCGCGCGAACGTTTGAGGGTCCAGGAAATAGATCATGGGTGTGCCATCACTCATGATCAGATGTTTGCCGTCGTGGGTAAGGCCCCAACCCTCGGTGGGGTACTTGAATTCCTCCAGTTGCTCGAACGTATTCTTGTCGTAGACGAATCCTACTCTAGATAGATATGTCAACTGGATGATGCGGTCCTCGAAGATTGTGATGCCTTCGCCGAAGAATCTGTCCGGCAGTTTGTGGCTTTGCAGGACTTTGCCCGTCTGTAATTCGACTTTGCGCAGTTCCGAGCGCCCGTTGAGGCCCGTTCCTTCGTAGAGGACCCCGTCCTCGAAAACCAGGCCCTGTGTGAAAGCTGCCCGGTCATGATCGAAAGTGTTGACTATTTCGCAGGTCCAGATTGCGGGGCTGTCGGGGCTTTTGGAAAACAGGCCGAACACGACGAGAGCCACTGTCGGCAGTGCTATCAACCCAACAACGAATAGCTTGGAGAACCGCTTCACTAATATCACCTCAGAGTAATGCCGAGCTTTAAACATTAAACCTGAAATTGATGATGTCGCCGTCCTGAACTACATAATCTTTGCCTTCGAGTCGAGTCTTGCCGGCAGCTTTGAGAGCTTTTTCGTCGCCATGCTCCTTCAAATCCTCAAAGCTGAAAGTCTCAGCCCTGATGAAACCTCGCTTGATGTCGCTGTGCACTTTTCCCGCCGCGTCGAGTGCCACGGTGCCTTTACTTATGGGCCAGGCACGCAGCTCGTCGGAGCCGATGGTCAAGAAGCTGATAAGACCCAGTGCCGAGTAGCAGCTCGTGACGAATTTGCTCGCCGCCGATTCGGTAATTCCCAGGTCCGCCATGAACTCCGTTCTGCTCTCGGCGTCCAATTGTGCCAATTCGTGCTCCAGCTTAGCGCAAATCGTAATGACCGGCGCCGAACTGTCAATGCGATCCGCAAAATCGAACTTCTCGTCCAACCGATCTTCGCTGACATTGATCGCAACCACGACGGGCCTGAGCGTCAGGAAGCCGAGGGACTTAATAATTCGGTGTTCGGCTTCGGTTTCGATAGCCGAGCTTATCGGCTTTTCCGATTCGATCGCCTCCTGCAATTTCTTCTGCAAAGCAAGTTCCGCCTTGTCGCGGGCCTGGGTTTTGGTCGGCTTGTGGACCTGTTTTTCGAGTCTTTCGATTCGCGTGGCCACAAGCTCCAGGTCGGCCAGCTGCAACTCGGTTTGAAGCTCGGCCAAATCTCTCGCCGGGTCTATCGAGTTGCGGTAGGGGGGCACCGTCGGGTCGTCGAACGCCCTGACCACCAGAACGAGCAGATCGACCGTCCTGATCTGGCCAATCAACCGTCTGGCCGCGGCCCGGCCGTGATCGTCGGTGAAGTTGAAGCCCGGCAGGTCCAGGCAGTCGATCGTGGCGTACGTCGTCTTCTTGGGCTTGCAGTATGGGGCCAGCCAATCGAATCTGTCATCCGGGACCCCAACAATGGCCTCGTTGATCGTCGCCGCTCCCGCGGCGGGAACCGCCTTGCCCGTCAGGCTGGCCAGAATTGTGCTCTTACCCGACTGAAGCAAACCAAGCAATGCCACCTTCATATTACTACACTTGCCTTTCTACCATAAACAGATCCGAACAAAAAAGGGAGTTTACACCATCTTGGAGAATCTTGCGAATGTAAAAAGTGGGACTCGACCGATCCGACGCGAGTAAAAGTTTTTGGAAATTTGATGTTGCTTGTGGGCCAGTTATGGTATAAGGGCGATATGGCGAAGTATCCGATATTTCTCGAATTGAGCGGACGCCGCGTCGTTGTGATCGGCGGCGGGGTTGTGGCAGCGCGAAAAGCTCAGGTGCTGCTTGCCGCGGGGGCCCGCCTGGTGGTGGTGGCCGAACGTATCGATGAGATGCTGACAGTTCTCTGCCGGGACAATAGCGCTGAAATAGTCAAATCCAAGTATGCCAAGAGTTATCTCGCCGAAGCCGTGCTCGTCGTGGCCGCGACGAACAACAGCCAGCTCAACAAGCAGATTTACAGGGATTGCCAGGAATTGGAGGTTCTGTGCAACGTAGTTGACGTGCCGGAGCTTTGCGATTTCTTTGTGCCGGCCGTCGTCAAACGAGGCGACCTGCAGATAGCCATCGGCACCGAGGGTCAGTGTCCGGCCTACGCGGGCCATCTTAGAAAGAAGCTCGAAGGCATCTTCACCGAAGAACACGGCGAGTTTCTCGCCGAACTGGAAACGATTCGAAAACAGATTATCCAGGACGTGTCCGACCCGGCCGATCGGAAAAGTCTGTTGGGACGGCTGGTGGCCGAAAAGTCGTTCGAGTATTTCGTGGAAAACGGTCCCTCCAAGTGGCGAACCTTCGCCGACGAAGTCATCAGCAGCCTGCCCCTTTCACGGCAAGGAGAACCATTATGAGAGATTGGCTCAAGTCAGGCCCACGTGAAGTGGGAGCGTAAGTACCATGTTGTAATTCCGCTCATCCGGACGGTTTATCAGGCTTCTATCTTGTCGATTATGACTTGCAGATACTTCTGGCGGTGGCCAATGCGTCTTCTGCTGTTCTTGCGTCTGCGAAAGTGTGTCGGATAGAGCTTTTTGCCCTTAACGATGGCATCCTCAGAGGTGGTCTTGAATGAGGCAATCACCTTGGCGCCTTCCAGATAGGGGGCGCCGATTCTGGTTTCTTCGCCGTCACTGATCAGCAAAACCTTGTCCAATTCGATCGCCTTGGCATCGGGGGCAACATCAGTCAGATCAATATTCACACAGTCGCCTTCGGCGACCTTATATTGCCTCGACCCCTGCTCAATTACTGCGTACATTTGCGATAAACTCCAGGTCTATACATGGTCAAAAATCAATTCAGAATCCAGCATTTTACATATTCAGCGTTTTTTGTAAAGCAAATAATCGGATATTTTTGTATTCTATTGCCGAATATGAGGTTAGAGAACTGGCTTTGGTATTCTTGAAGGGGTAATTTCGTGCAGATAGCGATGATCCAAGACAAAATCGTGCCGGCGGCAGAGGTCGATCCGATCCATTACGACCGCGGCATTTTTTTTGGCGACGGGGTTTACGAGGTGATGCGAAGCTATGACGGCAAGCTTTTCGCACTTGACGAACATCTGCGGAGATTCGCCAACAGCCTCTCTGCGATTGAAATAACCGGCCTGGATATCGACGAAATCCGCGTCAGGGTGCTCAAGGCCTTTGACGCCGCCGGCATTGCAAACGCCAAGATATATTTTCACGTTACGCGAGGTTCGGCGCCGAGAGACCGCGGCTGGGACGATAATCTGAAGCCTAATTTCTTCCTGAACCTCTCGGAGGTGGCCGACAACACTGAGGACAGGACAAAGGGAATTGCCGTATCGACGCATCCCGATTGGCGGTGGAAAAGATGCGACATAAAATCGCTTAATCTGCTGGCCAACGTTCTGGCCACTACCGACGCTGCGAGAAAAGGCTGCGGCGAGGCGATACTCGTCGACGAGGCCGGGCTGATAACCGAGGGCGCCGGCTCAGCGTTTTTCGCCATCCGCGGGCAAACGCTGCAAACCGCGCCGCTTACCGCCAATATCCTGCCTTCCATCACCCGCGAATTCACGCTCAAAGCGGCCGGGAACGTCGGACTTCAGATCGTCGAGGAGTCACTGACGGTCGAGCAGGCGGCCTGCGCGGATGAGCTTATGATCGCCTCGACCACACAGGACACTGTTGCGGTGGTGAAATTTGACGGCAAGCCCGTTGCAGATGGCAAACCCGGCAAATATGCGAAATTGATTGCCGAGGAATTCCGCCTTTTCACCGCATGACGGCTTGCATTTCGCAAAAGAGGCGCCTAACATGTCCGCATTAGTCTATCAGCGCAGAAATCCTGAGAAAGGAGCAGTGACTATTATGAGAAGAAATATCCTGAGAATCACCGCAGTTTTGGCCATCCTCTGTTTATCCGCAGTTGGTTGCGCGAGACTTGATAGTGGCAGACCGGTTTGTGCCGAGTGCTATCGCCAGACCATCCGCGTGGCATGTGTCGGCGACAGCATCACCTACGGATCGGGCATCAAGGTTCGCTCCGGAGACAGCTACCCGGCCCAGTTGGCCACGATGCTGGGCGACAAGTGGCAGGTCCGCAATTTCGGCGTTGGCGGCGCCACCATGCTCAAGAGCGGTGACAAGCCCTACTGGCAGCAGCAGGCGTTTACCGACGCGCTGGCTTACAACCCCCACGTAGTCATAATTAAGCTGGGGACCAACGACACCAAGCCGCAGAACTGGGAATTCAAAGGCGATTTTGTTGCCGACTATGCAGACATGATCGACCAATTCGCAGATTTGCCCGCTGAGCCGCGTATTTGGATATGCAATCCCGTCCCGGCCTACCCCGAGCGATGGGGGATCAGCGATTCACGAATCAAAGATGAAGTCATCCCGCTTGCCGCCAAGGTGGCCCGCAAACGCGACATTCCGGTCATCGACCTGTATGATGCACTCAGGGGAAAGCCCGAGTTGTTTCCCGATCTGATCCACCCGAACGCCGAGGGGGCCTATCATATCGCACGAGAGGTTTACGCGGCGCTGACAGGTTTGCAGTTTACGGGCGAATACGCCGAGCCTGCGCCTGCGAAGGTGCTGATAATCGGAGATTCGATCTCCATCGGCTATTTCAGACCCGTCCAGGAGATGCTCGAAGGCAGGGCGATCGTCGAGCACAATCCGGGCAACGCCGCACACACCGCCAACGGACTTGCCCGGCTCGATGAATGGCTGGGCGATACCAAGTGGGACGTAATTCACTTTAACCACGGGTTGCACGATCTGAAGTACATTGATGAGAAGGGCAAGAACGCCCCCGCCGAGCAGGGCAAACAACAGATACCGATCGACCAATATGAGAAGAACCTGGATGAGATGGTGAGAAGGCTCAAGAAGACCGGCGCGAAATTGATCTTCGCCAACACGACGCCGGTGCCGGACGGGACAGGAATCAGGGTCAAGGGGGACGCCAAGATATACAACGTTGCCGCCGAGAGGGTTATGAAGAAGCACGGCGTCCCGGTGAATGATCTCTACTCATTCTCGATGGCCCGCCTCGAAAAGATTCAAAGGCTGCGCAATGTGCACTTCTTTCCCGAGGGCTCGCGCCTGTTGGGCGAGCAGGTCACCAAATACATTCTCAAAGTACTTGACGAGCAATAGTTGAAATGTATAGGAATTCGGTTATCAGAGTATCAGGAAATCAGGTAGTGGGTATCACGTCATCAGGATATCAGTTGGGTCCCGCCGTCCGGCAGACCTGCCGGATCATTCCTGATGCCCTGAGGTCCTGATAACCTGCACCCTGATAACCTGGTATCCAGATACCCTTGTCTTGTATGTGATAGCCGAAACTTACGCCGGATGTTTTGAATGAAGGATATTGTCACATCGATCGTAAGCTGGTCGGACAGGCAAGCCGAGCTTATTTCAGTCCGGCGCTGTGTTTTCATCGAAGAGCAAAAAGTGCCTGAGAGCATTGAAATAGACGGCAAAGATCCCGACTGCTTCCACGTCCTGGCTTGTGACGGAGCAGGCAACCCCATAGGAACTACGCGACTGGCCAGAAGCGGCAAGATCGGCAGAATGGCGGTCCTGCCCGAGCATCGCGGCCTGGGAGTGGGGCGAGAAATGCTCCGCGTGATAATGGACTGTGGACGTGCCAACGGAATAGCGGACTTTCATCTATCGGCGCAGATCGGCGCGGTGGGATTCTACCAAAAAATGGGCTTTGAAACCTACGGCGAACAATTTGAAGAAGCCGGCATAGCGCACATAAACATGAGACCGAAATAACCAGAGAAGTACGTGGTCGTTCGATTTCAACAAACCGCGGATTTCACAGCCTGCCCTGAGCGAAGCCGAACGGGGATTACACAGATGCACGGTCAACAAACCTGCACCTCAAAAAATGTACCGTACACCTCCCGTGGGTCTCTGCTAACTGCGACCTTGTGACGTGCACGCAAGAGCAACCGCGAGTGAAGTCGAGACGGTAACTTGCGTTGCCGCCGTGTCGAGAGACTAAGAAGAACGGTTCCTTTCAGCTGTTGCCTGCTTCTCTGCCGCTTCGGTCTCTTGTGAAGCTTCATTCGTGCTGACACCACCAGCCTCAGCGCCAAGCCTACGTAGCAACACTTCCAACTCAGGATAGGCCATAGCCCGTGCTATTTCTAAGGCATATCTTCCGGTATCACTCTGAATATTCGAATCAGCACCTTTGGAGATAAGCAGCTCTATAAGATCAGGATAGCCAAAGTATACCGCCCAGTGCAACGGTGTGTATCCTAGCCAATCTTTATCATTAATACCCGCACCTGCGGTAAGTAAATTATTGATTTCTTCTACATCATGATCACGTACTGCCTGGTGCAGCATCTTCACATAACCTTCAGAAGCCTCATTGGGATCATATTCAAAGGCGCCCAAGTCAGGCTTTACGCCCACAAAGGGCATGCCGACATCAATTCCTTTGTCAATAGCGGCACTGCCCGAAGCAAGCTTAAGAAAGCCATTCTGAGGGATGCTGCCGCCAGGATTACGCGGCGCAGACATCATGCTGTCATCCAAGCTTACAAAATCATCGTTGGTCAATACAAGACCCGGCCCGGAATCCCAGCTGTTAAACTGATTATCAACTGATTCTTTAAGAGAATCACGCCCTCCATATGATAAATTATTACGTAAGATATTTCCTTCAAAATTACCCCCATACATAAAATAATAATTATTAAGGTTATCCCATCCTGTGCAATTACGGAGAGTCACGCCTTCAGAGTTATTATTTAAATCAAATCCAGAAGCCGAATGACCCCATGCTATGCAATTTATTAAAATATGCCTTCCTTCCCCCCTGCCAAGTTTAAATCCATTGCCATTTCCTTTCCAGAAGGGATGATTCCAGATGTTTTCACCGTTTCGCAAGGAATAACATCTCTCAAGTCGCACAGCCTCGTTTGAGAACCAGAGATCATAACCATCATCAGCATTATTCCATGACCTGTTTCCTATCAAGACATTACCTGGACCAACAGACCAAGCCACGATAAAACCATCACCACCTTCGCCACATGACACAAAATTATAATTACGATAGGCATCGCAGTTTAAAAGGATATTATATGCTGCCCCATCGGCATTAATACACATTCCTGCCATTTCATTATCAAAGGCATTCACTTGTTCCAATATGTTATGGTGTGCTTCACTACCGTGTATCTGCACCGGACTCATAGTATGAGTAATCGCCAAACCTTTGATATGCCAATATGCCCCGGCAACATATACAGAACCTCCTTTTGCTTCAGAAAAATCAAGTACTGGTATTTCCCCAGGATAAGCAACTAAATGAATAGGATCTCCTGGCTCTCCTGACTTGTCGAGATGAAGAGTACGTGAGAAAACATAACTTCCCCCGCGTACCACAATGACGTCACCTGGGTTGGCTAATTTGACTGCAGCAGATATAGATCCCAAAGGATTCTCTTTTGATCCAGGATTATTGTCCTTTCCATAAGGTGCAACTACATACGTACAATCTTTTTTGAGTAATAATTTTGAGGCTTCTTTCAACTCATTTCTGAGATTTCGGTGTGTAACAGCATTTGTAGAACCCATATATACTTCAAGATGCTCGACTGTTGTTATCATTACCTCATAGGGTGTACGACCACGATTATCAACAATATCAATACGAGCACCCTTCTCTACCAGGACTTGAATCAAGTAATGTTTGTAATAACGTGCTGCATAATGTAAAGGCGTAAATCCAATATTATCTTGAATATTAATATCGGCACCCTTATCTATTAGAAGCCGAATCATATCGACAGACCAATCCTGAGGGTCATTTGGCATATAGGTTGCTTCTGCAGCATAATGAAGCGGCGTACGTCCCGCCTTATCTTTAATATTAACTGACGCGTTATGCTCAAGCAAAATAGCAGCGATTTCTTTCTGCCCCGCGGCGACGGCATGATGCAGAAAAGTTAAGCCATATTCGTCAACAGCATTGATATCAGTACTACGGTCAAGTAGCTCTTTGACAAATTGTTTATCCCCATTTTTCACAGCACCGTAAAGAGCACTGCTAATAGCAGATTTGTTATTAAGGAGCAGTTCGACGATCTCAGTATGTCCCCTTTGCTTGGCCAAATCCAACGCAGTTCGACCACGGCTGTCTTTCACACTCACATCCGCGCCGTGTGCGATTAGTACTTCTATCATTTCCTTGTGACCAGTTAGTGCTGCCCGATGCAAGGGTGTCCAGTTGTTCTGTGCCTTGGCATTGACGTCTGCGCCCTTGGCGATGAGCAGTTCTCCCACCTGAGAGTGGCCTCCGGCGGCGGCGTTGTGAAGCGGTGTATTTCCTTGCTTATTCTTGGCGTTTACCTCAGCGCCTTTGGAAATCAGTAGCTCCGCCAGATGGAGGGCTCCCGAGTAAGAAGCCTGGTGTAGCGGCGTACTCCCATCCTGGGTCTTGACATCCGCCCTCGCGCCCTTGCTGAGAAGGAATTCCCCAACCTCTTCCTGGCCCATCGAGGCCGCCCAATAGAGAGGCGTCCAGCCCAATTCGTCATTGGCGTCGACGGCAACACCTTGTTCAATGAGGTTCTTTACCCGATCCAGGTCACCGACACAAGCGGCTCTGTATATGTCGGAGACATCTGTACCCTTGCTGACAAACAAATTGATCATGTCTCGGTTGGAGGCGTCGGCGGCATAGCGAAAGGCGGTCCAGCCGTCCTTGACGTCGCACTTGGCTCCGTGATCCATGAGAATCTTCGCTATGTCCAGATTCTCATACCAGACGGCAAAGTGTAGGGGCGGGTAACCTTCCGGAGGTGTGCAGTTGACATCAGCCCCTTTGTCCACGAGCAGGCTAACCATGTTCGCGTCATTGCTCCAAATGCCGTAGAACAACGGCGTGTAGCCATTCTTCTCTTTGGCATGGACGTCGGCCCCCTTGGATAAAAGCAATTCAACGATGTCTTGGTGTTTATTTTGAGCCGCGATGTGCAACGCCGTTTGACCGCTGTCATCCTTTACGTCAACATCAATACCTTGAGCCAGGATTGATTTGACTTTTTCTTGGTCCCCATCCTGAGCAGCAGTATGGATAGACACTTCTGCACCATTATCAATCAACACTGAAGCAATATCCATACGACCATTACGCATAGCAATATCGATTGATGTCCTCCCCTGGCCATTCTTGGCATTGACGTCGGCACCTTTATTGATAAGCACTTCAACAATATCTTTGCGAGCTATTCTTACGGCAATGTGTAATGGTGTACTGCCGGCTTGATCCTGAGCATTAACATTAGCACCGGCGGCTATAAGCAATTCAGTTATTCCGTTGTAGCCTTTTTCGACAGCAATATGAAAGGGGGTTAATTCTCGCCCTTCAAATGCTGCAATAGCGTGAACATTGGCTCCTTCGGACAAGAGCAATCTAACAACCTCCTCGTTGCCGTTCTCAACCGCCCTATGCAAAGGAGTGACAAAATCATCGGTTTCTACATTATTTATGTCGGCTCCTTCCGCAATGAGTGATTTAACCAAGCTAGCGTTGCCTATAGCTGCGGCTTCATCGAGTGAAATGGGGGGGGCATCTGAGTCTGTCAAGGTATATATTACAGAAACATCATAAACCGGCGTTTTGTAGCGATAGTTAGCCGAAAAGCGAGGGTCGCTCGGCCAAACCAATGGAGGCTTTGGATAGTCTGGGTGAACAGCAACAAAAAGATGTAACAGACTTAGTGATTCGACGACATCAAATCTGGCATAGATATGTTTATTGCTTGCCACAAAGAAGCCTTTGTAGAACTTGTGAGCTAAGATATTATCGCCTATCTTCTTGGCCATATCCAAAAGTGCTTTCTGTTGCGTCCTCTCATATAAACACAAGAAACCTAAAAGGGCATGTGCGTTGTGGCAATCCGTTGACATATCAAGCAAAGCCTCTCCTTCAGGATGCGCTCCAATATCCCCAAGGGAATTCCCTCTTACAATATTTCTAGCCATTTCCCATAAAAACATATCACTCGTCACACGATAACCGAGCGCATACGCCCAGAAATCTGTCAGATCTACCTGCCAAGCTTTAATAACGCTTCCCTTGCGAGCAAAACCAAGCATATCCTTTTCGCACACATACCCTTCTAGTTTGGTGCCATCAGCAAGCATCGGAACCCAAGAATTATCTTCTCTTCGATAGGCGACTTTTCCTCTAGCCGTTAATTCCTCTAAAGCCCACTGCTTAAACTCATTACCTTCATCTCCCAATAACTCACTAGCCAAGAAATACCACACCGTCTGTAAACAAGCATAGTTGCCTATTAGACCCGGACTTAACATATATATAGGAAGGAAAAGCCGACGATTTGCTGGATCACCGCCTCCAAAATCAACCATAACTGGACGGATAGTATGACCATCAAAATCTTCAGCGAAAGGAAACGCATTTCTTTCCCCAGTGTAAGCATAATCACTAAAACCTGTCCTTAGATCCCGAGTTTCTACATACCTGTGAGCAATCCGCTTACCCCAAATAAGTGGTTCATTTTTGCCGGACAGTTTAGACAGCATGCAAGCAGCATAGCAAAGGTCGCCTCCTGTGGTGCAGAAAGACATCCCCGTGCTCTTGAAATACACTGGCCCGCCTTCATACTCGTGCTCCCAGCCTTTTGTGACCTGTAGCTTGTCGAGTGGAGCAATCCTGTCCATATCCAGATTCGACCAATCAAGAATGTGGGCCGCCCATAACGTCTCAATAAACTCCTCAGTTGCATTCGGATCTACCTCCCACATGAGTTGATAATGGGGATAGATAGCCTTAAATGAGCACCTGTCACGATAGTTACGACGGAACACTTCCGTATCACCTCCTGCATCATACGCGTTAACTTCACCCCAATAAAACAATCCATTAGGGCTGCGCAGATTCTCGAATGCGTACTTAATGGCTTCCTTTGCGGCCTGCCGGTATTGGGGATCACCCGTTATGGCAGTAAGGCTGTCCAGGATGCGGAAAAGATTCTGCTGCAGGGCCAAATTAGAAAGAATCCACTCTTCAGTCTCAGTGGTCTTCGACAAATCGCCTTTGGGGCTTATCCACTTCACCGGCTCGTGAGTGTGGATGTTCAGGCCATCCACAAACAATGGTGTATGCTTAGGCCCATAGGTATCCCGACCGTACTTGAGCACGTTGTCGGCAAACTCCCGCACGGCGTTGAGGTACTTACTACTCTCGTTTGCATCCGGGATTTCCGTTCCGAGGCAGGCAGAAGCTAGCCAAACTAACAATATTCCAAGCACTGCTTGATGTCCACATCGTCCTCTCATATTACATCCTCTCGCATATTGAAATAGGTTTTTCGTCAGCACAGTTGTCAAGCAAGACTTGTGGTCAGCATTATACCGCCAAGTAGAAGTTCCTGCAATTGAGACGAAAACGCCCATCGGCCATCCAGGGCTCCGGCCCTCTCATTCAAACCACCTCCCAGCTGTCGCGGGTCGGGTCGGGGATAGTTAACGACAGCCGCCGAGAATAGGACTACACTTTTCATTTACACTTTTGATCGTTGTGTTTACGGGCATTTGATGGATTCTATTGTGTTCACAGTTTTCTGAAGCCTCACACATTCTTCAGAAATGCGGATATTCCCTTTGAAGTTGGCGTGCAATTTTTGCAGGTGGTCTTCACGAAGGCCGGCCATGTGGGTCATGATCTTCATTTAGAAGGCTCTTTGACCTCAACCGTCACAGTCGCCGTGTTGTCCGCCGTATCCTCTTCGCCTGCTACCGGGTCTATCGTAACCCGTAGCGTGTGCTTGCCCGGGGTGGCACGGGTGGTGTCCCAGTTGAAGGTGATGTCGGTTCTGTCGTTAAATGGGCCGTACCAGACTAAGCACCGACCTCTACCCTGCAAACTCGGATAACCGGCACCGGCTAAAACAACATCACCATAACCATCGTTATTTAAATCGCTGAGAGCCGCTCTGTAAGCATCAAATCCGGCAGCTTCTCCGGTAAAGGTACGGTCACAGGTCGTGTCCATTTCTCCCTGCGTACTTCCGTAATAGAGATAGGCCCGGCTTTGCCTCTTAGAATTTGGGTAGTCATAGGCTGTGATGATAAGATCTCCATACTGGTCATCATCAGCGTATCCGCCATGAACAAAGTCTCCTCCTAACGAAGTCCCCGCAGCTTCGCCGGTAATGGTCAGACCGACAGTGGCATCAAAGCCGCTGGTCTTACCCCAATACACATAGACTCGGCCGACCGAGGAACGATCACCGGGCCAGCGACGGGCCCCGATAATCACTTCAGCACAGCCATCATTATCAATGTCGAATAGGTCAGCCGATGAACCGAATTCATTAGCACCGCTATCGGGACAGTCAAATATCACATCAGCAGTAGTGTCCATGGCAGTTCCTTTTGCACCCCAATAAAGGTATGCACGGCCAACGCCGGTATTGTTAGGATAATACCGATGTGCTATCAGGAGATCATCGCAATTATCTCCATTTACATCCCCCCGTGCACTCAATATAGCCCCAAACGCATGGCTACCAGCTTCGCTGCTAAATATCTTATCAACAGTCGTATCTGACGCAAGAGGCCCATACCACAGATAGACCCGGCCCTTAGTAGTCCCGTTGGGATAGCGTACGGCGGAGGCTACCACGTCCATATAGCCATCGTTGTTAAGATCTCCTGCTGAGAGACCACCGCGGCCAAGAGTAGCGTTTGTTCCTTCTCCCGACGGAAGATCGAGGTAGATGTCCGGAGTAAGGTCCATGTCTACGCCCCCGTAGTAGACATATACCCGCCCTTCATCTCCACTGCCAAAATACCGTGCACCGATGATAATATCATCATAATTGTCATTATTGATATCAGCGAACATTCCGTTATTATCGCCAAGCCAATCTCCGGCATTTTCGGGGTCAAGAATCTTATCAGCACCAGCAGAACTCATCTTGGTTCCCCCGTAATACAGATAGGCTCTGCCGTCTTTAGGGTCAACATTGACAGGATAATTAGGGGCAGTAATAAGAAGGTCGTTAAACCCGTCGCCGTTGACATCCCCATCAGCCCAGCACCAGTTACCAAACGATCCGGTCGTGCCTGTCTCACCGGTAAGAGTCAGATCAGCTTCCGATGCCGCCCAATGCTTTGAGTGTATCGTTGCCGATTGACGTGCGATTTCCCTATCATCAGTGGCATCCACCAGCTTGACTGCACGGGACTCAACACAGTCCCCCCGATTGTCCAGGGTGACGACGATGGACACAGTCTCTCCCTGAACACAGCTTGGAGCGGCAGATATCTTAGTAACCGCAACATTGTGAACCAGCATCTGCTTTAGCAGCAGGTCGACCATCTCCTTGTGCTCCGCCTTTTGTGCCAAATCCAGAGGAGTACGCCCTCTCTTGTCCTTCACATTAATGTCAGCACCTCTGCTAAGGAGCAGCTCAGCAACATCCAAATGGCCTGCCTCTGCCGCCATGTGCAACGGTGTCAGGCCCCCTCTCATCTGTGCGTCAACATCAGATCCGTTGTCGATCAAGAACTCTGCAACCTCTTTGTGACCGCCTACGGCCGCAGAGTGCAGAGCCGTACCACCCATCTCGTTCTTCTTGTTGACCTCAACACCTTCATCGATGAAAGCCTTTACCTTAGCCAGGTCTCCCACAAAGGCTGCAGCATGAAGAGAAGAGACTTCGGCTCCTTTCGCTACAAGCAGTTCTCCTATAGCAGGTGAAACACCGTAAGCTGCAACATCAAGGGGAGTCTCACCTGCCTTGCTCTTGGCCTTCACATCGACCCCTGCGGCAAGAACCAGCTCGGTCAGTTCCTTGCTGTCCATCATGATGGCCCAATGAAGTGATGTGTAGCCCGATGGCGTATCCTTTGCATTTGTATCGGCTCCTTTGTCGATGAGTAACTTCACTGTCTCAGAGTCCATATTCCACAATGCGTAAACGAGGGGTACATAACCCCACTTGTCGCCTGTATTCACGTCCGCTCTGTTGTCGACAAGGAACTTGGCTACAGCAGCGTGTTCACCGGAGACGGCCCTAAGCAGAGGGGTCATGCCACTCTCATCTTTTGCATCTACATCGGTACCCGCCTCTATAAAGCTCCGCACTTTTTCAAGATTTCCAGCAAATGCAGCCGTGTGAATATTGAAGACAGCAGCACCTTTTTCGATAAGCAGTTTAGCTATCGCCGGGCGGTTCAGACTCACAGCAATATCCAGCGGCGTTTTCCCATTGTTGTTCTTCGCATCGATGTCTGCTCCCTTGGCGATGAGCACCTGGGTGATTTCTACACCGATACCTCTGGGCTGGGTTGCACAATGCAGCGGTGTATCACCGGCCTTGTTCTGGACATTGACATCAGCATCTCTTGAAAGCAGGAATTCCACTACCTCCTTATGGCCCCCTTGGGCAGCTACGTGCAAGGACGTCATACCCTGGTCATCTTTTGCATTGACATCAACACCTTTTGCAAGAAATGCCTTTACCTTGGCCAAGGCCCCCTGGCTGGCAGCCCCGTGGATGGAAGTCTCTGCTGCTTTGGCTTGAAGCAAATCCACGATTTCTTTGCGACCTTCACGCACCGCCAGGTCAATTGGCGTTTGTCCGCTGCTGTTCTTGGCATCAACATCGGCACCCTTGGCGATGAGCAGCTCTACAATATCTTTGTGACCAGCCCTCGCAGCAGAATGTATAGGTGTATCACCGGCAGGATATCCTCTTCTTGTATTGAGATTAGCTCCCTCAGATATAAGCAGTTCGACTATCTCCTTATGTCCGTTCTCCGCTGCGAAATCGAGGGCCGTTCCGCCAGGCCAACCTTCATGAAAGTCAGGATATGCACCTTTGGCAAGAAGCCATTCAACAATTTCCTTATGACCACGCATAGCTGCTCGCTGAAGAGCGGTCATTCTAAAAGAATCGTCCACGCTATCGACATTGGTGCCAATTTCAAGCAATGCTTTTACCTGGTTGATGTTGCCAATGTGCGCTGCCTCCTGAAGCGACCAGGGAACCTCCGGTGAGTTTGTAAGCCTATAGATATGCCAACGATCGGATCCTATTTGTTTGTATCGATAGGGAGGAATAAAGATCGGACACTCTGGCAAGATTTGAGGTATTGAGGATTTGCCAGAATCAACAACCTCAGCTAAATGCAACAGAGCTAATGGCTCAAGGCAACCAAATCTCGCATAGATATGTTCTTTACTTAAAACAAAGAATCCTTTGTGGAATTTGGTTTTTACAATATTGTCAGCAATATGCCGGGCTATGCGCAGGAACTCATTCCTGTGTGTTTTGTTATACAAATTCAGAAAACCCAGAAGACCATAAACATCGGAACAAATTGTATCTATCTCTAATTCCGGGGTTTTCCCTGGATTTTCTCCAATATCCCCAAATTCATTTCCCGCACAGATGTCTCTTATCATCTGCCACATAAACGCATCGCCGGTTACCCGATACGCAGTAGCATAAGCCCAGAAGTATTCCGGCCCCGCAAAGAGAGTTTTTGCAATGTCTCCCTTAAAGCCTAATGCACATTCGTCTTCAAGCACAACGCCCTCGATATTCGTTCCATCGGTAAGTATAGGAACAAACGCGTTATCTCTTTTACGGTAAGAAGCCTTGCCCCATGCAGTAAGCTCTTCTAAGGCCCATTGGGTAAACTCTTCTCCGTGTTCACCAAGCATATCGCCTGTCAACAACAGACTGATCCATGGAAGAGGTTGCCAATTCTCACCGAAGTACATCAGCTGACCCTTTCTTTTCCCCTCGAAGGGATGAAACGGGAATACAGTTGTATAAGGATTACGGAAGTGTTCCGCCATGTTATGATTCGTAAACATACGCTGTGGTGTATTGTAGGTATGAGCACTGATGCCAGTATTAGGGTGTCGTGTATCTACAAACCGTTGCATAAGCCGCTCACTCCAAACGAGCGGTTGCTCCTGATCCGAGAGTCGATACAGTGTTGTGGCGGCATGGGCAAGGCTTGTGCCGGTATGGAAGAATCCATACCCGCCCTTGCCCTTGAAGAACACAGACCCACCCATATATTCATGATTCCACGGTTCTTGTAAAACAGTATCCCTGTCGCCGGAACCACGGTTAAAATCAAGATTGGACCAGTCGATGACGTGCGCGGACCAGTAGGCTTCGATGAATCGCCTCGTTTCTTCCGGATTTACCTGCCACATCAATTCATAGTACGGATAATGCACCTTGAGTGTATGTCCACGCGATGCTCTCCATACTTCATCTCCCAGGACATTGTAGGCCGCTATGTCTCCCCAATAAAATAATCCATTATGATCCATCAAGTTTTCAAAGGCATATTTGATTGTCTGTATGGCTGCATCAAGGTACTTCGGATCTCCCGTAATCGCAGATAGTCCATCAAGTGTCCGCAGCAGAGTCTGCTGAGAAGCAAAGTTGGACAGAATCCACTCCTCAGTCTCAGTTGCTTTAAACACATCACCCTTTGGGCTTATCCACTTCACCGGCTCATGCGTATGGATGTTCAGGCCGTCGACAAACAACGGCGTGTGCTTCGGCCCATAGGTATCCCGGCCGTATTTGAGGACGTTGTCGGCAAATTCTCGGACAGCATCGAGGTATTTGGTGCTTTGATTGGTGTCTGGGTGTTCTGCGGCCAGACAGACAGAAAGTTGCCAGATCAGCAGAATGCCAAGCACGGCTCGATTGACAGAAGCACCTCTCATTCTATTTCCTCCCACATATTGAGCGGTTGTCTTGCGCCTGGGCATGAATTGTGCAGGCCTTGTTGCTGTGTATCATACTATCGCGGGCAAATCCCTGCAATCGTTAATCAGTCCGCCAATAGCGGCGGATACAAATTCCTGGGTTACAAGAATATGCGTGCTTTCAGAACCCGAAAGAACAAACCCAATTTCACAATCCCACAGCGGAGAATGCCGGCGTGCCGGGGATCATCGCCCACATCGAAAATGCGAGAAAGGCTGAAATTTTTCGGTCAGTCATGCGTCATTACTGTTAAAGGCACCAGTATACGTGGCGTTCGGGGTGGTTTGGTGGAAGATAGATGAGGGCTGGCGTCCTTGGCGGCTGTGGGTTAGCCTGATGTGAAATGACATAGCTCGATAAATTGGGGCATTTGAAAGGGAATAAACATGGACTCTGTCTTTAGCTCGTCCGGTGGAGTCGAGGCAGTTCCCGTATTTCTGATTGGGATAATCGTATTGGCCTTGTTGGTGATCGTCCCACTGAAGTTGCTGATCGCCTGCATGATCTTCCACAAAACGGGTCACTCCTGGACCCTTGGCCTGCTGATGCTCGTGCCGATAGTAAACATATTAATGATTTTCGTGCTGGCTTTTGGCGACTGGCCCGTACGAAGGGAGCTTCGCCAGTTGAGGCAATTGGGCACATAATCCGTCGACGCTATCTGGTGCGCCGGCGCTAACGGACGCGGTAGAATGGCTGAATATTGCATAAGTGTCTTGAGCAACACCGTACTGCGGCGGCGGCCCTCGCTGGGCCGGGCGAAGGCGTGCCACATCGCAGTGTTGGCCTTGTGCATACTCGTTATGCTTGGATCATTCCTCCTGAGCCATCGCGGTGACGGACTTCGTCTGCTCGGGATCGAGTGGCCCGTGGGCTGTGCTCTGTATCAGAATTTCGGCATCAAGTGTGCGCTCTGTGGTCTGACACGCTCGTTTTCTTCAATCGCCAAAGGCGACTTTTCGAAAGCGGCACAATTTCATTCTTTAGGCCCGGCGTTTTTTGTATTTGTCTGTCTGCAAATTCCGTATAGAATCAATGCCCTGTTGGCAACACACACGGAAAACAGAAAGCTCAGACTCACCGGCATTTACCTGGCTGCGGTGCTGGCGGGAGCACTCTTGATTAACTGGTTTGTCTATCTCGGAGGACTTGTCCAATGAACGGCGAACAGCCTTATGTCAGTGTGGTTGAACCATTGGCTCCCGCCATCGAGCGGGTGAAAACGGTTCTTTTCAGGCCCTTCGATCTGGGCAAATGGTTTGTTATCGGATTCTGCGCGTGGTTGGCCCAATTGGGTAAACAGGAAGGCGGCGGCGGTGGATCGAGAGGGGGCGGCCAGGGTGGCAGAAGTTTTCGCAGAGGCGGCTATAGCTTGGAGGGTGTTGTGCAAGAGGCGCGAGAAGGCCTGGCTGCCGCGCGAGAGTTCGTGGAGGCAAATCTGGTTTGGATTATCCCGGTGGCGATCCTGGTGCTGACAATCATGGTTGGATTGTGGTTGCTATTTACGTGGTTGAGCAGCCGGGGCCGATTCATGTTTCTCCATTGTGTGGTTGAGAACAAAGGCGAGGTCGTGGTTCCCTGGCGCAGGTTCAGCCAACACGGCGACAGCCTGTTTGTGTTCAGAATCGTACTGGGGCTGATTGGATTTATCATTGTTGCAGCGGGACTGCTGGCCGGCTACTCGTTTCTTGCTGAGGCGGCGACCAGAGGGGCTGCAATAACCGCCGTCCTGACTGTCGTCGCTGTGATTCTCGGGATATTTGTGATTTCGATCCCGCTGCTCATCGTCCAGAAATTCACGACGGACTTTGTGGTTCCGATCATGTTCCTGCAAACTGTCAGTTGCACCGCCGCATGGCGCCAATTTCTTACGGTGCTCTCGGTGAACAAGATGCGATTCTTCCTGTACCTTCTGTTCCAGATAGTGATAGGATTTGTTGTCGGCGTCCTTGTGCTGGCCTCGGTCTGCCTTACCTGTGGTTGTGCTTGCTGTTTCTTCATGCTTCCATATATTGGCACGGTAGCGATGCTGCCGGTTCTTGTATTTGAACGATCCTACTCGCTTTGTTACCTGAGGCAGTACGGCCCGCCCTTCGATGTCTTTCGAGCCGAACGACAGGCCGCCGCACCCGGATAGCCGCAGGCATTGTCATCCCTGCTTGCAGATCAACAAGCGGCAGCCGGATCGGTCCTTGCCGAATCGCACTTGTTTCTAAAGATAATACCTGTGCCGATACTTCTTGCATGCGGGAGCGAGTTTGGTATTATTGGTTGAACTCTTGTTTGCACGTGAGCCGCGTGGATGATCCACGATGGGTTCTGACCATTGGATTGTTGAGAAGAAAGGAGAAAAGAGATGAGGCGCTTAGTTCTTGCTTTAGTGTTGGTTTGTGTCATGGTGCCGGTTTTTTGTGGCACAGTCGATGGGGCCCAGAAACCCACCAAGATCAACGTGTTGCTCATTACCGGAGCCGACGTAGGTGTACATCCCTGGCGGGAAATGTCCGAGACCACGCGGGAAATTCTGGTAAATACGGGTAGATTCGAAGTCAAGGTGTGCGAAGATCCACATATCCTCGAATCGGCAACCGCGCTCGATGCGTACGACGTGATCGCTTTCCTGATTTATACGCCGTCGATGATTCCCGCCCAGGCGCAGGAGAACCTACTGAACTACGTCAAGGCCGGAAAAGGTTTCTTCGTCCAGCACCTGGCCAGCGCCTCGTTTCCCAAGTGGGAAGAATTCGGCAAGCTCTGCGGTCGCAAGTGGGTAATGCGCACCTCCGGCCACGGCCCGCGATCGGTCTTCAAGTCCAACATCGTAAACACCGAACATCCAGTCACCAAAGGGCTGAGCGACTTCGACACCGACGATGAGCTGTACGCCAAGCTCCAGGGCGACGGCAAAATAAACGTTCTGGTATCGGCCGAATCCGATTGGAGCAACAATACCGAGCCATTGGTCTTCACCTCAGGATACGGCAAGGGACGCGTGATCTACAACGCCTACGGTCACGACCGCAAGGCCCTGATGACCCCCAACGTCCAGAAGCTAATCGCCCGCGGCGTCGAATGGGCCGCCACTGGCAAGGTCAAGTAATGACGGCAGTGCCAGCCGACATTGGAACTTACACCGAATCCTGCGGCGGCCGATCAAGAGAAGGTTGGCCGCTGCTTCCGGCTCGCGACAGTGGCGAACCACTGAAGAGGCCCATATCGTAGAGAACGCACATGTATTCGCCAAGAACGATAGGCGTAGGATTGTACGGGCCACCTCGCTCATAGTGCGACGCTGTGAGTTCAATGCTGCTCTTGCTGCACTATCTCCTCAGTTCTTCTGACCAAAGGATGACTACCTTGTCGCCCTATATTACAGGCGTAGCGTAACTGGTTGCTCCCAGCGGCTTCGTACCTGATGGCTGAGGTGTCTTCCAGACGATCTTGCCGGTATGACGATCGACTGCTATCAGACAGGTCAGCAGAAAGACCCCGATCAACGTCCGTCCAAATATGTTGTCGTGATATCCCATTTCTTTTGTCCCGCTTCATGTATCACAGGCCAATAGTCGAATCTCTCGCCCGGCGGCTCAAGTGGGACCTTGCCTCTCGTGCCTTGCCGCCTAGGGCCGGACGGTGGATGCATCATCCGCACGGGCGTTAACTCGATACAATTTCGACATCGTACGGATGATCAGGCTGCCTCGCAGGGCTGCCGGAGTCGCCATGCACATTTCGTCCAGCCTGTTTGTGGCCAGCACCTTGAATTCGGGGCCGGCCTGGATGACGAAGGTATCGCCGTCTTCGCTGAGACAGAATATTCTGCCGTTGTTGGCCAGTGGTGAAGAGGTGAAGGCCCTGGCTTCGAGAGCGATTTTTTGTCCGCTGTAGACTTCGCCGCCCGTCCGGGCATCGTAACAGCTCAGCGTGCCCCGGTCGTAGAGGACGTACAGGTAGTCGCCGTAGACGATAGGCGAGGGATTGTACGGGCCTGCCTGCCTCTGGCACCACGCTATGAACTCACTGCTGCTCTGGTCTTCTTCGAGTGTGATGTCACCCCGTGCACCCGGTCGGATTGCGAATATGGGGCGTTTCTTGTCACCGACGTAGCCCGAGCTGATATAGAGCAGGCCGTGCTTTGCAAAGGGGGTGGGAATAACGATATTTGACATGCCGCCCAATTCCCACAGGAGGTTGCCTTCCAGATCGTACGACCGGATTTTACCCGTTCCGCATGTTATCAGCTCGGTGCCTTTCTCGTTCTCCCAGATATACGGTGTCGCCCAGTTGCTCTTTTCGTCGCGGTCGACGCGCCACATCTGCGTTCCTTTCATCTTGCCCAGCGCAACGGCAAAAGACTGCTCGTCGTTGTCGTTCACTATGAAGAGCCAGTCCTTGTACAGCGCGGGCGATGCGGCCGTCCCCCAGTTGTAGCGGGTCTTAAAGCTGCCGAATTCCTTTGTCCACAACTGCTTGCCGTCCATGTCGTAACAAAAGAGGCCGATGTTGCCGAAATAGACAAACACACGCTCCCCGTCGGTGACGGGGGTCTCGGACGCGTATGTGTTCTTGATATGCAAAGAACGCTTGGGCACCGCCTGGTGGGCGAGTCTCTCCCAGAGGATCTTGCCGCTGTTGAAGTCGATGCAATAGACCATCCACAGATGGGTCTTGTCGGATGGTTTGTCCCGGTTGCCTCCAAAGTACAGCCCCTTCTTGGGCTTCTCGGCGTCGCGTCCGCCTATCGCCGAGGTGACAAATATCCGATTGCCCCAGACGATGGGCGAGGACCATGCCCGGCCCGGGATGCCGAGCGTCCAGGCAACGTTCTCGGTCGTGCTCCACGCAGACGGCAGAACACTGTCCTCGGCGACGCCGGCCGAAGGCCCATGAAATTGCGGCCAGTTGGCCTCGGCAAGTGCGACAGGCGACAGGGCAAGACTCGCGGCGACAACAATCAGAAAAGTCCGGTACATGAGCCAAATCCTTTCCAAAGCCTGGATTTCTTTGAGAAACTAAGCCCGGCTATACACCCGAGCGCTGCAGCCGCAATGATACCCGACTTGCCGACCTGCCGCCAGGCATTTTCAGAGGGGGTTAGGCTCAGTCGGGAAACTCGATCTGGCTTCGAGCGGCTTATTTTCCGCCTGACTGCATCCGGCTGCATCGACGATAAAACCAATATCGCTTGCTTCGCCGTCTTTGCCAGGCGAAAAACCGCTCGCTCTCGGGCCGACGACGGAGTTTTCAGACAGAGCCTAGTGAATTGCCGCCTTGCGGAAGGCCCACACAATCCTTTGTGTGTCTGAACATTCGCATAACCGCGGAATCGGCCCAGCAATAAGAGGGGCCTATGCCGAATCAACCGGCATAGGCCCCGTACTGGTGCATCTCTGGGAAAGGACGAAGCCTTTCTATTTGGCAACGCCGCTGACTTTTATGTTGTCAATAGCCCACCACCAGTCGTTGCCGGCCTCGAACAAACCGAACGTTAAAACCAAACTTGTGGCCCCCGGGGGATTCTCCAAATTGACAGTAATAGTCTCATTGGTTGAGTTGTCGTCCTTGAAGTTCGGACTGGTGCCATCGGATTCCCACAGGAGTATCTCGATAGGCTCTTGGTCGTTGTAGAAAGCGGTTATGTTGGCCGTCTGGTGATAGTCGCCATCGAACTCCGGCCGCCAGCTCGAATCGAACGTGAGCTGAACCGTGCCGGCCGCAGCACCCGAGACATCAATCGGCGGCGTACTGAACCACGTGTCGTAGGGATCCGCGGAGACACTATATCCATCCGGGTGCGCCGAATCATCCCACTCATCCGGATCGGCCACAGCAACAGCACCCTGCCCTAACGTGAATTCCGAACGCCTCTGGTCGCCAGCCACAGCGGTCCACCACTCCTTGTCTGTGATCGCCCAGCCGGCCCAGTCGGTAACACCGTCAATTGCCGGATCCCCTATGCCGGGAACGCCACTTTCGTCAATAAACCATCCTTCCGGCGGCGTGTCCGTCCAGACCCCTTTAGTGCCCGCGGACTCCTCCGGGCTCGTACCTAAGACCAAACTCTCGAAATCTTCCTGGAACGGCAGAGGTCGTCTTATGACAGGATGTGCAGTAGTACCCAATCGAATGTCATCGAAATACACCGTCCCTGTACCGCCTTGCGGATTATTCTTATCACCGAAGCCAATGGCGATCTTGTTGACATTGGTAAGGTCTACTCCCAGGTCTGCGAACAACTGCAAGTTGATATTCCACACCGTCCAGATGGGTATCTGCGATGCGTTTGGATTTTCGCGATAGATCGGAGGACTACCGTTTAGGGTGACGTACATCGGCTCAGCATCGTTAGACGGCTTGCCCCAAAACGAAAGCGTCAGTGTGTTCACATCTTTCACCGTCCAGTCACGCAAATCGCTCAACGTTAGCTCCGCCTCCGAATACGTTACGCCGTCTGTGTTCTGGTAAAGCAGCGGCATGGACTGCAAACCGCTACGGACAATCTTCGTCTCGGCATAGGGAGGCAGGTCATTGCCAACGAGGGCTCCGTTTGTCGTGATTCCAAAGCCATCTATCCACTTGTCGAATATCCTGTTGACCCCAGGTTCACCGGGGGGCGGATCCACGTCATCGTAGGACTCCAAATCGTCGACGACAAGGATGTCACCCGTTGCAAAGCTCCAGAGGGGACCTTTCGACACATTACCCTGACTATCGACTTCATCTGCACGCCAGTAGTACACCGCGTCCGGCTCAAGGAGACCCGGATCATAACTCTCAGCGCCCAGTGTCTTGTGACCTACGTACTCGGGCGAACCGGTGCTGGCGGTGCGCACGGTTTCTTTGTCCGTGCCGAAGTAGAGTTCGTGCGACGCAGCACTGTCGGCCGGCATCCAGCTCAGAATCTTGTTCATCTGCACATCTGTGGCATCATTCGGTGGCTGCGGATTCCCGACAGCGCCCGGAGTCGTGAAACTCCAGACGTGGCCTTTATAGGTCGCTGTCGCATCAAACTCGTCTACTCGCCAGTAGTAGACCTTCTCCAATTCGAGTGCGCCGGCGCTGTAGGTCGCTGCTCCCTGGGGCGCACCTCCGGTTGCGTTGTCGACATCGTCATAGTTGTCGCCGAAGTACACCGTATGCAATTTTGCCCCGAAACCCGGTGACCAGCTGAGAGTAACATCGTTTGCATCGGCGATCTGGGCACCGTCAGCGGGGTCCGGATCGATGGCTTCATTTGAAAGAATAGTGAAGCTCCAGACAGGTCCTGTTTGTATCGTTCCGTCAGTCTGTACCTCGTCGACCCGCCAGTAATAAGTCGTGCCGGGGACAAGACCGTCCGGAAAGGGGAATCCGAAAAAGCCGACGACAAGATAGGGTGTCGTGTGGTTGCCCCGGAACGCATCGCCTGTGCCATCCCTGACATCGTCGAGATTATCGTCGAAGTACACGTCAAATGAGGCCGCGGCACTTCCCGGCGTCCAACTAAGGTTGGCCCACGTGTCTTCAATCACGGCAGCGTCGGCCGGGACGGGCTTGGAGGCGCCCGCCCATCCCACAGCAGCCAGGCTCAGAATCAAAACGAGCGCGAGCAAAGGAATCGTTTTCTTGCACATGATAGTCCTCCTCATAAATAGCCGTAAAACCGATGACTGTGATTCGGCTACATACCGAAACACCTAAAGTCTGCGACAAAAACAAAGTACTGCTGCAGGATTCAGGACAATGCACAAATCTGAATGCCCAGGCAGTCAAGTGAGAACAAATGCCTGCAGGACCCTACAGGTTCATTTATACCAGATTGGCGATCTTGCCGTCAAGGAAAATCCCAAAATTGCGAGAGTGCCCAAAACAAACGGGGCCTGTGCCGAATCAATCAGCACAGGCCCCGGAGCGATGCAACAGTGTTGTATCGTTGTCGAGCACGCGTGCTACGGTACAGGAAAACCAACGACCTCCACGTTGTCGATAGCCCACCACCAATCGTTTCCGGCGTCGAGCATGCCGAACGTGATGACCATTTCTCCAGCCCCCGAGGGATTATTCAAATCTACGGTAACTGTTTCATTGGTGGCATCCGGTTTTAGGAATGCCGGATCACCGCCCGCAGATTCCCAGCGCAGGATCTCGATCGGCGCTCCGCCGTCAAACTGGACGGTGATGCTGGCGGTTTGAGTGTCTTCCTGTCGCCAGCTTGAGTCAAACTTGAGTTGGAGTGTGTCGGCTTGCATCCCGGAGACATCGATCACAGGTGTACTGAGAAAGGCGTTCATCAGGCCCTCTGCACGAGGCAGGTCATCCCACTCATCGGGATCTGCGACAGCAACCACGGCATTGCCCTGGTCAAACAGTGAACGTTCCTGATCACCGGCAACCTGGACCCACCAACTCTTGCTGACGAAACTCCATCCGGCCCATTCGGTCACACCGTCATTAGCTGGATCACCAGCGCCGGGAACGCCGCTGTCATCAACGATCCAGCCTTCGGGCGGCGTGTCGGTCCAGAAGTTGCCGGCAGGTGCTTCCTCGACACTCGGACCCAGAGGCAGCCCTTCGAAGTCCTCCACCAGCAAGGCCACAGCACTGCCTCCGGCCAAACCAGTTACTTCCAGATTGTCGATCGCCCACCACCAGTCGTTACCGGCGGTAAACAGACCGAACGAGATGACAACACTTGTCGCTCCGGCCGGGTTGTTCAGTGGCACGGTTACCGTTTCGCTTGTGGTATCGGCCTTGAAGTTGGCACTACCTGAATCCGATTCGTACAGCAACACATCGACCCAGTCACCGCCGTCGAAGGAAACGCTCACGGCAGCGGTCTGCTGGGCGTATGGGCGCCAGCTCGAATCGAACTTCAACTCGATCGTGCCGGCGTCTACCGCAGAGATGTCGACCGGCGCCGTATCGAGGAAGCTGTTGAACGTACCTTCTGCGTGGAACGCGTCGTCCCATTCGTCGGGATCGGCAATGGCAACTGTTCCGCTTGCCAAATCGAACGCCGAACGCTCCTGGTCGCCGGCAACCTGGACCCACCAATCTTTGCTGGCAAAGCTCCAGCCGGCCCAATCGGTCACGCCGTCACTGGCAGGATCACCTACTCCCGGCATACGACTGTCGTCGATGCTCCAGCCGGCGGGCGGTGTCTTGGTCCAGAAATTGCCCGGAGGTGCTTCGTCCACGCTCGGAGTCAAAGTCACACTGTCGAACTTCTCAGAGAATATCCGGACTGGGGCAGCTTCGGCTTTCGGATAACCGCTGACGAGCACATTGTCAACAGCCCACCACCAGTTGTTGCCGGCATCAAAATAACCGAAGGTCAAGACCACGATCTGAGCCCCTGCAGGATTATCTAATGGGACAGTAGCCGTTTCGTTTGTGCTGTGGTCGTGGAAGAACGGACTGCTGGAATTCGATTCCCACCGCATCACTTCGATAGGATCGCCACCGTCATAAGAGGCGGTGATGTTGGCCGTTTGAGAGGATTCCGGCCGCCAACTCGAATCGAACATAAGTTCAGTCGTCCCGGCCTCTAGGTTCGATATGTCAATTGGTGGAGTGCTCATGAAGGCGTTGTACGTACCGATTGGATTTCCCTTGTCGTCGTATTCGTCAGAGTCCGCGACCGCAATGGCGCCAATGGCCAGTTCAAACTCCGAACGTCTCTGATCATCCACCGCGGCCCACCAGTCGTTGTCGGCGAAGCTCCAGCCGGCCCACTCGGTTACACCGTCAGCCGGATCGTCCAAGCCGGGCACACCGCTGTCATCGAGAGTCCAGCCTTCCGGAGCTGTCTTGGTCCAGACTTCATCACCGACTACAGTCTCGTCCACGTTCGGACCCAAGGGTAGGCCTTCGAAATCCTCTGAAAACACGACGGCTCTTTCTCTGGGAAGGGCGCTGACCTCTATATTGTCAATCGCCCACCACCAGTTATTGGAGGTGTTGAAGTAGCCGAAAGTGAGAACGGCGCTCACTGCCTCTGGGGGATTGTCCAGATTGACAATGATCGTTTCGTTGGTGGAGTTGTCGTCCTTGAAGAAATTCGATCCGGCCTGAGATTCCCATCGGAGGACTTCCGTGGGGTCCCCGCCGTCGTACTGGACGGTGATATTGGCGGTCTGAATAACTTCCGGACGCCAGCTCGAATCAAACATGAGCTGAAGCGTATCGGCCTCAAAACCGGAGACATCAATTGCCGGTGTGGTGAGATAGGTATCGTAGCTGCCCGCTGGATGATCCGCGTCATCGTACTCATCCGAATCGGCTACGGCAACAGTGCCCTGTCCCAATTCAAACTCATTGCGCCTTTGGAAATCGGTATTGATCCAGAACTCCTTGTTAGCGAAGCTCCAACCGGCCCACTCGGTCACACCATCGGTGGCTGGATCACCGGCTCCGGGAACGCCACTATCTTCGACGATCCAACCGGCCGGCGGCGTGTCCGTCCAGGCTTCTTCGGTGCCTGGGCTCTCCTCTAGGCTTGCACCCAACTCCAAGCCCTCAAAATCCTCTGCGAAGACTATGGTTCTTTCCCTGGAAATGCCGCTGATCTGCACGTTGTCAATCGCCCACCACCAGTCGTTGCCGGCGTCAAGCATGCCGAAAGTGACGACCATCTTCTTGGCCGCCGCGGGTCTGTCTATGTCAACGGTCACAGCCTCGCTGACTGCATCGTCTTTGACAAAGCCGGTGTCCGCGCCCTCGGATTCATAGCGCAGGACCTCGACGGGATCGCCATCGTCGAACTGAACGACGACACTGGCTGTCTGGGTGTCTTCGCGACGCCAACTCGAATCGAATTTGAGTTGTATCGCGCCTGCACCGGCCTCTGTGGTCGAAACGTCGATCTGGGGTGTACTCAGGAAACTGTTGAGCAGACCAGGAGCACGGGGTAGATCGTCCCACTCATCCGGATCGACAAGGGCCACGGTTCCGTTTGCCAGCACGAATTGGGAACGTTCCTGATCCTCGGCTGCTTCGACCCACCATTGCTTGTTCGCGAAACTCCATCCGGCCCATTCGGCAACGCCGTCATTGGCCGGATCGCCGGCTCCGGGTACGCCGCTATCGTCTATGATCCAGCCAAACGGAGGCGTCTTTGTCCATACTTCGTCACCGGCGAGGCCCTCGTCCACATTCGGACCCAGGACCAGAGCCTCGAAATCCTCTTCAAACAACAGGACCCTGCCGGTAGCCGGAAGGCGGCGGACCAATTGAATATCGTCAACAAACAGTCTGCCGGGGCCGCCGGGCTGTGGATTATCCTTGTCCCCGACGCCGATGGTGATCTTCTTCACCGAAACGATATCCACGCCCTGAGACTGGAAATCTTCCAGTGGGATAGCCCATAAATCCCAGTCAACGGTGAGGACCGCATCCGGCCCATCTTCATGGAACACGGTCCCGGGATTACCGGCATCATCTTCGAGTCTCAGGTAGAGCGGCCCGGGTGCATTGCTGCCTATTCCGACATCACGTGACTCGGCAAATGGTCCGGGAGAGGCGTTGCCGATTACCCCGACGTTAGAGAATGTCGCCTCGCTCGTGGCCTCGGCGTCGTGAGCGCTGATGACGAGGCCAACATAGGCACTCTGGCTCATAGTGATGGTCCAACCTGACGGGTCCGCCGGATCAGGGCTTTCCACAGGCACCCAGTTGACACCATCGAACGAATGCTCGCCCGTGAACACGTTGCTGGCCGAGCGGTTCAGCCTGATCCAGTGGGGGCCGGTGATCGTACCTGTGCCCGTGTGCGTGCTGTGACTGTCCTGGCCTGCTGTGGCTCGAAACTCAAACGCCACTCTGCCAGTCGGTGTGACCACGACCATCGCGTGAGGCGAATCCGGATCCAGAGTCTCGCGGATCATCACACCGGCTCTGGCCCAGGCGTGCGTGTCGGTCAGACTCTCGACCTTGACTGTGACCGAGCCGCCGCCGGTGAGTTGCTTGAACGCGTAGTGGAGTTCATCAGAGACACCGCCAATGTCGGCCCCGGAACCTGTCAATGTATAGATCTGACTCGCTGCGTCAAAGCTCACACTGCCGACAGCAGCCGGCTGACCCTGGAACCAAAGAGTCAGTCCAGTCAGTCCGTTCATGACGAAATCCCGTGGACTGGCGAAAGTGCGCACGGCTTCCGAAGAAGACGCTGTGCTGTTGTCGTAGAAGAACGGCATCGACTGGTTACCGCTGTATACAATCTGAGTCTCAACAGAAGGTACCGTCAGATAACCTATCTGAGAGCCGTTTTCCGGGTTCTGGAATCCGTCTTGCCAGGTAGTGTATATCTCGTCTGGCGGGAAATCGTTGTAGTCCTCGAAACCGTCGACGACCGCGAATTCCGCCGTCGTAAAGCTCCAGACGTCGCCGGACGTGACTGTCCCATCGGATGTCTTTTCGTCGATACGCCAATAATAGGTCGTTGCCGGCAAGAGCGGCCCCGGGTCGAAACTCAGTGTTATCTGGTTTCCCTGCGATGTCGCGGCGGCACCTGAAGTGACGTCGGCTTTGCTGGTTCCAAGATAAATGTCGTGAGAAACCGCGCCGAGACCGGGGGTCCAGCTCAACTGTTCGTCCGTCATAACGTCCACCTGGCCATCCAAAGGCTGTGGCCGCCATGCTGCCGTTGACGAGGTCGATGCGTTGAACAATTCCATTACCTCGGCGTCGGTCAAACCGCCGTTGTAGACGCGGGCCTCGTCGACAGTACCGACCAGAAAGTCACTGGGGGTATCAGTATCCCATTCCTGGCCCAACGACCAGCGGTCATCCGGGCTGAGGCCGAAGCCCGGGGCGTGGCTGTTTTCCAGCACACCGTCGACGTAGATGTAGCCGGTGTTGCCTCGCCGAACATATGTGAGCATATGCCACTGCCCATCGGTGACAATGGTGGTCGAGTGGCCCTGGTAGCTGCCGTCATACATTGCAGCTCGCTGGTTGTCCGTGGCAAACAGGGCCACGTTGCCTCCGGTGCCACTATTGACGGAAAACCAGTCCCCATGGTCGGTTGTCTTGACCCAGGCGCTCATGGTTACGTCGTTGCTCGTAACATTGTCAGCGACGCCATCCATCGTTATGTAGTCGTCTCCGTCAAGGAATACAGCCTGGCCGAGCCAGCCATCGACGAAGTCCGGGTCGCCGGCGAGTGTCGCCTCGTTACCCAGACCGGAAGAGTCCAGCGTACCACCGTCGAACTTCCAGAAGCCGACGAGATCAGCGGCGCCGGCAGCGCTGGCCAGAATCAGCGCCAGGACCAAAGATACGTAAGTCAATTTCCCAGTCATAGCGAATCCTCCTTCTCAAAATGAAGCAAAGACCAATAGATGTGCTTCAGCACACACACCGAAGCACCAGCTTTTCACAATACCGTTATAGATGCTGCAGCAAAGTGGTTGTCAAACCTGTGCAGATCCGGCCAGAGAAACTTCTTGCGAGTTGACACGACCTCCTTTTTTTACGAACACCCAAAATAGGCGGTCTATTAAGAATGAGAATCCACAAGAATCCAACAATCTCACTTATACCACATTGGCGACGTTGGCGTCAAGGAAAATCATCGAATAGTCCCCTGTTGCACCAAGAAACCTTCAAGTATCAGGATGGGTTGGGTGTCACCCTGAGAAAGAGGCTCAGCGGCGCAGCTGAGCAAGAGCATGCAAGATTATAGGGGAAATCCGAGATAAATGGGAAATCCCAGATTTGTCTTGTTTTGGGCGTCCAGATATCTCATCATTACCTCACCGGCGTTAAAGGGTTGGATAACCTTATCTGGGTGTGGGATATGCAGGATATCGACAGAACCTGGGCCGAATACAATCCGGGAGATGAGTATTGGGATATCCTGTGCTTCGATGTCTATTCCGACGGTTACCGCCAAAGCTGGTATGATTACGCGGTGTCCATTGCCGGCGACAAACCTTTGGCCATTGGCGAATGCTCGAAACTGCCCTCTCTTGCCCAATTGGACTCGCAACCGAAGTACGTTTTCTTCATGGCGTGGGCGGAGTTGGTGTACAAACGCAACACGGCAGCCGAAATAACCGAATTATACAATTCATCGAGGGTGATAACTCGTGATGAGTTGTGACATTTGGTCTATTCTATTGAAACACAGGCATTTATTTCTCCGGACCTCTCAGTCACAATCTTGTCCGTTTTGTGCTACTGACCAATTGGTCTTCCCGGCGCTAAGTCCTTGCCCGCCAATCCCGGATAGTCCGGTCCATAGCGATAGGCTCTAAAAATCGGAGTTCCCCGTCCCGGTCCACCGGGAGGGCCCTCCATTGGTGGTGGACCGCCTGGACCATCCATCCCTGGTCCACGCCTGTTATTCGATCCACGTCTCACGCTATCGCGCATCCCTGGGCCACGCTGGCGACCAGGGCCACGCATACCCGGCCCACCCATCGGAGGCATTCGCATACCGGGGCCACCCGGGCTGCCCATAGGAGGCATTCCCATATCGGGACCGCCCGGGCCGCCCATAGGAGGTATTCCCATACCGGGGCCAGAATCTCCAGGTCCAGGACCCCGACCGGAATCAGGATGGACGTATTTCCAGACTATTTTCTCATCGGGCAAGATTTCAAAAATCGTTCCTACAGCTCCGCTGCAAATCAGGGTGTTGCCGTTTGGAAGCCGTTGCGCTCCGGATATATTCTGTGAGAAGAAATCCGGCTTGTTTTCATCGGTGTATATCCAATCCGCTTCTTTCGGTCCATAGGCGGAATCCGAAATGAGGGTGTAGCGACCGCTTTCGTCGACGGCCGGGACGATCACATCGACGGACGAGTAACGCCCATCAGAACGCCCCTGACCGTTGTTAAATATCATGATGTTTCCCGCCCCAACCAAGCCGGGTTCGATCCAGGTCGCATCGTGCTGAGCGAACAGTTTTTGATCGCTTGAATCACCCGCCCGGTATACCTGAGGATTACCCCAGCGGTATAGAATGTCCCCACCCTTGCCGCTACGTCCTCCTGAATGTCCTGCGGCTTCTTCTGTGGTCGTACTATGGTCGATGACGTATATCTCGCTCATCGTATGTAGGCTCAGCACGATCTGATCCAATTGCGGATTGTAGTCGATGGAGTTTGTGTGATTCCAATCCTCGCCTATTCTTCCACGGCGGGCAGTGTAATTCAGGTCGAGCAGTTCGGGATGTTTGGCGACATCTCCGTAGTTCGCTTTGGAGGAATCGAAATCCTGGATCACATGATCCCACAAATGCCATTGCCAGACGATTTCGCCGCTCGTCTTTCCGGTTGGTTTCACTTCTATCACATGGTCCACCCAAAAGCCCCGGTCTGCGATTTTTTCCGGATTCCGTCCGGCAGCGATCAACTCATCTCTAGCCTTTATTTCCCAGGCAATCATCAATATGTTGCCGTTCGGCGTGTATTCGATGTCGTGATGAAGAAGATACTTGTCGCTTGAAAATTCATAGTCCCAGACCAATTCACCGTTCCAGGTGAATTCCTGCACGTGGCCACCGGAACCACCGGCGCCGAAGGTCCTGTTTTCTTTCGGCCCCATTGCCCCCGTTCGCAGCAAATGACCGTTTTCCAATAGATAGACGGAATGCGCCGGCCTGTAATCGCTTTTCCACGTGTTGATAACTCGCCCTTCATTGTCGATCAGATAGGTCGTCGTCGAATCGATGGGAGCAAACAAGGTATATCCCTTGAAGGACCCTTCAGCGTTGATAATCACGCCTGTTGGCTGCTCTTGAGGTCTTCTCCTTTGCATGGTGCCAGGGTTTTGTCGCATCCTGTCATCCGGACCCATGCGTTCTCCCATCTGTGGCGGGCGTCCTGGCGCTTGCCTAGTCTGGATTTGCGGCCCGGTGGTGCGCGGCTCTGCCGTGCCGCCGCGTACGCAACGGACGAAGTTGTAGATTCGGATCACGTCGCCCTGCGGCCCGCGGCCATACGGAAATCTCGACGGGTCGCCCGATTTGGGATCGCTGCGTTGCGAGCCGGCGCCGTGGACGTCCATCAGTTGGGGCTGGCCGGTCTGCCTGTTCCGCATCCAGCCAAAAGACCTTCCGAACGCGACGTAGGCCGCGGTACTGGCCCTCGACAGGCCGGCATGAGTCGTCCCGCTCCAGCAACAGGGATAGTCCTCCTGGCCGCCTTCGGCAGCAAACGACGTCGTCTGAAAGACCGGATCGATCGCCGCTGAATTCGTCGTAGCAGGTGAACGTGTGTAGTCCACGATGCTTTGGAGCTCCTTAACGTTGGGGAGCCGCCAGTCCGAATAGCCTGCGTACTCCAGATTCTCAGCCCATGCAAGTGCCTCCTGCCAATTGAGCTTTCCGTCTTTGTTTCCACCTGCCCTGAGCCTGCCGCTGTCTACTTCCATCCACATCAGGCTGGTAGCCTTATCTGTCACTGTTCCGTTGCCATTGTCTTTGAAGTCATTTTTCCCGTAGCTTGTGTTGCCTCGCACGTACAGGACATAAAATGTCTTATCTGTAGCCGTACGCGGACTTCTCATACCGTAACCTTTGATCCGACCGTCGGCAAAATTCACGCCGAACATGGTCTGGTCACCACGCATCGTGGTGCTGACGTACTTCGTACAGGTCGCAAACTGTGAATCGATGATCCGCTCGCCTCTGGCGGCGTTGCCGTACTGGAACTTGAAGTACTTCCTGTCAATGAACGGCTTCTGCCTGGAGGAGTCCCGGCTCATCGGATCCGGATCGGTGCCGCTAAAGAGAATGAGCGAGTACAGCTCCTTGATGGTCGGCAGCCGCCAGTCCTTGTAGCCGGCGAGCCGGCATTTGAAGGCTCCGGCAACGGCTTGCTTGAATGTCATTTTTTCGCCGGGATCGCTCTGCCACATCAAGCCTGTGTTCAGGTCCGTCACTGTGCCGTCGCCGTTGTCTTTGTAGGCAGGCTCATTGCCGATATAGTGCGCATCCTGACCGAAAAAGTCGGCGTTGGCTTTGGGATATTCCATTTCTGCATTGTTGCCGTAGCACCTGACTTGGGCCGTATCGACGATTGCGTACGGGACACTGTCGGCTGATCCTTCCGTTACCGATGGGCCTGGAATCCAAGTGAGAATAGTCATGCATAGGATCAAGGGCAAGTAACAATGGAGCCATACTTTTTCCTCGGCAGCATTATTCGGATGTTCAATCATTGGAATTCTCCTATCTTCACGGTGTTTACGATTCACATCGATATAGGTCGCCTGCGAACGGCGGCTTTGTTGCAAAGCCCGGCAAGAACCTGTTTCGTCACACACCAGCAGTACCGACGTATGACCCTTTCATTCAGCAAGTGGCCGGGAATTGGCTTTGGTTACAGTCGAAAATCTTTCTTCTCTAATTTAGTGTGTTAGTAGATCAATGGTTTTTGTAACTTCTTCAGGAGCCAGCAAGCTTCGAAGATGAGGTTCGTGACCTTTTTGTGCGCCTCGTTTCTTTTTACGACCGTTCTTCTTTTTTCTTTTTTGAGGATTCGAGTTAGGTCCAAAATCAGAAGAAGGCGGTTTCGAAGAGTTTTTTGAGTTCATCCCCAAAAGCCTTTCCAACTCTTGGATACGTTTCTTTAACTCTTCGTTTTCTCTTTTCAATTGCTCGATTATAGTATCTTTGTCACACACTCCTTTTGTGTAACATATTATCTACAAAAGCGCAATTGCCTATCTTAACAAAATGGGTTTATGTGAAATATTTTTGTCGATCAGTTGAACGCTTACGAAGTTCTTTCGTCTCTGGCATAGGGCTCTGCAAACAGATGCGTCAATCTTCATAATTCGGCGTGGCACATATACAAACCTTACTTCTCCGTTGACAATGTCTTGCGGCGGCTTTAATATTCGGATGCAAGAACTTGAGAACTGTCTGAAGAGGTTGAAGAAATGGATAAAGTACTTATTATAGTCGGCGACGCCACCGAGACCGTGGATACGCTGTATCCATACTATCGTCTGCAGGAAGACGGTTTTGAGCCGGTGGTGGCCAGGCCTGAGAAGCGGCGGTATCACATGGTCATGCACGAGATTCCCCCGGACTGGGACGGGCAGGTGACCCGCGAATGGGAGGGCTACACGCTACAGGCTGACATCGCTTTCAAGGACGTCAAACCCGAAGAATATGTGGGGATTTTCTTCTCGGGCGGTCGTGCGCCGGAGTATATACGCTACGACGAAGACCTCGTGCGCATTACCCGGCACTTCTTCCATGAGAAAAAACCGATCGCCAGCGTCTGTCACGGCGTGGAGATACCGGCTTACGCCGGCTGTGTGAAGGGCCGGAAGATGGCGACCGTTCCCAAATGCAAGTTCGATCTGGAGGTTTGCGGCGGGACTTTCGTAAACGCAGCCTGCGTTGTGGACGGCAACCTGGTCAGCGGACGGACATACCACGACCACGGCTGCTATGTCGGCGTGTGGATCAAAATGCTGATAGAGGCGCGCCAAGAGGCGAGGCAGGCGTAATCTGTCGGAGGCAGTGAAAATGAGCCCAATGCAGCACAGAATCTCACGACGAACATTTGTCAGGAGCACTGCACTGACCCTTGCGGCTCCCTGTATTATTCCTTCTTCGGCATTTGGCGCCGGCGCTCGGCCGGCTCCGAGCAACCGGCTGACGATGGGCCTGATCGGCCTGGGCAGTATGGGGATGCGTCACGTCAAAGGATTCCTTCAGGAGAACGATTGCCGGATCGTAGCCGTAGGTGATGTGGACGCCGTTCGCAGGCGGGATGCTGTGAAGGAGATAAACGCCCATTACGGCAACGACGACTGCGCCCAGTACAACGACTTTCGAGAGCTTATCGCTCGCGGCGACATCGACACGCTTTGCATTGCCGTGCCGGACCATTGGCATGCGTCCCTTGCGATTGCAGGTATTCGCGCGGGCAAGGACATCTACGGCGAGAAACCGCTGGCGCTGACGATAGCCCAGGGCCGGGCGATTGTCGACGAAGTGGATCGATACAATTGCGTGTGGCAGACCGGGAGCTGGCAACGCTCGACGGACCATTTCAGGTTTGCGTGCGAGTTGGTCCGCAACGAGCGCATCGGGCGGTTGAAGAGAGTGGAAGTGGGCATCGGTCCGGGGTTCAAATCTGCGGGCGGCAAGGATACGATTTACAGGATCGATCCGCAGCCTGTCATGCCGGTTCCGGATGGGTTCGACTACGAGATGTGGCTCGGCCAGGCGCCGTCGGCCCCCTACACCGAAAAACGCTGTCACTGGACGTTTCGCTGGATACTTGATTATTCCGGCGGGCAGGTCACCGACTGGGGCGCTCATCACATCGACATCGCTCACTGGGGCATGAACTGCGACGATACAGGCCCGGTCGAGGTCGTTGGTAAAGGCGTGTTTCCCGAGGACGGGCTGTGGAACGCCGCGGTCGATTACGATTTCGAGTGTACCTACGAGAATGGCCTGGTGATGCGAGTCGCCAGCAACAATCACTGCCCGCAGGGGGTAAGATTCATCGGCGAGGACGGCTGGGTGCACGTGACGCGAGGCGGCGTGAAAACAGGTCCTGTCGATCTGCGACAAGCCAGGATCGGCCCCGACGAAATCCACTTGCCCAGACCGGCCGGCGACCACCGCCAGGGACACAGGCGTGACTTCCTGGATTGCGTCAAGACGCGGAAGACGCCAATAACACCGGCGGAGATCGGTCACCGCTCCGCGACGGTCTGTCACCTGGGCAATATCGCGATGATCCTCGGCCGCAAGATTCGGTGGAACCCGAAGCGCGAGCAGATGATAGACGACCCCTCGACAAATCGCATGGTGGACCGCGCGATGCGCTCACCCTGGCGTCTTTAGCACTACTCAGAATAGGGCGGGGTTTGTTCCACCATCGTGCTCTATTTGTCAGGTTTCAAGCACAGGACTTCACCGTTGACGGTATTCATTTATAGCCGACCGCTGGCGGCAGCGGTGCCGTCGAGGACCGATGGGCTGTCAATCTCATATTGTGCCAGGTCGCTGCAGTCGGGCGCAGGGTTCAGATTAGCCGCGTTCGACAGTGAGAGAACGCCACTCTCAGACCCGGTCACCGTGGCATTGACCAACGTTATCGGCCCGGCTGGTTTTGTGTAAGCGATGCCGGCGATGAAGCTCGGGACGCAGACGACGGCCATCAAGCCTATCCAACAGAGAAGAAGGCCGCTTGCGCCTTTGACTGTTTCTTTTACCAACAGATATCCTTTCCAAAATGGGGTCACCTGGATCTAAAGGACATTCTGATTCCGCGCCTTTTTGGCCATGCCCTCATCCCTGAATTGTATATATATTGTACCCGAAAAGCCGCTCCAGCTCAATGGAAATGAGGCCCAAACCGCCCGTGAGACGCCCGCTGCTCGCACGCGGGAAATAACCGGGATGTATTATAGGTCGTGCGCGAAAAGTTTTTGCGGTTGCAAACCCGGCGATAATCCCTAATATGTCGCTATGCTGTCTTGCCACTCCAAAATGACCGATGGTCATTTTCTGTTCCCAATCGTAGGCAGTCGTCCCCGTTTTCGCAGGCGGATCAACTCTTGCATCATCCTTTCGCCGGAAATCATAAGGCCTGATTCCTTCCAAAGGGTATTCTTCAATCGCTCTATAGAGGTAGGCTCCCTAAGCAGTCTGTCAGTTGGGATGCGCAACTCAACATAGGCTTTGGCCAAAGCTTGTCTATCCTTATCATTCAATGGCTTCAGCCCCTTTGAGATCAATTCAACCACCTTGCCAATTTCGGAAGACTTGAACGTTTCATATTTCGAGAAATACGCGGGTAGATGGTGTTCACCCTCGCCCTCAAGGAGGATATATATGGGCTTCTGCCAAGCAGACGCGGCCCCTATCTCTACGGCTACTGACGGAGGCGTAGCCCCTGGTTTGACGATGACCACCAAAGCCCAACTCTCGGCCAAAGCCTGCCATGTTTCCTCAACAACATTGTGAGCCGGTCCAAGCTCTGAAAGATCGAAGACAGCGAGGCCTGCGTCGGCGAACTTCTTTGCCACGACTTCAGCCTGACTTTGCAGGTCCGACGAGTAGCTCAAGAAAATGTCATATGTCTTTTTAATTCTTGGCATCTTTGGCCTTTTTCACTCTTGCAGAAATCTCGCGTGTGTAACGGTCAAAATCATTAATATTTATAGCTTTTTTATCTTTGATAACGTCTGGAACTTGGTCTATGCCAACATGGTAGAGAATTGGCATTATACGAAAATTCTTTCGCCATCCCCAAGCCGCTCCCACCTCCAAAAGTACCCATGCGCGTCCAACAGACTCGGGTGTCAGCAAAACAACCATCTCCTGAGAACGCTTGATTTGGCGGCGAATTTCCTCAGGTATGTCGTCCCCGCCGTCAATGTCGCGGTCATCTCTAAACGTCGATGCTCCAGTTGCATCAATCTTTTCACAGATTACTTTTGCCACCCACTTGTCAGCAGTGGCATGACTCACGAAAACCTGATAGCCGGGCCTATTTCGGCCACTTGAGTTTCGTTGCGTAATTCTCTCCCGTTTTCTGACCATATACACATAGGTTAGCAGGCTGTCCGGCCCGACACAAGAGAAAATCCTGCTGAAGAATATGGATCGTAAGGGTAGAACCTTCTCTTTGTCTCGGAAGTGTACTGTGCAAAGCAAGCTAGATTACAGCTACAGGGAATGCGAATGAGCCTTGTTTCCTTAACTTTCTCCCCCGCTGCTTGCAAATCTCACGTGAATGTGTAACATGTCGGCATGGAAGGATTACGTAATGAAATAAAATTGGGCGATTGCATAGAGGTACTGTCTAAGATCGGCGAGCCTTTTGCCGATCTGATATTTGCCGACCCGCCGTTCAATATCGGCTACAAATACGACAAATACCATGACAAGGTTGATAAGAAGAACTTCGCTGCCTGGACGAAGGATTGGATGGCCGCGTGCAACCTAGTGCTAAAGCCCCAAGGCTCATTCTATATTGCCATAGGCGATGAACATGTTGCCGATGTGAAAGTCGCGGCGGATGAATTGGGTTTGGAGATGCGCAACTGGATAATATGGCATTACGCATTCGGGCAACAGATGAAGAACAAGTTTGCTCGATCCCACACGCACATACTGTATTTCGTAAAAGACAAGAGTGATTTCATATTTAATGACGACTCTGTTCGCGTGATATCCGACCGCCAGAAGAAGTACCAGGACAAGCGTGCCAATCCTGAAGGGAAGATGCCGGACGACGTTTGGGATGAGTATCCCCGTGTTTGCGGCACTTTCAAAGAGCGAACCGGCTTCCCGTGCCAGATGCCTGAAAGCATCTTGGCGCGTATCATTCGCGTGAGTTCGAATAAGGAGAATTGGGTTCTGGATCCGTTCAGCGGCTCGGGAACGACCGCGGTGACGGCCCACAAGTTGAACCGGGTGTATACGGGAATAGATATTTCTGAGGAGTATGTCAAGGAGGCAGAGAGACGTATCAGGGAATGTAAGGGCTTGCCAATTGAAGGTGAGAGTAAGCAGGGATGGAATGAGCATCTCGAAGCAGAACTTAAGTGGCTATATCACGAGAACAAAGTGC
Source organism: Phycisphaerae bacterium (assembly GCA_016782865.1). Classification (GTDB taxonomy): domain Bacteria; phylum Planctomycetota; class Phycisphaerae; order Sedimentisphaerales; family Anaerobacaceae; genus SG8-4. The sequence goes on from JADHXR010000003.1 coordinate 58,723, forward strand.
CCACCGAGCAACTTGATGCTGACTCTTTCCTATTAACATTGTTTTCTGAGAAGTTCAATACGCGTGTGAGGAAAACAAGAAACCCGTTCCAGCCAAGAGAAATTAGAGATCGTCTGATCCAGATGAGGAAGAGTGCCAAGCTCGGTCCGTTACGCGGTCATTCAATTCCCCGGAAACCACGGAAATCACACACACGACGAAAACCATTAGAAAATGAAGTAGCGACGAAATAGTTGAAGAAGATTCGCAGACAAAAGACGGAAGATAGAAAACGGAAATCGGATGGTCTGGCCTTTGCCGTGCGGCACGGCATGCAGCGCGAGGAAGCATTGAAAGCGGTCACAATCACGCCTGCTGAAATACTGGGTGTCGCTGATCGGGTGGGGAGTCTTGAAGAAGGAAAGGATGCCGACATTGTGATTCTAAACGGGGATCCACTGAACGTAAAAACGCGTGTAGAAAAAGTCATTCTCAATGGCAAGACTGTCTATACGGCAGACTGAGGAGAGAAGTAATGAAGGCCAAATCCTCTATAGCTTTTGTTCCGATACTTTTAACGGTGCTTGTGGCAACCACGTTGACAAATGCCGCACCAGTTCGTAAGAAACTCGCTGTCAAGGCAGGTCGGATCATCACCATCGCTGGGGCTGATGTCAAAAGCGGCGTCATCTTGATCGAAGACGGAACGATCAAGGCCGTTGGCACCGACCTGGAGATTCCCTGGGATGCCTTTGTCATCGAGGCCAAGGACAGGGTGGTCATGCCCGGCTTCGTGCTGGCTCACACCTCAAGCGGCCTGGACCGAGAGAATGAGAACCTGCCAGAGGTGCCTTTTCTTTCCACATTCGATTCGATCGACCCAATCAGCACCTTCTTCGAAGACTCACTGCGTGATGGGGTCGTGGCCATGCTCGTTCTTCCCGGCAACAATACGCTGCTGGGCGGAACGGGAACCCTTGTCAAACCGTACGGCCGAACCGTCGAGGCGATGCTAATCAAACGTTATACGGGTTTGAAGATATCGCTGCGACCGAGCCGCAACACCAGCCGCATGGGACACATGCAGCGATACAGACGGTACATGTCCGACCTGAAAGACTATCTCGAAGAATACGAACAGCGAAAGGCCGATGCGAAAGAAGAGAAGAAGCCCTTCGACGAAGAAATCGATGTGACGAAACTCTCGATGGTCGATTTGTTGGATAAGAGGCTCACGGCGTTTGTCTATTGTGATCGGGCTGCCGACGTGCCAAAAGCCCTTGAGATCCAGCAGACCCATAAGCTGAACGTTGTTTTGGTGCTGAGCCCCGATTGCTATAAAGCCGCGGACCTGATCGCCAGGAGCAAGCTGCCGGTAATTTTGGACTCTGACCGACTTATTCAAGCCGTATTGGATGCAACCGAACTATAATTCGAATTTGTGAAACTGAGCCGAATTAACATCAGACCTTGCGTTGCCTGTAAACAGTGTGTTCAGGACAACATCTGCAAAGTTAAGGATGACTTTCCGGAACTTGCAAAAAAATCAAGAAAGCCAAGGCATTGATTATTGGTGCATATATTCCCTATAACCATGAAGCATATCATTCATGTACTTCATCGCTGTGCTGAGATACGCGTAATTCAGCCGACGCAGAAAACCGCGCGGCTGATCAGCGGCGAGGCGAAGAAAGAGTCGGGAGCGTGACCATGGAAAAACATATTGTCTGTTATGTACGGCGAAACCGTGTCACCGACTGGAAGCGACTAGTGATAACCCACGACGAGCCTGCGTTCCTCTATGGCAGCAATGATGAAAGGGTGTTCGTCAAGCAGTTGGCAGGTGGGGGGGCTCTTTGGGTTGTTTCTTCGATTCCTGAGAGGCCTCCTGAATTGGTCGCCCGTCTGTCGGTTAAGACTGTTGCGAAACGAGATGATCCTAAGCTGGGGGCGTTGGGGGTCAGCAAGCGGCTTCTACGGCACTTTGCCGAGTTTAACTGGATCGCGGTCGGCGGGGATGACTCTGAGTTCTTCGGTCACAATATTGCCGGAAGCGCACTCTTAAGAACAGTCTTCGAGTCGACGTCTGGAGATCCGTGGGTCCTCAGTAGGGGGGCGAGAAAATGGCGGGGGCAATATGGTATGAAGCTTCAGCGTCCAACCAAGGTCAGTAATGCCGGGTTGGGCTCTCAAGAGAACGGAGTAGCGGCTCTCAAGGAGCTCGCCGCCACGAGCGCACGCTCCGTTTTCATAAGCTGGAAGTGGTGTGACAATCAAAGACAGTTGGTTAGGTCCCTGGCTTATGCTCTCGTGGAAAATGAGTTCATGCCTTGGCTGGACCTGCTGGCACTACCCAGAGCAAGGGCACTCAAGAAGGTCCAAGAGGACGAGGGGAAGCTGGAAAGCCTGCTGCGATACGGGTATCGGCGTTGCTTCGGCATGATCGGCATTGAGACCGGCAACTATGGGACCCAGTCTGACAGTAGCGGCAAGAACTGGACGCTTCGGGAGTGGGAAGGTAAGCTCGTTCGTGGGAGGGCGCTCGCGAGAATCGTGTATCGCCCAAAGGGCGCGATTAGTTGTGGCGTGATGCCTCGTGCGGATCTGTGGCTTTCTAGCGCGCACCCACCGAGTGCCGCAAAAGAACTACGAAATTGGCTCGATAGCCATCCCGATGCCGGCTAACCAAAGCGTCTTTAGAGCGGCAAGACAGCAAACCCGGATGTTCGTCTAACAACGTAGATTCCTTGCATCACTTGGATACCTGAAAGGTGAGCATAGAAGTTCAGCACGAGGTAATGTCGTATGAGCGGGCCGAAGAACTCGTCGGCGCCCACGACAAAATCGGAGTAGCCCCATGCATCTGCCGGCGGGAGCAGAAGATGAAAGGCGAGGGCTGTGACGGACCTGAAGAAACATGCCTGCAGTTTGGCATACTTGCCGATTATTGGGTACGACGGCACACGGCCAGGCTAATTAACCAGCAAGAGGCGATGGACATTCTTAAACAAGCTGATGCATCCGGGCTGGTTCTACAGCCCAGTAATTCCAAGGAAGCTGCGTTCCTTTGCTGTTGCTGCGGGTGTTGCTGTGCCGTACTTAGAAACATCAAGCGTCATCCAAAGCCCGCCTCAATTGTTTCTACACCCTTTGTGGCAACTATGAACTCAGCTACATGTACGGGATGTGCAACCTGCATCGATCGATGTCAAACAGAAGCCCTGCGGCTGGAGGCCGATAAGGCGGCCCTGAACGCAGAGCGTTGTATTGGCTGTGGACTATGCGTCAGCACCTGTCCTACCGATTCACTTGCACTCATGCGTAAGCCCAAATCCGAACAAGCAGAAGTACCTAAGGATTTTGATCATACGTTGATTAAAATCGGGAAGAATCGAGGCAAACTGAGCACAGCCGGCATGGTCAAGATGCTGGTGAAGTCGAAGGTGGATAGATTCCTGGCAGCAAGATGAGACTATGCTTACCATGTATTACGCAGTGACAAACCTCCTTCTAGTGTGCAATAGCAGTTTGAGAGTTACAATTACGCATTTATAACCTAACGAGAGCATGGAGAGCGACAAGGACTAGACGCAGGAAACTGGCGACGCAGATGGCAGTTTTGGCTCTCCTGGTCTGTTCCAACGGCGTGACGTTCGGTACAACATATTGAAAGGGAAGAAAATGTTGTGGAAAATGCAATGATTGTTACTATAGGTGACTTGAGAACCAATTATGCCATAAGAGTGCACCCGAAAGAGTGAGGAGCCGGGCCATGAAGAAGTCTGTTGTGTTCTTGTTGTGTCTCGTCGGCTTGACCGCCTGTGCCGAAAGCTACAATATCGAGACCTACCGAGTGTTTGGCCCTGAACACCCGGGCCAATACAAGCATCCTGCGTCCATTACACAACTTGCCAACGGGGACCTTTATATTGCCTACTATGGCGGTTCGAGCGAGTATGGCGACGACACCGCCGTATACGGCTGCCGCCTCACAGTGGGCGAAACCCAATGGGCTGAACCTAAGGTCATCGCGAATACGCCTGACCGAGGCGAAGGGAATCCCGTAGTCTGGCAGGCGCCCGACGGCCGGGTGTGGCTCTTCTACGTCAACCGGTATGGCGAAACCTGGTCCAACGCGCGAGTCAAGGGCAAGATTTCTGACGATGGTGCCCAAACCTGGTCGGATTCGTTCATGCTCAACTTCGAAGAAGGAACCATGGTTCGGGGCCAGCCCATCGTCCTGAGCAACGGCGACTATCTCCTGCCCATGTACTACGAGACCGGCGGAGACCGGGAGATGACGGCGTCCACGACCTGTTCCTACTTCATGCGTTACAACCCGAAGACGAAGGTATGGACCGAAACCAACCGGATCAAATCGCCCATGGGCAATCTGCAAGCCCAGGTTGTCCAGCTTAGCGACAAGAATCTCATCGCCTATATCCGTCGAGGCGGCGATTTCCTGCCTACCGACCACGGCTACATGTTGCGCTGCGAGTCCAGGGACGGCGGCTACACGTGGAGTGACGCGGTCGAGACGAAATTCCTCAACCCCAACTCCGCCGTTGATTTCATCAAGCTACGCAACGGCCATCTGCTGCTGGTCTACAACGATAGCATGAACGATCGCACGCCGCTGACCGTGGCTGTGTCGATGGACGACGACAAGACCTATCCCTATCGGCGCGATATTGCGGGCGGCGACAATTCCTTCGCCTATCCCTATGCCATTGAGACCCGTGACGGCAAGATCCACATCATCTACACGACGAACAGCCGAACGACCATTATGCATGCCGCATTCGACGAGTACGCCATCATCGGCTCACCGCCCGAACCGTAGTCGACTCTGTGACGTTTTGTGAATGAAGATGATGACCGCGATTGTGACACTCGGATTTTGTGTGAGTATGTCGGCCGCAGAAGGCAGACCGTTGGTGGAAAAAACGCTGGTCAGTGAAGGTGAACTGTTTCCCCTGCTTCGTGCCGGACGTCATATCACGCGAAGTAAGGCGTTACCACAAAGACGGGATTCACGGTGTTTGTCTGGTATGAGCATCCTTCTCCGATCTCTCCCGATCATGGTCATGGGCACTCGATCAGCGCCTTGACCGTGGTACACCCGCTGCAGCCGTCCTAATTCCTCAGTCGTACACGCCGGATATGGATGCGTGTGTTCGCGCACGACAACTTCCAGGTCGAGTTCTGCGGAGATTCCGCGGGTAGTGAAAGGACAAACGACCATCGTCAAAACGGTGCTGCAGGTTATGTATGAGGCAGGCATCTCCTGACAACCCTGAAAAAAAATGATTGTACATTTCTATCTTCTTACTGTAATGTGCTGTTACTTGCAGAGCGGGTGGAGTACAACACCCGTTGAAGTCACCGGAAAGAACTACTTTGCTGACGGCTAGATGACTGAACAGGATTTACATACTGCGGCAAAAGTCCTCATAGCCGATGATCAGCCTGATGTCTTGCAGGCATTGTGTCTGCTTTGCAAGCCGGAGGGATATCAGGTACAGACCGCCGCATCGCCCGATGCTGTTGTTGAAGCTGTGAGCAAGGCAGACTTTGACCTTGTCCTTATAGACCTTAACTATGCGCGCGGTCATACGTCAGGACAGGAGGGTTTGGATTTGCTTCTCAGGATTCAGCAGATCGATAGTATCCTTCCTGTTGTTATCATGACAGCCTGGAGTAGTGTCGAACTGGCGGTCGAGGCCATGCGGCGCGGTGCTCGAGACTTTGTGTCCAAACCCTGGAAGAATGAACGGCTTCTGACCGTCATGCGCACCCAGATCGAACTGAGCAGGGCTCTGCGCCAGCAAAGGCAGCTCGAACAGGAGAATATCCTGTTGAGAGATGAGACTCACCGGCCCCTGATTGGTAAGTCACCTGCCTTTCAACACGTTCGGGATACGATTGCCAGGATTGGGCCCTCTACGGCCAATGTTTTAATCACTGGAGAAAATGGCAGCGGCAAGGGTGTTATTGCTCAGGCTCTGCACGAAGCCTCGCCTCGTAAAGACAGAGCCATGGTCACGCTAAACACCAGTAGTATTCCAGAAAGTGTTTTCGAGAGTGAGTTGTTCGGACATGTTGCCGGCGCCTTTACAGATGCCAAGTCAGATCGTCTGGGACGTTTCAAACTGGCTGACAATGGCACATTGTTCTTGGATGAGATTGCCACAATCCCTGTAAATCTACAGTCCAAGCTGCTGCGCGTTCTGGAGAGTGGAGAATTCGAACCCGTTGGATCGTCCAAGACATGCCGTGTTGACGCACGCATTCTGTCTGCGACCAATGCAAATCTGAATGAAGATATCGCCAAGGGCAATTTTCGACAAGACTTGCTCTATCGCCTGAATACTGTGGAGATTCGTGTGCCCCCCCTACGCGAGCGCAGAGAGGACATTTCCCTCCTGGCATTTCACTTTTTAGGCGAGCACGTGGTGAAGTATCGTAAAGCCATCACTGGTTTTGATGCAGCTTCCCTTCAGGTTCTGACAGACTATCCCTGGCCCGGTAATGTACGTGAACTGGATCACACGGTGGAACGTGCGGTGCTGATGACCCATAGTGACACGATTCATCCCAGCGACCTGGGTCTGCAGTCGAGTGGGAACATTGAGTCGCAGCTTGAAGATATGACACTTGAGGAAATAGAACGCCGGGCTATTCGTAAGACCCTGATCCGATTTAACGGTGACGTCAGCAAGGCTGCGACGGCCCTGGGGCTCAGCCGGGGAGCACTGTATCGACGCTTGGAGAAATACGGGATAGGATAGTGGTCGGTAGTCAGTAGTCAGTAAAAAAGAGAAAAGAAGGAAGCCATGAAACAGAGTGCGTCGTTTTTCTGGAAACAATACATTGGCCCATGGCGTCAGCCTCAACTGACTACTGACCACCGACCACCGGCTACTGATGAAATTTGAACGTCAAATCATAGTCGGATCGCTCTTGAGTGGATTCGTAAGCTCAACGGCCTTGCTTATTGTCCTATGGACGTCAGGCATCACAACTGTCATCAAGGCAATATTGACTGTGCTGATTCTATTGCCTTGGTTCGGATTTGCCTTGGGCTTGAAGGCCAAGGTCGTATTTTCTCTCCGTACCTTGTCCAGTTTTCTGGGTGCCTTGCGCGAAGGTGACTATTCGCTGCGGGCCAGAGGGAGTTATCGGGGCGATGCACTCGGTGAGGTCATATGGGAGGCTAACGCACTGGCAGAATCGATGCGAGAGCAGCGACTGGGCGCATTTGAGGCCACAGCCCTGCTTCGGAAGGTCATGGCCCAGATCGATGTTGCCATGTTTGGCTTTGACAGCAAGCAGCGTCTGCAGCTAGTTAATGAGAAGGGCAGGCAACTCCTGGGGCGCAGTCCTGAGAAGTCCATTGGATACACGATCAGCGAACTGGGTCTCGCCCACTGTTTGGATGGGCCAACACCCCGGATTATGGATCTGGCTCTGCCTGGTGGATTGGGACGCTGGGAATTACGTCGCGGCAACTACCGGGACAAGGGAGTGTCTCACCAGTTACTATTTCTCTCTGATTTGACCCGGACCTTACATGAAGAAGAGCGTTTGGCATGGAAACGTCTTATACAGATCCTGCGCCATGAGATTGGCAATTCCCTGACGCCCATCCAGTCGGTAGCCGGAAGTTTGCAGAGTCTGATGGACAGGCAACCTCGTCCCGACGATTGGCAAGAGGATCTGAGCAAAGGATTGGAGATTGTCGCGGAACGGTCCGAAACGTTGCACCGGTTCATAGAATCCTATTCCGAGCTCACGCGCCTGCCCGAGCCCCAGGTCTCGGAAGTGGATGTCAAGACTTTGATGCAGCACGTTGCTGAGCTTGAAACGCGTGTACCTATCTCGATGGTAGCAGGACCTGACCAGGTCATTCGAGCAGATCATGACCAATTGGAGCAATTACTCATTAACATTATCACTAACGCTGTAGAGGCCAGCCTGGAATCCCAGCCGGACGGCAAGGGGCAGGTGGTGATGGGTTGGCAAAGCGATGACAGTGGACTACAGATTTGGGTAGAGGATAACGGGCCGGGCCTGACTCAAGGCAATGAGGTATTTGTCCCGTTCTTTACGACCAAGCTGCACGGATCAGGGATTGGCTTAGCCCTGAGTCGCCAGATCGCCGAGGCTCACGGGGGTCTTCTCACCCTTGAGAACCATACAAACAGGTCAGGATGTAGAGCCTGCCTGAGTCTGCCACTGGCGTGATTCACACTCCCAGCTAACATCTCTAAACAATCACATGCACGGTCCTACACTGTCCGGTTTCGGGCGCGCCAATCCCAAAATCGGACACATGCTTTTTTTGAAAGCATACATCTCTCTGCACAAAATCCTTTTTTTCGGCAAAAAATGAACATTCCGGGCAAATGCGCAATTGGCACGGCGATTGCAATGTATTCCAGTTATGGATATTCCAAGAAAGAATGCAAAACGTCAGCGTCGCATTCGCCGTGGGTTGTACACAGTAGCCGGATTGCTGGTGATTGGCCTGATCACCATGGGCCTGTCGCGTTTGCAGCCGGCTGCTCCCAGCGTGGATCGCCGTACCCTGTGGATTGATACTGTCAAGCGAGGCTCCATGCTCCGCCAGGTGCGAGGTGTGGGCAGTCTTCTCTCAGAAGATATTCTGTTGGTGCCTGCGGGAGTGAGCGGGCGCGTGACGCGTATACTGGTAGAGCCTGGTACTATTGTTGAGGCCGACACGGTGATCCTGGAGTTGAGTAATCCGGAGTTGGATCTGGAACTACTCAACGCTGAGTCACAACTTAATTCCGCTCAGGCAAAGCTGGCTGCTCAGAAAGTCAGTCTGGCGGATCAACTCTTGGGCATGGAGGCCAACCTGGCCCAAATGGAAGCCCAGCACAGAGAGGCAAAGCTTAGAGCCGAGGTAGATCAAAAGCAATTTGACGACGATCTAATCTCCGAACTTAACCTGACGCTATCCCAGGCCCGGGTGGAGAATTTGGAAGAACTGCTGGTTATCAATAAAAAGCGTCTGACCATGTTCCGCGACCAGACCATCCCGGCCCAACTGTCTGAGCTGCAGGCTGCCATTCGTCAGGCCGATTCGCTCTACCAGCTCAAGCAGCGTCAAGTTGACTCTCTGCACGTATGTACGGGCAAACCAGGTGTTTTGGCCCAGGTGAAGGACAAGATCGAACCAGGTCAACAGGTAGCGCAGGGAACGATTCTGGCGAAGATCACCAATCCCAGTCGACTTAAGGCCCAGTTAAAGGTGCCGGAGGTGCAGGCGCGCGATGTGCGTATTGGGCTCAAAGCGGAAATTGATACGTATAATGGCAAGATTGCCGGTAAGGTTTCGCGCATTGATCCGACTGTGATGGAGGGAAATGTCACTGTAGACATCAGCCTGAACGGTGATTTACCCGACGGCGCACGCCCGGATCTCTCCGTGGTCGGCACAGTGGAAATCGAGCGGCTCGACGATATACTATACGTTGGCCGACCGGTCTTTGCCTCCAGCGAGAGCACCGTGGAACTCTTCCAACTTGTCGAAGAGGGCAGATATGCGATCCGGTCCCTGGTACAACTGGGTCGCAGTTCGGTCAGTACCATTGAGGTCATTGAGGGCCTGGCCGTAGGTGATGAAATCATCCTCTCAGACATGTCGCAATGGGACGAGCAGGAGCGCCTGCGGCTTAAGTAGCCGGTAGCCGGTAGTCAGTAGCCGGTAGTCGGAAAGCAAACGGAGAATGAAATGGCTGGTCAAAGCTATCGAGATTTGAATGTTTGGAAAGAGGCGATGGATCTTGTAGTCGCCTGCTATCGTGTAACAGATGTTTTCCCTAAAAAAGAAATGTATGGATTGGGTAGCCAGCTTCAGAGGGCGGTTGTTTCAGTGCCCTCCAATATTGCCGAAGGGCAGGGGCGTCAATATTCAAAGGAGTTCCTTCAATATATAGCGGTAGCCTACGGATCTTTGGCAGAGGCTGAAACTCACATACAAATTGCCAGACGATTGAATTATATAGATGAAACAACGGAAACGCATTTATTGGAAAAAACAGGTAGAATTGGCCGCATGCTCAATGGTCTGAGAAAATCCATTCAAGAAAAGATGAAAAGCGGATAGACCAACAACCAACAACCAACAACCGACTACTGACTACCGGCTACCGATTACCGATTACCGATTACCGACTACCACTCATTATGGAGAACACAAATGAATGACACCAACAACACCCTCATCCACGTCCAGGACCTGCAGAAGGTTTTTGTTACTGAAGAGGTGGAAACCCATGCCTTATCCGGCGTCCACCTGGATATCAAGAAAGGCGAGTACATCGCCATTGCCGGGCCCTCGGGCTGCGGTAAGTCCACGCTGCTGTCGATCCTCGGTCTGCTGGACTCTCCCACGGACGGGACCTACGTGCTCAACGGAACCCATGCGGCGGAGCTGTCGGCCTCGCAACGGGCCCGCATCCGCAATCGCGAGGTGGGCTTTGTCTTTCAGAGCTTTAACCTCATCGGCGACCTGACTGTATACGAAAACGTAGAATTGCCCCTGACCTATCAGAAGATGCCCAAGGCTCAGCGCAAGGAGCGTGCCCACGCGGCCCTGGAGAAGGTCTCCATGGCGCACCGCATGAAGCACTATCCAGCCCAGCTCTCCGGCGGTCAACAACAGCGCGTGGCCGTGGCCCGCGCCATTGTGACTGATCCGTCGATCCTCCTGGCGGATGAACCCACGGGTAACCTGGATTCCGCCAACGGCGACATTGTTATGGAGATGCTGCATGATTTGCACAAGGCCGGTGCCACCATCTGCATGGTCACGCACGACCCGCGTTACGCCAACCACGCCCAGCGCACCGTCCATCTGTTTGACGGACGTATCATAGATGAGAAGGAGGCAGGGGATACTCTATGATGGGGACTCTGATCCAAGATATTCGCTTTGGAATCCGGATGCTGGCCAAAAGACCTGCATTCACGGCCATCGTTGTTCTGGTCCTGGCAGTGGGCATCGGGGCCAACAGCGCCCTGTTCAGTGTATTCAAGACGGTTGTCCTCAGTCCGCTTCCCTTTCCCCAGCCGAAACAGCTCATGTTTGTCAATAGTACCATTGAGATTCCCTTGATGGACGGCCGGCCCTTTACGGAACACGACGATGGATCGGGCGAACCGGTGCTCGTTGTGAACCAGGCCTTCTGCCGGCAGTTCTTTCCCCAAGAGAATCCGATTGGACAGCAAGTGCGCGTCTTCTTCTGCGGCCCGGCCTTTCGCAGAATTGTCGGGGTCGTAGGCAACGTCAGGGCCCGCAATATAGATCTGAACCAGGTCGAATACTCGCCTATGATGTACGAACCCATTGACCAGACCTGCCAGCATTCACTGACCACTATGGTGCGCACGCACGGCGATCCTACCTCCCTGACCCATGCCCTGCAACAGGCCGTTTGGACGCTCGACAGGGATCTGCCCATCTCCCAGATACAAACACTTACCCGGACGCTCAACAACACCATGGCCATCCCGAGGTTCTGCATGATTCTGCTCTTCCTGGTGGCCGTAGTGGCCCTGGGCCTGGCCATGATGGGGCTCTACGGTGTGATCGCCTATGCCATGGGCGAGCGCATGCATGAGATTGGCATTCGCATGGTCTTCGGCGCTCAAGCCAACGATATCCTGCGCTTGACCTTGCAGCGTGCGTTTGTACTGATTACCGTGGGAGTTTTCACTGGTCTCGTGATTGCCCTCGCTCTGGGTCGTGTGGTGCAGGATCTGCTTTACCAAACCAAGCAGGCTGATCCGCTGGTATTCAGTATGGGCGTCCTGTTTCTGGTCGGCGCAGGCCTGCTGGCGTGCTACATCCCCGCCAGGCGCGCAGCCAGGATCGATCCCATGGAGGCGTTGCGATATGAGTGAGAAAAAAGGTGTTAGGTGCTGGGTGATAGGTGTTAGGGAATTGACAGCCCTTTGGGCTGGCTAGTTTAACAAAACCGAAGATAGACATTAGACGTTGGAAGGTTGAATAATGGAAAATACTCTGATGGTACATGAGAGTCGGCGACAGCCTCTGTTAGCCACCAGCCACTCATCACCAGCCACTGTTGTTATCTGACGCCAGCCTATACTGATCCCTGTCCTGAAAGGACCAAAATGAGTACTCTAATCAATGACCTCCAATATGCCTTTCGCAGGCTGTGTAAACACCCCGGTTTTACCGCCATTGCCCTGGTCACGCTGGCCATCGGCATTGGGGCCAATACGTTTATGTTCAGCCTGGTCAATATGATGATATTTCGGCCTGCTCAGGTCGAAGATCCGGAGCGATTGGTGCACTGTGGTTTTCGCGGTAGCGAACCTCATGACGGACCTTTCCGCTATCAGATGTATACCCAGATATGCGATGACAATCAGGCGTTTAGTGATCTAATCGCCCTCAGTTCGGGTCATGGAAGCAGCAGTTGGGTCCAGGGCAGTACGATCAAGCCAATGGATATCATGTACACTTCGGCCAACTATTTTTCCGCATTGGGAGTCAAGCCTGTTTATGGACGGACCTTCCTGCCCGAGGAGGAACGCTATGGCTCAGAATCGGTTGCCGTGCTAAGTTACCGGATGTGGAAGGAACTGGGTGGTGATCCCCAACTGGTAGGCCAAATCATAGATATCAACACCAGGCCTTGCCGAGTCGTAGGTGTGGCACCCAAGGGATTCCACGGCACAACCATCATGGGACCTGATCTCTGGCTGCCCTTAGGTGCTTACGGTGCGGTCAATCTACCTCATAAGGAAGGGAGCCGCTACCCCTCCCTCCTTTTGATTGGACGGCTTAAACCCGACTTGGATATGGCAGCAGCCGAGGCCCAGCTTCAAGTGCTGACTCCGCGTGTTAAAGCGTCGATTCCATATTATAGGGATGATCCCAAGGTGAAGATTTATCTCGCCCGGTTGCACCGATGGTTTTTAGGGGCAGAGAATCCTGACGATACAAAAGGCTTGCGGCAAAGCGGTATGACCATGATGGGGGTTTCCTCAGTCATTCTACTGATTGCCTGTCTGAACCTGGCGAATATGCTCAATGTGCAAGGGGCCCAGCGGCAACGGGAGATCGCCATCCGCATGGCCATTGGGGGCGGACGTCTACGCATTATACGGCAGTTGCTGATCGAATCGCTTTTGTTAGCGTTGTTGGGAGGAGCTATGGCGGCGATTCCAGCTCTAGTGGGTATTCGCATGTTCAATGCGTATACCGTCAGGCTCAATGAACCCATCGAATTACCCTCCTTCGATGTTCGCGTTTTCTCAGCGACCTTGGGATGCTGTTTGATTGCAACGGTGCTATTTGGTCTCAAACCCGCCTTGAACCTATCTAAACGCGATGTTATTGGCGACCTCAAGGATGCAGGGGTGGGCATGATTCGAGCAACACGGCGCAAATGGCGTTTTATGCCGCGTGGTCTATCCGTGATCGGTCAGATCGCCTTGTCGGTGGTCTTTGTGATGGTGGCGACGTTGTTTGTTCGCACGGCCTTGAAAGTGGCCAACTCCTGTCCCGGTTTTGACCTGGACGGCAAGATCGTTGTCAAGGTCGACGCATTGGCGAGTGGATACACCCAAGCTCAGGCCCAGGCCGCCTGCAACATGCTGGGCGAGCGTCTCAAGGGCACGTCCGGGATTGAGGCTGTGGGCTGGTCCAGGGGATTTCCCGTGGGGGATGCCAGCCCCGGACTCTCCCAAAAGATCATGGAATACCAACCCGGGGTAGAAGATGACAATGCCAAAAGCCTGCTCCGCCGAGGCCCCATGGTATTCAGCGTCCATGGGGACTACTTCGAGGCCATGGGAGTACGGCTTATGCAAGGCCGTCCTTTTCGCTCTCTCGATAGTAAGGCTGAGACCGAACCGCCCATTATCATTGACCAAGGCCTGGCACGTAAACTCCGACGAGATGGCAATGCCTTGGACTGCCTGATCCAACATGGGTGGGGCTCGGACCTGCAGGTGTATCGGGTGGTGGGAGTCGTCCCCAATCAGCAAGATCCTTCCGGTGCATCCTCGGAGTGGGCACATATCTATCAGCCAATCTCTGCCGATCAAGTCCCCATCTATATGCACATACAGACGTCGCCGGAGATGGAATCTACCCTCCTGCAAAGTCTCGGTTCAGCGATTCGCAAGATCGATCCTCAGCTAGAGGTGGTGTCATTGATGAGTTTGGCAGATCATCATCGAAGAGGTCACACCGTCGTGGGAGCGAAAATGAATGCTACGGCGACTACGATATTTGGGGGGCTGGCCATGTTTCTGGCCGGACTCGGTCTCTACGCAGTCAAGGGGCATTTGGTGGCAACACGCACCAACGAAATTGGTCTTCGCATGGCCTTGGGCGCTAAACGTTGGGATGTTCTAGCCCTGGTCTTTCGTCAGAATGCGGTTTCGACACTGGCGGGACTGGTACTTGGTATCCTGCTGGCCATTGGCCTGACGTCTTTGATTCGCAATTCGCTACAGGGCATCAGTCCCATGGACCCGGTGAGTATCATCACAACGGTCGTCGTGTTGGCCGTGACGTCACTACTGGCCGGTTACGTTCCCGCCCGCCGCGCCGTCAATATCGATCCGATGGAGGCGTTGCGCTACGAGTGAAACAGGGATCAGGAGTCAGGGATCGGGAGTCAGGTGTTGTGTTGATGCCTTTGGCGACTAGTTTGATGAAAGAAACCATTGTATGAAGCAAAGTACGCAAAAAGGTAAGGAACTAAAGAATTGGCGACAGCCTCTGCTGATCCCCGACCCCTGATCCCTGACTACTGGAGTAAAAAGTGAGTACTTTTTTAAACGATCTCAAATACGCGTTTCGACAGCTTCATAAGAATCCTGGCTTTGCGGTGGTCGTCATCCTGATCCTGGCCTTGGGAATCGGCATTAACGCTACCGCCTTTACTGTGGTCAATGCAGTGCTGTTTCGACCTTTGCCGGTCAAGGACCCGCAACAGTTATGTTCTCTGTCTATCCATACCCAAGAACAAGTCTATGACGGCACGTTCACATACCCTGATTTGGAGTTCTTCCAGGACAATGCTGATGTATTCGAGGGCGTCTTGACATTTAAGTCCATGTCTTTGTCGTGGCAATGGCAGCCGAACCAGACCCGTAAGATTCTGGCCGAATGGGTGTCCAGGGATTATTTCAATATCCTGGGTGTTAAGACCTCTCTGGGACGGTCCTTCAATCTCGAAGAGCAATCGGTGCCCAATGCCTATCCGGTGGTGGTTCTCAGTCATGCCTTCTGGTCCAGCGAATTCGATAGCAGCCCTGACATTTTAGGCACAGACATCATAATTAGTAGCAAAAACTACACCATTGTGGGAGTGGCCGAGCCTGGTTTTGAAGGCATGCGTCCGTCCAGATCGCCGGATTTGTGGCTGCCCATGATGATGATGGTTCAGGTCTCCGGAGGGGCTCTCACCAGAGATACAAACTATGAAGTCATCGGACGCCTTCGCAGAGAAGTATCACGTCGGAACGCTGAAACACAACTGACTGCACTGCTGCCTGAACTGGACAAGAATTCCAATAATTTTAGTGGAAAACGGGGGCAGGGAAGGGTCGTGCTTACGCGCTGTGGACACGGAAGCCTGGCTGGCAAGGACCGCGGCGCTGCGTGGGTCGGATCATTGGTTTTCCTGGCGGTCACGGGCATGGTGCTTTTGATTGCGTGCGCCAACATGGCCAATCTTCTCTTGGCCCGCGCGATGGCCCGGCGCAGAGAAATCGCAACGCGTCTGGCCCTGGGTGCCGGGCGTTTTGACCTGATCAGACAACTGCTGTGTGAGAGTCTGGTGCTGGCCCTGGCCGGAGGATGCGTCGGACTCTGGCTGACGCACGGTGCCGTGCAACTATTCATGTCCATGCGTCCCGGGGGCGTCAAGTTGCCGCAGGCCATTGGCCTGGATACACGTGTGGTCGTGTTCACGGTTTGTCTGTCTTTGCTGACCACATTAATCTTTGGTTTGATCCCAGCCCTGCAGGGTACACGCGTGGCCATTTCTCAGGCTCTCAAAGAGAACCAGGGCATGTTAAGCAGCGATACAAAACGTTTTGGCGTACGCAATATCCTGATTGCCGCACAGATCACGCTCTGTGTGGTACTGCTTATGATGGCCGGCTTACTGTTGCGCAACTTGCAGCAGACCATGAATATTGACTTTGGCTTTGATGACAAACATACACTGCTGGTCCAGTTGCCCGAGTCTCTCTTTAAAGAAAGAGACGTTGATCCTTACAGCATTCACGAACGAGTGATGGACCAGATACAGGCCTTGCCGGACGTAGAAGGCGCAAGTCTGGTGGGACAAATCCAGTTGAGCGGGGGGAGTTTAGAAACCACGGTATCACTCCCTGGGACAGAGAATGGCCAAAAGGCAATAACTTACTATGTCGGGCCGGACTACTTCAACACCATGCGTATCGGCGTGAAGCAGGGCCGTGAGTTTTCTTTACATGACCGGAAGGGTCAAAAGAACGTGGTTATCATCAACGAAACACTGGCGCGCCTGTTATGGCCGAATGAAAATCCGATAGGCCAGATCGTCGGTAGTAACGAAAAGACATTTGAGGTGTGTGGCATCGTTGCGAACAGCAAGTACCACGATGTGCGCGAGACGCCTCAGCCTGCGGCGTACTATTGCTCCCTGCAAACCGGATGGGCTCAGGTACTCATTGTCCGATCCAAGGGGCAGCCGGTCCTGCTCCGGCGTGTTCTTGAGGAAAAGATTCACGCCTTGGATCCCTCCGTGGCCCGTTCCCAGGCCAGGACCTATACCCAACAGATACGGGGCGTCCTTATCGCAGAGCGATTCGCCTCTCTATTTATCACCCTCATCGGAGCCGGAGGCTTGCTCCTGGCCAGTGTAGGTCTGTACGGCGTTGTGAGCTATATGGGACGCTTGCGCACGCCTGAAATCGGCATGCGTGTTGCTTTGGGTGCACAAAAGATCGATATCATTCGATTGGTTGTTCGTCAGGCTGTCAGAATTGTTCTGGTGGGGTTGTCAGTCGGTATGTGTCTGGCAGTGCCTTTTGCACTGTTTCTATCCAAGCTTACACCATTTGAACTGTCTGTATTCGATCCGGCGACCTTTGTCATAGTCACATCGGTATTGCTCATGACGGCGGCTTTAGCCTGTCTGATACCCGCACTCAGGGCGGCCAAGATTGATCCGATGGAGGCACTGAGATATGAATGAGGAAAGATCACAGATCAGAGTTAACAGATCGCAGTTGGCTGAAGAGCCCTGTGGCCTTCTTGCGGTGATCCGTGATCTGCGATCTGTGAACTGGAGTCAAAAATGAGTACTTTTTTGCAATGACATCAAATACGCCTTTCGGATGCTGGCGAAGAACCCGGGGTTCTCTGTGTTTGTGGTTATTATTCTGACTGTTGGGATTGGAGCGACTACGGTAATGCTGAGCGTGGTCGATGCCATTATGTTCCGAGCCTGCCCGTATAGGGATTCTGAGCATCTCGTTTGTCTCTACGAAACCAATCCTTATGTGGATCCGGCGACCGGCGCCCCTAAAATAAGCCGGTGGAATTTCACGTCGATAGCGGGATTTCGCGATTGGCGGGAGCAGAGCCATGTTTTCGAGCGTCTCGTGGGGGCCGACCAGTGGAACGGTATGGTACGAACCATCGACAGGACCGAAAGGTGCCGTGGTCACTTCGTGTCTCCGGAGTTCTTTTCCGTCCTAGGTGCCAGTCCGATACTGGGACGGACTTTTCTGCCCGAAGAATACCGTCAAAGGGGTAGACGTGTTGTTATCCTCAGCCACGATCATTGGCGTCATTGGTTTGCAAGCGATCCGAATGTTATCGGTGAGACCCTCATTCTCGACAGGGAGGCTTATACCGTAGTTGGTGTATTACCGGAAGACTTTCAGTGGATTTTCCAACCCATAGCATGTGGACTCTGGATGCCGATGCCATTGGATACCACCACCAACACGAATCGGAATAACCGCGGTATGAATGTCATCGGGCGTTTGAAATCCGGCGTCTCAATCGCGCAGGCCCGGATGGAGATGGAACTCATTACCGAACGCTTGGCTCAAGCCTATCCGGAAACGAACGCCAGTCGCGGGATACGAGTCGTTCCGATTGATGAAGCTTACGCTCATTATACAGGGAATTTCAGCAAACCTCAGATACTTACAACGGTACTAGCCGTTATTGTTTCCGTACTTCTGATTGCATGTTTTCATGTATCGAGTCTTCTGATCGCTCGCTCAGCCACGCGCGAGAGGGAGATCGCCGTTAGGGCCGCCCTGGGCGCGCACCGCCTGCGGCTCATTCGACAATTGCTCACCGAGAGTATTCTTCTGGCCTTGCTGGGAGGCTTGTTCGGTGGAATACTTGCTTACTGGGGTCTCAGTATCCTTTCCATTGTCAAGGGGCAGTCGATCCCGTGGTACCTGGGACCAGGTTCGGAGCGGCTGATCCCCTGGTTTGTAAACATTCACATCGACGCGCGATCCTTTTTCTATGTAACGGCTCTCTCCTTGTTGACCTGTGGAGCTTTCGGATTACTTCCGGCTCTCAGTATCTCCAAGACGAATTTGAACCGTTCGCTTTCTGCCGGGCGTACATCCGGCTACGTTCCCTGGTCCCACAGTCTGCGGAGTATGCTTGTAGTGTTGGATATTTCGATTGCGTTTGTACTGCTCATCGGCGCCGGCCTGATGATTAACGGTTATGTTCGAATCCTCCGTATCGATCCGAAAGCGGATACCGAAAATGTTTTGGTGGCTACTCTCGAACTACAGGGAGGAGAAGAGCGATACTCGACGTCGGCACAACGCTTTGAATTCTCCCGACGGCTCATGGAGCGTATCCAAAAAGTGCCCGGAGTTCAGTCCATAGCCATTGCCAATGGAACGCCGGCTTCGATGGGCTATAACTGGGATAAGTTCATTGTCGAGGGATTTTCAAGCAGCCGGGAAGGCGTAAAGATCCGATGCACCCCCATTTCGAGGGACTACTTCCGTCTTCTGCGTATCCCAGTGCTGAGAGGAAGACAATTCACGGAACATGACAACAGTGCGTCTACTCCTGTGGCGATTATCAACGAGTCATTGGCCAAGAGGCTCTGGCCGAATCAAAATCCGCTTGGCAAGTGCCTGACGCATGGCGCATCGGAGCCGGTCACTCGTGAGGTTGTCGGTGTTACCAGAGACGTAAGACATTTCGGGGATTATCCGAATGAGGAAGTCTATATTCCCTGTCTTCAAACAAATGGTTTTACAATGCTGTATCCGGATGTCATGATTCGCACGGATGCGCGTACCACAGGTTTAACCGTTGCTGTCCGCAGGGAGATTCTCTCAGTCGATCCGGATATTTTTATTCGCCAAGTTACTTTTCTGGATCGGCAAATCGCAGATTTATTTACAACGGAACGTCTAAGCACGTTGCTGCTCGGTGTTTTTGCTGCTGCTGCGCTTGTTCTGGCCAGCGTTGGCATTTACGGCGCGACGGCCTATATGGTGTCACGACGTACGCATGAGATCGGTGTTCGAATGGCTCTGGGCGCACGGAGCGGTGACGTTCTGAAATCGGTTCTGCGACAGGGTCTCAAGCTCACGTTGATCGGTCTTGCCATCGGTCTGGTGGGGGCGTTTGTGGCGACGCGGATTATTCGCAGCCTTCTGCATAACGTCAGTCCCACGGATCCTCTAACCTTCATCTGTGTCTCATTTCTCCTGTCCGGCGTGGCCTTGCTGGCCAGTTATATTCCAGCACGCCGGGCAGCCAAAACCGATCCGATGGAGGCGTTGAGATATGAATGAGGAAAGATCACAGATCACAGTTATCAGTTCACAGTTTGCTGAGAAGGCCTTTGGCCTTGGCTTTTCTTAGTGTGATCTGCGATCCGTGAACTGCGATCTGAACTGAAAACTGAGAACTAACAAATGATCAAACTACAGAACATTCAAAAACGTTACAACACCAAAGCAGGTTTCACCTATGTCTTACAGCAGATCACCCTTGATATTGCTGAAGGCGAATTTGTCACCCTGATGGGACCGTCCGGGGCGGGTAAGACGACGTTGCTCAATATCATTGGTATGCTGGACAGCGATTGGGAAGGCCAGTACACTCTCGACGACAATTCAGTGCACACACTCAAGCCTAGACAACGTTTGGCGCTGAACAAACAGTACGTGGGATTCGTATTTCAGAACTTCAATCTACTCGACAGCCTGACTGTCTATGAGAATCTTGAAGCCCCGTTGTCCTACCGCAACGTCAAGGGTGCCGAGCGGGCAAGCATCGTGTGTGACACCCTGGACCGCTTCGGTATCGTCGGCAAGAAAGACCTCTTTCCCAGCCAACTCTCAGGCGGCCAGCAGCAGCTCGTAGGCGTGGCTCGTGCGGTGGTCGCAAGCCCAAAGCTGATCCTCGCCGACGAGCCCACTGGGAATCTTCATTCGGCACAAGGTCAAGAGGTCATGGAATTACTGACCAAACTCAACCAGCAAGGTACGACGATCATCCAGGTCACGCACTCGGAAAAATACGCGGCCTATAGCCGACGTATCATCAATCTCAAAGACGGGTGGATGGATGGCGAAGTCACACCCCGGCAGTTGCCCAGAAAGGACAGGTGAGATATGGGAACGTTATGGCAAGACTTACGTTATGGATTTCGGATGCTGATTAGAAATCCTGGTTTTACGATAGTGGTCGTTCTGGTTCTAGGCCTCGGGATCGGAGCAACGACTGCTGTATTCAGTGTGGCAAACGGAATATTGCTGCGTCCACTTCCCTACAATGAACCGGATCGACTGGTGATGTTGTTTCATGTCTCATCATTCGAACAGGCTCCCACTTCGGGCATGAACTTCCTTGACTGGAAACAGCAAAATCGTTCCTTTGAAGACATGGCCGTAATGAAATTTGAGGATACGACTTATCAGCATGAGACGGGAACGGAGCGCCTTGAAGGGCTGTGTGTGTCCAACAATCTGTTCGGGCTGCTTGGGCTCAAAACACACGTAGGTCGAACATTTTTGCCCGAAGAAACCTGGCCGAATCAGCATTATATTATTCTTAGTCACCACGTATGGAAAAGTCATTTTAGCACCGACACATCGGTACTCGGCAAGTCTATTAAGCTTGGATCAAACGATGAACCATACACAGTGGTCGGAGTCATGGAGCCGAACCTGCGATTCCTCAATACCGGGTGGTCGTTCTGGGACTTCACAGAAGTCAACGCACGGATCGACTTTTGGATTCCAGTGGATCGAGATCTTCCGGATATCGAACACGGCGGACGCGGTGCTCTGAACTGGGATGTCGTCGCACGACTAAAATCCGGTGTGAGCGTCGAGCAGGCCCAGGTCGAAATGGATAGCATTGCTCAGCGTTTGGGCCAGGAACATTATGCTGATCTGACCAAGGCGCCTGGCGTGAAAGTTGTGTCACTGCACTCGCACCTTGTGGGGCAAACACGCCCGCTCGTCCTCCTGGCTGCCGGTGCAGCGTTCTTTGTCTTGCTGATCGCATGTGCCAATGTTGCTAATCTGTTACTTACTAGGGGTGTGGCGCGGCGACGTGAGATGGCCTTGCGAGCGTCGCTCGGTGCCGGTCGATGGCGTTTGCTGTGTCAAATGCTTACGGAAAGTATGCTTTTAGCTGCTTTGGCAGGTGTCTTCGGGCTTATCATAGCTATTGGCATGTTAAACGTGTTCCGGATGATTGCCCCGGATACAATTCCACGACAGGAACTTGTAGGTCTTGATACCACCACGCTGGGCTTCGCAATTGGTGCTGTGTTGCTGACAGGAATCTCGGTCGGTTTGGTTCCGACGCTTCGCACATTTAGAGTTGACCTCAACGAAGCTCTGAAAGCGGAAGGTCGCACAGCAAGTATGGGATTTGGCCACCGTCGGTTAGTGAGTTCGGTAGTGGTTTCCGAAGTATCCCTTTCGCTCATTCTACTGATCGGATCCGGTTTACTGATCAACAGTATTTCCCGATTGCTGTTGATCGATCCCGGATACAGGACCAAGAATATCCTGACAATGAAGGTTCAAAATGTGCATGGTGAGTTGCTGAACAAGATCGTACAAAAGGCCGAGTCCCTTCCGGGAGTACATCGTGCGGCTCTTGTTTATGGTCTGCCTCTTTGCGGCGATGTGGGTGGCAGTGACGTCAAGCCCAAAAACGGCGGCGAACGACGACAGGTTAGTGCACGCATTGTGACTCCCGGATACTTCAAACTCATGCAGATACCGTTGCTGGCCGGGCGAAACTTTGCCGACCGCGATAATAGTGACTCTGTTCCGGTGACCATTATCAATGAGAGCATGGCTCGATGCTTCTGGCCGGACAAAGATCCGATCGGTAAACGCTTCAAATACGACTGGGTGGGACGTGAGGTTGAAATTGTGGGGATCGTTAGAGACACCAGGAACAAGGCGTTTGATGCACCTCCCGAACTGGAGGTGTTCCTTCCGCTACGACAGAAGGGATGGAGCAGTCTCAGGCTTGTTGTCTCGACCGGATCTTACCCAAAGAGTATGATCAAACCATTGAGAAAAGCGATATGGTCAACTGATAAAAACGCGGTGATCAATGAGATTCAGACCATGGAAGAGATAGTGGCGGGAACACTTGCAGTAAGGCGGTTTTTGACATTTGTCCTTTCCGTTTTTTCACTGGTCGCCCTGATCCTGGCAATTTTCGGCATTTATGGCTTATTTGCACATGCAGTCCGGCAACGTACACACGAGATTGGTGTACGGATGGCATTGGGCGCTGAAAGCAGGGATGTGCTCAAATTGCTGTTGGGACAAGGACTCAAGCTCACTCTGATTGGGATAGCTATCGGTCTGGGCGGTGCGATTGCCCTGACCCGAGTTATTTCCAATCTTCTGTACGATGTTAGTCCCACGGATCCACTTACGTTTGTATGCGTGTCGTTGCTTCTGGCCAGCGTTGCCCTGTTGGCGACTTACATTCCCGCGCGCAGAGCGGCACAGATCGATCCGATGGTGGCGCTGCGATATGAGTAAACGAGCGGTCAGCTATCAGCGTTCAGCAGTCAGCTTGTTTTGAAGAAGCTGTTCTTATTGAAATGGATAGTTGTTTATTACTTGTGTCAAGTTTTCCTCCGTCGCCGAGGCTATGGAGGACAAGTATGTTTTAAGGATTAAGTGTGACATTAGGCGTTAGCCAATAAACAAGGACGAAGAAAATGAGTACTTTTTTCAACGATATCAAATATGGTTTTCGGATGCTCGGGAGGAATCCAGGCTTTACGACTATGGCGGTTCTGATTCTGGCGCTGGGCATCGGTGCGAATACGGCAATCTTCAGCGTGGTCAATGCCGTGATGCTCCGGCCGCTACCGTACACCGACGCCCATCGCCTGGTAATGCTCTGTGAGCGGACTGGGAAGAGAAACATAGAGATATTCACAGAGTATGACAGGTTTCTCTTCTGGCGAGAGCAGAACGTGGTATTCGAGCACATGAGCGGTTGCAGCGGTCGGCGACCTTACGTCACGGGGATCGACAGACCCCGATACGTCTGGGCAGCAACAGTCTTGCCGGACCTCTTCCCGTTGCTAGGCGTTCAGCCCGTGTTAGGCAGAGGATTCCTGCCCGACGAGGATCAACCAGGCAACGACCGCGTCATCGTCTTAAGTCATACCTTCTGGCGCAACGACATGGGCGGAACTCCGGATGCCATTGGCAAGACCATGATTCTCGACGGCAAGAGCTACATGATAGTTGGGGTGATGCCACCCAAATTTAATTTTCCCTTGGGTCGCACCAGAGCGTTTTGGGTGCCCCTGGTCGATGAACGCGATCCGTATTGGCCAGCGGGCCCATTAGTATGTGGGGTGGCACGTTTGAAGAAAGGGGGCACGTTGCAGCAGGCGCGTACGGCTATGGCTGTAATTGCAGATCGCCTGAAACAGAAAGCCCCCGAATCGCGTGACATTACCGTCAGGAGGATCCTGGATCGAGGGCTGAGAGCTAATCGCCAATTGCTATGGTTGCTGCTGGGTGCGGCGGGAGTTGTGCTCCTGATTGCCTGCACAAATGTGGCTAGTTTGCTTTTGGCTCGCGCTGCCGTACGTCAACGCGAGATGGCCATGCGCTCCGCCCTGGGCGCGTCGCGAGGCCGTCTCATGCGACAGACGCTCACCGAGAGCCTCCTGCTCAGCATGGCGGGTGGGATATTGGGGCTTCTCGTGACTTTCTGTACGATCAACGGGATCATCCGCCTGTGTCCCTCCGATATTCCGCGTTTGATGGCAACGAGCGTGGACTGGTCGGTTCTGGCGTTCATGTTGGGTGTGTCTGTGCTTACGGGTATATTCTTTGGTGTGATACCGGCCTGCAGAACTTCTGGTGTTTGCGTGACTCGGGCCCTCAAAGAGGGACAGACGCGGTCTTCGACCGGCCGTGGATGGCGACACCTTCATGGCGGGCTCGTCATTGCCCAGACGGGTCTATCCTTAATTCTCCTGATCGGAGCGGCACTGCTGGTCCGTACCTGGATTGCCCTGCAACGCGAGGATCTGGGGTTCCGACCTGAGAACGTGATAGCTGTGCAGGTCCGTCTTCTGGAATCAAGATATCCGGAGTATGACGGTTGCCAACCCTTTTTCGATCCATTGCTGCAGCGGGTCCGGTCCCTTCCCGGCGTCCGTTCCGCAGCATTGACTCCGTTTCTTGACTTCGGCAGGGATGTGATGAAGTCCCCTTTCTCCATCGCAGGTCAGATTCCCGCCAATCCTGACGAAGGGCCTTTTGCCAAACATCGTGACGTGAGCTCCGGCTTCTTTGAGACCTTGGGCATGAGGCTCCTGAAAGGCCGGACCTTCACAGAAGAGGACATGCATGGGACGACGCATTGTGCAGTCGTCGACGAAAACCTCGTCCGCAGACACTTCGCTGCCATTGATCCTATCGGCCAGAAGGTCAGTATTGAGGAAGCCGATTGCACCATCGTCGGAGTGGTCAGCACGCTCAAAGACTTTCGACATCTCAACCCGACTGTGGGCACGGTTTTTCGGCCGAGGAATCCGTACTATCGAGATATGGTTCTCATCGTGAGGACGGATGGCGATCCCCTGCGTTTAGCCGGTGCGATTCGCTCGCAGATCGCTGAACTGGAAAAGGACGAGGTGATCACGGAGGTGGAGACTCTGAAGGCGAACCTATCTGATATGTTAGCGCCTCAGCGATTCAGCGTTGTCCTGCTGGGCCTTTTTGCCGGGATAGCTCTAACGTTGGCGTTGGTCGGAATCTATGGCCTGCTCCAATACAGCACGGCACAGCAGACGCACGATATTGGAATTCGCATGGCTCTGGGTGCCAAGAGCGCTGACGTTCTAAAGGCAGTGCTGGGGCGTGGGCTGCGACTGGCGATCCTTGGCATAGCTGTTGGCGTGGCGGGGGCACTGGCCTTGACCCGCCTTCTCTCGAGTCTTCTGTATGGCGTCTCCCCCACGGACCTGTTTACCTTTGTCTGCGTATCGCTGCTTTTGGCTGGTGTTGCACTGCTGGCGAGCTATATTCCCGCGCGCAGAGCCGCGAAGATCGATCCGATGGTTGCCTTGAGATACGAATAGGAGATACAAATGGGAACTTTCTGGCAAGACTTACGTTATGGAATTCGAATGCTGGGCAAGAATCCCGGCTTTACAGTCATGGTCGTGTCATCACTGGCCCTGGGGGTAACTTTGAACTCCGCTATTTTCAGTCTGGTGGATGGTCTGTGGTTGCGGTCTATGTCGTTTGCCGATCCAGGCCGAGTGGTCCGGATCTTCGGCAGCACTCCGCAGCGCAAGGAGGGTGACCTTTCGTTCCCTGACTATCTCGACCTGGGGGAGCAAATGCGGACGGTCTCCGGCCTGGCCACCAGTGACCGGCATGGAGCGGTCCTGGTCAGCGGAGACGAGCCGGAAGACCTGAGGGCTGATGTCGTCTCCAGAAACTTCTTTTCGGTCCTCGGGATTCAACCTCACCTCGGTCGTTTCTTCTCTGAGGCGGACGAACCGGCCCTGCAGGATACGCCGACAGTGGTGCTGAGCCATCGCTTGTGGCAGCGACGATTCGGCCGGGATCCAAATCTGGTGGGCGAGTCGATCGTACTGAGCGGTCGGTCTCCGGTCGTTCTCGCGGTCACTCCCCCGGGTTTTAACGGCCTGGAACGGCTGAACCCTGCCGAGGTCTGGTATCCCGTCGAGAATTATGGAATCGATACTGCACGGGACGAGCGATTTCTGAGCGTCGTTGGGCGCCTCAAACCGGGATACACAGTGGCGCAGGCTCAGAGTGAGGCCGAAACCATCTTTCGTCGGTTGGACCTGCAGGATTCCGCCTCGCACACGCCGTTGCGGGCCTTGGTTCAGACCGAAGCCGAGATCCAGTTCCAGCGAACCGGGACGTTGGGTCTGCTGCTGCTGGGTATCGTCGGCACAGTGCTGCTGCTGGCCTGCGCCAATGTCTCGAGTCTGTTGCTCGCTCGTGCCGAAGTGCGCGCCCGGGAAATGGCTGTGCGCTCGGCTCTCGGGGGCAGCCGGTGGCGGCTGGTGCGGCAGTTGTTGGCCGAGAGCCTGTTGCTTGCGTTGACAGCCACAGCGGTCAGCTTGCTCCTGGCTCGATGGCTCGTCAGTGCCTGGCCGGCGCTACTGCCGCCTGACGCGGCAGGCCCGATCGCTCTGGTCGTGCACTTTGATGGGCGGGTCCTAACGTTCACGGCCGCCATGTCGTTCCTCACGGTCTTTCTGTTCGGCCTCGCCCCCGCCGTGCATGCGTCCAAGCCTGATCTCGTCCCAGCCCTCAAAGGAGATCTGGGTACTGGAGGTCAGGGAGCACGACATCGCGGTCTCAGCGCCTTGGTGATTGGCCAGGCGAGCCTGGCTCTGGTGCTCATGGCCACGGCTACTCTCTTGGTGAGGAGCGTTCTGGCGTGCTACACTGCGGATATCGGTTTCGAAAGAAAGGAGATCCTACTGGTCGAGCTCGGCACCGGCAACGAAGAGCAAGGACAGACGTTTCATCGGCAACTCAAGGAGCGGGCCCTGGCTTTGCCTGGAGTGAAACGGGCCAGCGTTGCCCGCGTGGTGCCGTTCAGTTCGTGGGGAACCGGGGCCTCGCGAAAAGTATTCTTGCCAGGCAATCCCGCATCGGTGCAAGAGGATGGCTGGTCTGTCAGATTCAATGCCGTCGACCAGGACTACTTCAAGCTGTTAGGTATTCCCATCCTCCGCGGTCGCGACTTCAACGCACGCGACGACAAGTCTGGTGCGCCCGTCATGCTGATCAACGAGAGCATGGCCAAGCGCTTCTGGCCAAAGGAGGACCCGGTCGGTCAACTGGTTCGCTTAGGGAGTCCAACCGGCGAAGCAGTGCGGATCACTGGTGTGGTGCAAGATACAAAAATCGTCGCCATCGACGAGGCCCCCCAACCCTATCTCTTTCTGCCCTTGGCTCAACACTATCACCACGAAACAATTCTCCTGGTGGAAAGCGCCGTTGATGCAGCGACGCTGGCAGGTCCGGTGCGTGCCGAGTTGAGCGCATTAGGCGCAAAGCCGGCCCAATCGGATTTCAGTACAATGAAAGAATACATTCGGGCTCGCTTTGTAGGGCAGGTGTTCCTGACAAAGTTAGTGGTGACGTTCGGTCTGCTGGGCCTGGGTTTGGCCGCCGTGGGGCTGTATGGCGTAGTGGCCTACACGGTGAACCGGCGAACGCGAGAGATCGGGATCCGGATGGCGCTCGGGGCACAGCGCCGCGAGGTGCTCACTCTGGTTTTGAGGCGGGGCATGGCCCTGGCCACTCTCGGTGCCGGCTTGGGACTACCGATAGCCTTGGCCATAGGCCATACGGTTCGTGGCTTCCTTTACGGCGTTAGCCCACTGGATCCGCTGTCGATCACCGTGTCTCTGGTCGTGGTCCTGGCCGTGGCGCTGCTGGCCTGCTACATTCCCGCCCGGCGTGCCGCACGCCTCGACCCGATACGAGTGCTTCGCTACGAATAGGAGAGATAAATGGGAACCTTATGGCAAGACATACGTTATGGATTTCGGATGCTGGGCAAGAATCCCGGCTTCACGGCGGTGGCGGTATTGTCTCTGGCGATCGGGATCGGAGCGAATACGGCTATCTTCAGTATGATCAACGGCATCCTACTGAAGTCTCTGCCGGTACGTGATCCGCATGAGTTGCGTGTGATCAACTGGACAAGTGATAGTCGGCCTAAGACGCGTATGCATTATGGGCACAGAAGCAGCACCGGGTCTAAGATGTCCGGCGGTTCCTTTCCGTATCACGCATACCTGGATTTCGCGGAACGGGCACAAGGATTCTCCGATGTTTTCGCCTTTTCCTACCGTGATGATCCCGTACCGATCAATGCCGGGGGCGTTGCGTCTTTGGCTATCGGGCGGTTGGTGTCGGGCAACTTCTTCAGGGGTTACGGTGCAGAGGTTCTCATTGGCAGACCGATTACACCTGAGGATGATCACCACGATGCCGATCCCGTGACGGTCATCACGTATGATCTGTGGAAACGGGTCTTTGGCCTTGATCCCCATGTCCTGGGCCGGACGCTCGCGTTGAAGAATGCGGTCTTGACTGTCATCGGCGTGCTCCCGCGCCACTATGTGGGCCCCCTGGCTGGTGAAATGCGCGCCGATTTCTATGTCCCCATGTTGGCTCAAGTAAGACCATTGGATCCGTATGAGGAATTGAACAAAGACTACGTGTGGTGGATTCAGATGATGGGACGGCTGGCTCCCGGGGCCAATGAGACTCAGGTGCAAACATCATTGGAAATTTTGTTCAGCCAAGTTGTTAATCGCTCTGGAGCAGAGTTCGACCGGCCCGGGATCCTGTTGCAGAAAGGTCGGCACGGGGTATTGGGTGGACGTGGAGAGATGGCTGAACCCTTGTGGTACCTAATGGGCGTGGTGGGTCTGGTCCTGTTGATCGCCTGCACGAATCTGGGAGGTCTGCTTCTGGCTCGGGGGGCGGCCCGCCAACATGAGATGGCCGTACGGGCGGCGATGGGTGCCGGGCGGTGGCGTCTCATACGCCAGTCACTCACGGAGAGTATGATCCTGTCACTGGCGGGAGTTTGTCTCGGATTGGTATTCTCCTTATGGATAAGAGCGGCACTGACCGGCTTTATCATCGATCCGTCAAGCAATCAACACTTCAACCTGCGGGCTGATGCGAGTGTTTTGATGTTTACGCTGGCCGTTGGCGTGGTCACCGCCTTATTGTTCGGTCTTTTTCCGGCATTGCGTGCCGGAAACACCGATCCGACGGCCGGGCTTAAGGGCAGCGGAAGCCGCGGCGCGCCCCGGCTCCGCCTGGGGAAGGTGCTGGTCAGTGCGCAGGTGGGTTTGTCCGTGATTCTGGTCGTGGCCGGCGGGCTCTTATGCCAGACCCTGATCAATCTCTATCGAACGGATACGGGATTCAAAACGGAGAATCTCCTGTTAGTTCAAATCAATCCTCGCAAGTCGCTGGACGAAGTGGAAGGTCTGAGAGACTACCATTTGTTATTGCGTCAGAAATTCGCGTCGATCCCCGGTGTTCGGTCGGTGGCCCTCACAAAGCAGGCATTGCTGGGCGGAGGGTGGGTGAGCCCTGAAGTATCGATCCCCGGGCGTCCCGATATAAAGCCGCGCGAGTCAGAACTACTGGTCGTAAGTGACGGTTACTTTACGACGATGGGAATCAACCTGCTGCAAGGGCGCGACTTCCGTGCTGGGGATATGCGAGATGCCCAGCGTGTCACCATTGTCAATGAGGAATTCGGACGCTTGTTTTTCCCGGATGAGAATCCCCTGGGTCAGTTCGTAACGGTCGATGGCGGTCAATGTCAAATCGTGGGCCTATGCAGTAATCATACGTATAAAGGCTTAGGCCATGTTTCACCGATTCTCTATAAGCCTCATTCACAGAGGCTTTTGGATGATATGACCTACGCGATACGCAGTGTGCTTCCACCTCTGTCCCTGGTACCTGCCGTGCGCAAGGCCGTGGCCGACATCGACCGGAACCTGCCGCTGGAGGGGATTACCACTCAGAAACTCGTACTCAAGAAGAATCTTCGTCAGGAACGCCTCTTTGCATCGCTTTCCGGCAGTCTTGCCCTACTGGCCCTAGCGCTTTGTTGCATTGGCCTGTATGGGATCATGGCCTACAATGTCGCGCGACGAACCCGTGAAATGGGCATCCGGAAGGCACTTGGGGCACGTTCCTGGGACGTGGCCTGGCCTATCCTGCGAGAGGCCCTGACGCTCGCGGCCATAGGCGTAGCCATCGGCTTGCCTGTCGCATGGGCTGTGGTCCGCGTGATCGGCACTTTTCTCTACGGCATCAGACCTAATGATCCTCTCACGATGATCGGGGCCGCCTTGCTCATGATCGCCGTCGCGGCCCTGGCGGCGTGGATACCGGCCCGCAGAGCGGCCAAGGTTGATCCCATGGAGGCATTGAGATATGAATGACTGATGGGAAATTGAAGGAGTAGCAGAATGGGAACGTTATGGCAAGACATGCGTTACGGATTGCGAATGCTGGTGAAGAATCCGGGGTTCACGTTGGCAGTGGTTTTGATCCTGACTTTGGGCATTGGCGCAAACACAGCTATCTTCAGTATCGTTAACGCAGTGCTTCTGCGGCCGCTGCCTTTCCGAGACCCGGACCATATCGTGCAACTGAGCACCTACCTTCCGAAGGACGGAGACACGCTTTTCAGCAACACTCTCTCGGATTTCGCAGAGATTCGAAAGCGTAACCGTGTGTTTGACCAATTTGTCGCCGTGAGGGCTGCGTGGTTCGTGGATATCGGCGGAGACGAGCCGCGCAGTGTCCGCGGCGCACGTGTGCCCGCGGAATTCTTTCCGATGCTGGGTGTCTTGCCCATGTTGGGCAGGAGCTTCTATCCGGAGGAAGAGCAACCGGGAAAAGACCAGGTTGTGGTTTTGAGCCATGCGTATTGGAACCAGCGTTACGGGGCTGATCCGAATATCGTCGGGCACACGATCACCTTCAAGGAAGGAGCATACACGGTGGTGGGCGTCATGCCGCCGACCTTCCGCTTTCCGGGATATGAAGTCGTGTGGAAACCGCTGGCGCTGACGGCCGAGGAAGCACAAAGCCGATTCAACTACTTCAATGCGAAGATATTCGGCCATCTCAAATCCGGGGTCACGTTGGAGCAGGCCGAAGCCGAATTGAACGTCATCAGCAGCCAACTGAGCGAAGCCCATGAACGTCGTTCGCAGCGGGAATTCCGCCTGACAGTTCTTCGTGAGCGTCTGGTCGCTGATGTCCGATCCTCGCTCTGGATGCTCTTTGGCACCTTGGGATTTGTGTTGCTCATCGCCTGTACCAACGTCGCCAACATGCTCCTGGCGCGGTCCGCCGGCCGGGAACGAGAAATAGCAGTCCGTGCGGCTCTGGGGGCAGGACGCTTGCGTTTGGTGCGCCAGTGCGTGACCGAAAGTCTTATGCTCTCTATTGCCGGGGGACTTGGGGCCTTGCTTCTGGCATTTTCGCTTCTCGAAGTGATGAGGGTTTTTCTTCCCTCTGATATGCCTCGTGTCTCGGAGATCCGGATAGACGGCTGGGTGTTCGTTTTCACACTCACGGTTTCCCTGGTAATGGGTACATTGATCGGGCTTGCTCCGACGCTGCGTTTCGCTGAGATGGCCATGGGCCAGACCCTCAGAGAGGGTCGTCTCAGCCTCGGCGGCGGACGCCGTCGCTATACTCTGCACAAGGCGCTACTGGTCTGCCAAGTCGCCCTATCCTTGATGCTGCTGGCTGGCGCGGGCCTGATGATCAAAAGTCTTAGGCGCCTGACTACCGTGGACCTGGGTTTTGACCCCAAAGGCGTGCTGTGTGTGGAGGTAGACGAGAGAGAGTCGATTTACGAACAGCCGGAGCCATATTTCCGCGCGCTCATGGAGCGGGTCCCGACGTTCCCAGGCGTCCGCATGGCTGCCATCGGCAGCCTGCCGCTTCTTGGCAGTAGCGTGGGCAACACCATCGATATAGCGGGACGGGATGTCTCTGTGGACGGAGAAGAACCTACCGCAGACTTCACTACTGTCAGCAAAGACTATTTCGCCACACTGCGGATTCCTGTGCTTGCCGGAAGTGTGTTCAGCGAACAAGATTACGGCGATGGACGTTACGTGGCGCTCATCAATCAGACGCTTGCCCGGCGCTACTTCCCCGAAGGTTCCCCCGTAGGCCAGATACTCATCTGTGGAGGCAAGTCACTCCACATCGTGGGAGTTGTTGGTGACGTGCGCCCCAAGGGCTTTCGCAGTGACGTCATGCCCACCGTTTACTCTCCGTATTTGTATTCCGGTTGGGGAAGCTCAGGCACCTATTTGATGGTTCGTGCGCATGGAGCCCCGCAAACATTATTCGCAATGATTCGCCAGGAACTCCTCCGGCTCAGCCCCCGCCGCCCAGTTTCGAATATTAGGACGATCGAGGAAATGCTGGCCGACGGAATAGCTCCGATGCGCTTCAACACCGAATTGCTCGGTCTCTTCGCCGCGCTGGCACTTATCCTGGCCGCATTCGGTGTCTACGGCCTGATGGCCTTTTCCGTGTCCCAACGCACGCAGGAGATCGGCATCCGCATGGCCCTCGGCGCCAAAAGCAGCGACGTCTTGAAAGGCGTACTGAGGCAAGGACTCAAGCTTACGTGTATCGGGATCGCCCTTGGCTTAGCTATCTCACTTGCCATCACGCGGATGATCCACAGCTTCTTATACGATGTAAGTCCGAACGATCCCCTGACATTCGCGTGCGTATCGGTGCTCCTGGCCGGCGTCGCGATGCTGGCCAGCTATATTCCCGCCCGCCGGGCGGCAAAGATTGATCCGATGGTGGCTTTGAGATACGAGTAAAGGAGAGACAAATGGGAACTATACGACAAGACATCAAGTATGGGTTTCGGATGCTGGCTAGGAATCCCGGCTTCTCTGCTGTTGTGGTCCTCATTCTCGCGGTGGGTATCGGGGCAACCACAACCATGCTCACTGTGGTCGATGCCGTCATGCTTCGGCCGTGCCCCTACAAGGACCCGGATACCCTCGTGTCTGTCTGCGAAACCACCAACCCAGAGAGAACCCACCGAAACTTCACTTCGCTGGCCGGTTTTCTGGATTGGAGAAATCAGAGTCACGTATTTGAACGTCTCATCGGGGCCAATCAGTGGAACGGCGCCGTGCGAACGGCCGACAGGACCGAGAAGGTCAGGGCCTTCTTCGTGTCCGAAGGTTTTTTTTCCGTACTGGGCACAAAACCTGTGTTGGGTCGGACGTTTTCGCCGCAGGACTATGAAGTTGGTGCCGAACAGGTAGTTGTTCTCAGTCACAATCATTGGCACCGCTGGTTTGGGGGCGATCCGAATGTCGTCGGCAGGACGATGGCACTCGATGACCAGGTTTGCACTGTGGTAGGGATCTTGCCGGAGGGTTTCCACTGGGTTTTCCAAGGCATTGCGTGTGGGCTATGGATGCCTATGTCGCTGGGTGCCGCCAATGACACAAATCGGAATAACCGAGGCTTGCGGGCGATCGCGCGGCTAAAACCGGGTGTCAGCATCGCGCAAGCTCAAGCGGAGATGAACCTGATTGCAGAGCGTTTGGCGCAAGAATATCCGGACACGAATACGAACCGAGGAATATTGGTTGTTCCGATCAATGAAGCCTACGCCGGGATGACCGCGGGTTCGGGTAAGCCCGGCACTCTGCTGATTCTGCTGGGTATCGCGGGCGCTGTGCTTCTGATTGCATGCCTGCATGTGGGCAGTTTGTTGCTGATACGGTCTGCGACCCGCGAGCAGGAGATTGCCGTTCGTGCGGCTTTGGGTGCTCGGCGTCTTCGCCTGGTACGACAATTGCTCAGCGAGAGCGCCCTTTTGGCCGGCTTGGGGGGATTGTTTGGTTTTTTGTTGGCGTATTGGTGCATCTGTATACTGGGGACGGTGAGGGGTGGGGCAATCCCCTGGTATCTGGGAAATCATATCGGCCGATTGCTTCCTTGGTTCGTTGATGTTCGCATGGACTGGCATTCGCTTTTCTATATCCTCGCTGTTTCATTCCTGACGTGTGGGCTTTTCGGGCTGCTGCCTGCCATTGGGGTCTCCAAGATTAATCTGGGCCGATCGTTGTCGGCAGGGAGAACGCCAAGTCACGGACCTCGTTTCCATATTGTGCGGTCGGTTCTTGTGATTTCCGATGTCGCCATTGCTTTTGTATTGCTCATTGCTGCGGGTTTGATGATTAACAGCTACGTTCGCATCGTGAACGTTGAGGCCAATTTCAATCCAGAGAACGTTCTGGTTATGGAAATCGAGCTTGATGAGCAAGATGCTTCATATTCACAGCCGCAGCAGCGGTTGGCATTTTTCCAGCAGATTGTTGAGCGAGCCGGGAACCTGGCGGGCGCACAGTTCGTCACTGCCGCCAGCGCCACTCCTGTTACTGGGAGCTACAGTATGAATCCCTTCATAATGGAAGGGCTGCCGCCTGACGAAGATCGCATTGATATTCCCCGCACAAAGATTATGGGTGATTATTTTCGTGTTCTGGAAATACCTCTATTGAAAGGAAGATATTTCACGGAGCATGAAATGGCGGCCTCTGCGCCGGTGGCCATTATCAATGAGGCCATGGCGCAACGTTTCAGGTCGGATGCAGATCCCGTGGGCAAGCGTATTACACGTATTGGACGTAAGGAGTCCGACTCAGCTCATTATGAGGTCGTTGGTGTCGTTGGAAACATCGAGCATTCTCGGTATTCGAGGGATGATCCGGAGGTCTACCTTCCCGGCTGCGACGGGATGATGGACTTGATGTTGCGTGCCGGTTTTGATCCCAGAAATTTGGCTGCCGGGCTGCGAAGGGAAGTCCTGGAAGTGGACAACAGTGTTGTTGTCGGCGCCGCGACTTTGATGGAGGACGATATTGCTGATCTGCATTCACCCCAGCGTTTCAATACACTATTTCTTGGGGCTTTCGGTGTGGTCGCGCTGACGCTGGCCAGCGTCGGTGTTTACGGAACAACGGCCTACGCGGTGTCTCAGCGAACGCATGAGATCGGCATCCGCATGGCCCTGGGGGCTCGGAGCCAGGATGTATCAAAACGTGTGCTGGGACAGGGATTGAAACTCACATTCATTGGAGTAGCCGTCGGCCTGGCAGGGGCATTGATCCTGACCCGGATTATTTCCAGTCTTCTGTACAACGTGAGTCCTACCGACCCACTTACGTTTGTCTGTGTGTCGCTGCTTCTAATCTGTGTTGCACTGTTGGCAAGTTACATTCCGGCTCGCAGAGCGGCCAAGGTCGATCCGATGGTCGCTTTGAGATACGAATAGGAGAAACAAATGGGAACGTTATGGCAAGACATACGTTACGGATTGCGAACGCTGGTGAAGAATCCGGGCTTCACTGTTATTATACTTATTGTGCTGGGCTTGGGTGTGGGGGCCAACACGGCAATCTTTGGAGTATGGGATAAGGTCATTCTGCGGCCATTACCTGTGTACAAGCCGCATGAATTGGTCAAGGTTGAATTTCAGTGGAGTTGGGGGGAGGGACTACCTTCTGGTACACAAGGAGGATTCTCTTATCCGACTATGAAACCTTCGGCCATCAAACCTTCAACTGAGATCGGGACATGCTCCCAGCAGCGGCTCAGCAAAAATAAGATAGAAAGAAAGTTCAACGTTAACTTAAAATCTAAAGGAGAAAAAAATGATACGAAAAGCTGGCACATTGATGATCGTTTTCGGTCTTTCGGTCGGCGCCTCTTTGTCCGTCTGTCTTGGCGTTCAATCGCCCGATGGGAATCAATATGATACCGACTTATCCATCACGCACATGGATATCTCTTTTAAAGCCGATTTTCAGAGCAATAACGTACATACCATGGTGAAAGCGTCTGTGGAGAATTTTTCAGACAGCACCGTGGATACGGCGGAGTTCTTTGTCTGCTCTGGGGAGAACGATCAGGATCTCAGCGCAGATGTCAAATACATCTATTTTCTAGACGAAATCGGAAAGAAGGACTTGAAGTATTCCGTACGCAGCATTGAAAAACGTCGTTATAAAAGAATCTATTTAGTGTCATTTGAAAGGCCGATAAGGCCCGGGGAGAAATTTGAGCTTGAGTTTGAGTACGCGATGAAGGGCAAGCCCGATCACTCGAGTTCGCCGATCTGGCAGTCGAAGGATGGAGTGAAAGAGCTTTTCTTAAGGGGAGACTTTCGTTGGTGCCCGTCACTATTTGTTGAATCTAAGAAGGACATGTTCCCAAGGCTATACAGACCAAGCTGGACATTGTGCATCGAATATCCTGCTGGCTACGTTGCCGTGGCGGACGGCGAGCTGGTGAGCAGAAGGGAGGCAGGTGGTGTCGTCAAGGAGGAGTGGAAATCTGTAATGAATGGCTATGCTCAGGTGTTCATCAGCAAGTATGAGGTTGAGAGGCGGACTGTAGGAGGACTCACACTGGAGGTCTATATCCGGCACAAAGAGCTTTCGAAAAAAGCGTCGGAGAAGGTTGCCGACTATGCAAACATCTTTAGCTTGTATGTTGAGCTGTATGGCCATCCTGGGTTATCAATCTACAGGATCGTAGAGACTGCCAGGTTTGAAGGCGGGGGAATTGGGTTGGACACAGGGCAGGTTATCAGTATGGGGAGCTTAGAGGATATCTCAGTTGTTACTCATGAAATGGCGCATACATGGTGGGGTTCGCTCGTTCCCTCCTACGGCGAAGGCAGCAAATTCCTCGTGGAAGCGATGGCCGAGTTTTCGAGTGCCTACGCGATGAGCCATTTGGGAACTGAGGTTGACGGCGAGAGTCGTTTTCTATATAGAAGACGGAGGCTTTTCTGTTTCCACATCGGCATAGCAAATCGCCCGAAATTGTATCCTTTGATTCAACAAGAGGGTTACGATGCCGGAAGGATTACTTCAGCAAACTACGCTAAAGGACCTCTGGTAGTCAACCAGATCCGCCTTATGTTGGGCGATGAGGTCTTCTTTAAGTGTTTGAAGACTTTTGTAGCAAAGTATAAAGACAAGACAGTCAATATCTATGACTTCATTGACACCATCAATAGGGTGTCCGGAAGAGATATGACCTCGAATCTCAAGAATCTCCTGTGGAGCGCGGGATACCCGAGTTACCGGCTGGTCGGATTTGATTCTGAGAAGGAGAGCGGCGGTTACCGCACGAAGGTCAGGATACAGAACGAGGGAGAATATGGGCTGAGCTGTCCTCTGTTATTGAAGATGAGAGGAGGAGAGAAGCGAGAGGTTTTCAAAGTGGAAGGAAAGGATGAAAGGGAGTTTATTTTTAAGACGGACGAGAAAGTGATCGCTGCGGTCATTGATCCGGATCTTATGGCCTTTCAATATCATCCTCAGCAAAGAGCACGATTATGGATGCCTCTCCAGCCACAGCCTGATCGAAATTGGCATAGGTATGGAAAATCATATATGTACTATCTCCTCGGCGATTATCAAAAGGCGATAGACACAATTACAGAGTATTTCTATTATCGTAGACAGCAGAAGAAGGCTAAGAGCATTAGGGATGTTGTTGAGAATTCCGTCAGGTGCACGCCGTATCTGTTTATGAGGGGTGTATACTACCTGGCGATGGACGATAGAGAGCACGCGGAAGAAGACATCAAAACGGCTTTTCCTTTTATGTTAGGAGTGTTAGCAAAGCCCACGCGGGTTGAGTACTTTCATTGGGTGGGAGCTATTCCAGAAAAGGATATGGATCAGTATTTAGAGCTTTTGAAGCTGATTGCGGGGAGAGACTTTTTTTTCGAGACAGGACTGGATGAAGAAGCGAAGAAGCGCAAAGTAGAGGAATGGAAGCAGTGGTGGGAAAGGGAAGGGAAGCATCAGAAACTTGATCTCAAACCATTGAAGGAACAATTTGAGGCTCACAGAGCAGATCGCGCGGTTTCCATCAAGGGAGAGAAAAAGCGGATGGGTTACTGCTTTGACGTAGCTTTTGACGAAACGAGAAACAAGCTTTATGTCGCGGCCGGTAAAGGTGCCACGCACGTCTTCAGTGCGCGAGACGGCGATCTGCAGTTTGTTACAACCATGCGCGACGAAGGATACCACAGGAACCTGAAGATAGCAGGTGATCGTCTCTTTCTTGCAGACTTCTTGCGTGGCTTGGTGATCTATGATATTTCCGGCGAAGTTCCCGTCGAGACGTGGCGGGAGGAAGGCGTGGGCATGGGTATTCATGTGGAGGGGCGGTACGCGTATCTGGCTTGGCAAAAACGTGGATTGGCCATATTTGACATCAGCGATCCTGATTCACCCAAAATGATCGGTCAGTGCGGGGCACTGGACAATGCATGGGATGTTTGGGTGAATGATCGATATGCCTATGTCGCCGACTTTCACAAAGGGATCGCAACCATCGATGTTAGTGATCCAGCAAAGCCGAAGAAGATACGCATGACAACCTGGGATAAGAAAAAGCCAATGGCTGAAATAATCAGGGGGGAGGGAAACGCCCTCTTTGTTGGGGCAGGCAAACATGGGATGGTCGTTCTCGATCTCATCGATCCGGCCTGTCCTCGTGTATCAACCATCTTTCATCCTTCCGATGGCAGCTACGGAGAAGGATTATGCGTGCGCGACGGTCTGGTCTATCTCGCCAACGGTCACGAAGGCTATCGGCACGAAAATGGACTGATCGTAGTGGATGCAAGGAAACTGGACTCCGTCAGACAATTAGGACGTTGCAGCTTTCTTGACTGGGTGGAAGGAGTGTGTGTCTCTGGTAGCTATGCGTTTGTTGCAAACACGGGCTCGGGCGTGCGGTCTGTTAACATTGCCGATCCAACAAGACCCTTTCTCTGGGACTCCTTCGGCCCTATTGGGGATCCGTACTATGATTCGCATGTCGACACATCTATTGGTGAGGCGGAGAAGAGCCAACTAGAGGAATTTGCGACGAGTAAGAAGGAGATTCTTGAGGGCAAGGAATTTAGGGATCGGTCTACATCGCTCAGATCGCTCCTAACTATGATCTGGGCTTTGAAGAGTAACGATTTCAACTTGTACAGCCAAGTGAATCCGTCAGATGCGGCTTACATAATTCCTGAGGAGTTCGACAAGGCATCAAAGGAACTTCTGAAGAAATGGGAGACAGCAGAAGTTGCCCGCATCTCTCCTCCTGATCCCCAAGCGGATGAAGCCGCCCTTTGTGCTATATACGTGCGACGGACCGAGGGAAGTTTCCCACTTCAATGGGAAGCGCACGTCTTCCAGGGGCAAGATGGCATTTGGAAAAAACTCTACCATATGGAGACACATGGCCCAGTGTGGAGAATGGAACTCTCGCGTGCGGACGCTGACGAACCGAAAGAAGAGGGATTCGTTCGGCTCTTTCCGAACGACGGTGTGCCGGAAGGCTGGCTGGTACGGAGCTGGAGCGATGTGAGCAAGCCTGTCGAGTCGGCGGTCAAATGGACGGTGAAGGATGAGATTCTGAATGGTAGTGCAAGAGGGACATGGCTGATTAGCAAACGCCAGTATAGTAACTTCATCCTGAAGTTCGATTTCAAGCTGGATACGCATGGCAACAGCGGTTGCGCATTGCGGGCTCCGCTGTCTGGCGACCCGGCGTTCGATGGGATGGAACTGCAGATGGCCGATTACCGATACAACACCAGTGCCAAGGATTCGGAACTGACCGGTGGCATCTACCGTGCCATCGCGCCGCGCAAGCAGGTCTATAAGCCCACGAAATGGAACAACTACGTGGTTGCCCTCAAGGGATCGCATCTGCATGTCACCCTCAACAGCGTGATAATTCAAGATCTGAACTTGAACGAGCAGGACCAGGTTGTGCTGCGGCACAATGGGCAGCCCGCTCCGGCAGTCAAGAACCGGCCGCAAAAAGGACACATCGGCTTTCAGGAACTCAGTCGCGGCGGGGATCACGTCCAGATCCGTAACGCCCGGATCAAGGTACTGGACAAGCCGTCAGAGTCCGAACCAAAGTGACGCCAAATGGAGTCGCTGTTCCGGACTGGCGTGGCGCTGCTGGCGAGCTACTTTCCAGCGCGCCGGGCGGCGAGGATCGATCCGATGGAGGCATTGAGATACGAATAGGAGAGAAAAATGGGAACCTTATGGCAAGACATGCGTTACGGATTTCGGATACTGGTCAGAAACCCAGGGTTTAGCTTCGTTGTTGTGGCGCTCATGGCAATTGGGGTAGGGACAAATACTGCTGTCTTTAGTATACTTAACGCGTGTCTGATCCGTCCCCTTCCCTACGAAGAACCTGACAGAATCGTCGTTTTGCGGGGACGTGATCTCCAAGGAACAGGTACAGCCGTTTCTTATCCTGACTACTTGGATTGGTGCCGACAGTCCGAATGTTTTGACGAGATAGGCTGCTACCGCTTTGGGGACGGGCCTATGAACATAATCAGTGCCCACGGCGCCGAACCATGCTTCGGGGGATTGGTGTCAAGTAGTTTCTTCCGAATATTCGGCGTCAGGCCCGCTGCCGGTCGGCTCTTGGCCGAAGAAGATGATCACCCTGCTGCGGCTCCAGTTGTTGTAATCAGCCACGCATTTTGGCGGCGTCACTTCGGGGCCGATCCAAACGCTATAGGCAAGCCAATCGGTTTGCTCGGTTTCGACTGGACCATCATTGGCGTGACCAACCCCGGTTTTCAATACCCTCCTTATGGGCAGGAGCCAGCAGATATATGGATAGCTGCCGGCTTTACGGAGAGAGACGGAGATCGCGGAAGCCGAGGTCTGAATGTTCTCGGCAGACTAAAAGCAGATGTCAGCATTCAGCAGGCACAAGCCGAAATGGATACCGTATGCGCCCGTCTTGCGGCTGAGCACGCATCAACCAATGCAGGCTGGTCGGCCCACACCGAGGTGCTTCAAGATCGCATTGCAGGTAAGAAAGAAAGGGCACTTCTCATCACGATGGGAGCTGTTGTATTCGTATTCATGCTGACGTGTACGAATGTGGCAGGCCTGTTTTTTGCTCGCGGAGTCACGAGAGAGCGAGAGATGGCGGTTCGTTCGGCTCTGGGTGGAACGCGCACAAGGTTGATGCGACTCATGCTCGTTGAGAACGTCATCCTCGCTCAGTTAGGCGGCGGCCTTGGCGTGCTCGGAGCGACCTGGGCGATTAAGCTGCTGACCCGGACGGATATGATCGCTTCCATGCTGTTGCCTGTAGGTTTTTTCCGCCTTGATGTGTATGTCCTTGGGTTTGCTCTGGCCATCTCAGTTCTCGCAGTTCCTCTCTTCGGTCTTCTCCCTTCCATTTGTTGTTCGAGCTTCAGTCTGGCTCGTACGCTCGCTACAGGAGGGCGCACTGTGTTTGGGTCAAGAGGTCGAAACGCTGCCCACACCGGCTTGGTTGCTGGACAAATCACATTCACTATCGTCTTGCTCGTTGCGGCGGGATTATTGATCCGAAGTTTGGCAAACGTGATAACCGCAGACCCAGGTTTCAATCCGGAAAATGTCCTGGCCATGGACTTCCAATTGCCTGTTCCGAAGTACGCTGACGAAAAGGCCAAGTTAGCTTTTTACAAACAATTCCACGAGCAGCTTGGGGCTATACCGGGAATCGACAAGGCCGGTCTTGCCTGGCCTCTATTTGAGGGGTGGAACTGGTGGTTTTACGTTGAGGGCGAGTCCACTCCTGCGCCGGACCAGGCCACACGGGCGAAATACAAGGCGGTGAGTCCCGGCTATTTCGGGGCAATGGGAATTCACTTGCTCAAGGGTCGCTATTTTGACGAACGAGATCATATCGACTCCAAGTCGGTGGCTATTGTGGATGAGACCCTGGCGAAGCGTTACTGGCCAGATGGAGATCCGATTGGCAGACGCATACAAGCGAAGAAAGGCCCGGATCCCAACGCACCATGGCTTGAAATCATAGGCGTTGTCGGTCATATCAAAAATGATGGCGTCGAGGCGAGCTCGAAGATGCAGGTGTATCGGCCGCTGTTCCAAGAGGTTCGACATGGTGGAGGCTCGATCGTGTTACGCACCAAAGCTGACCCAAAAGATTTCGTCGCCGCAGTTAAGGATGCCGCATACCGGATCGATCAGCAGCAGCTTGTTTCCAATGCGCGAACACTGGACGAAATTCTGTGGGGGCACTCTACCACCCGACGCTTCATAACCTGTTTGCTATCGGTGTTTGCCGGTATTGCTTTGATTCTTTCGGCCGTGGGCATCTATGCGATAAATAGGTATTCGACCTCCCGAAGGACACAGGAGTTTGGCATTCGTATGGCCCTCGGAGCAGATAAGAATGATGTGCTCAAGCTTGTGCTTCGAAAGAGCCTAATGCCGGTGCTTATAGGTGCAGGTGTTGGTTTAGTCGGCACGCTTGCGGTGGCCCATGTACTGTCCAGTTTGCTATTCGAGTTGAGTCCATGGGACCCCGCCACATACATGGCCGTCGTGCTTCTCCTGGCCGGCGTTGCCCTGCTGGCGAGCTATATCCCCGCCCGCCGAGCGGCCAAAGTCGATCCGATGGTGGCTTTGAGATATGAATGACTGATGGGAAATTGAAGGAGTAACAGGATGGGAACGTTATGGCAAGACATGCGTTACGGATTGCGAATGCTGGTGAAGAATCCGGGCTTCACCGCCATCGCCCTGATTACCCTGGCCATCGGCATCGGGGCCAATACGGTTATGTTCAGCGTGGTCAATGTGCTGCTCTTTCGCCCGACGCAGGTGATGGACCCGGATCAGTTGGTGGTCTGCAATTTCCGTAACGTGTATGGATCGTCTCGCTATTCCGCCTACGTTGATGTGCGAGACAACAATGCGGCGTTCACCGACACGATGGCTTACGATTCGGGCTTCCACCCCGTCACGCTGGTGTGGGGAGATGTCACCCGGCGTGTGCTGCCGATGTTCGTCTCCGCCAACTACTTCTCCTTCCTCGGCGTGGCGCCCGCTTACGGGCGCGCCTTCTTGCCCGAGGAGGAACTGTATGGCGCCGAGCCGATGGTCGTTCTAAGCCACCGGATTTGGCAGCGGCACGGCGCCGATCCAAACATCGTGGGCGCACATGTAGCGATCAACGGTACGTCCTTCAGAATCATCGGCGTTGCCACGGAGGGATTCACAGGCACGACGGTCATGGGGCCGGATCTCTGGCTGCCTCTCGGCAGCTATGGTCTCGTGGGGCACCTGGGTCGGGAGAAGTCCCAGAGACTGCCGAGTGAACTCTGGAACTACCCCGACGATATTACGCCGGTGGGACGACTCAAGCCTGGTCTGACGACGTTCGCGGCGCAGGCGCGACTGCAATCTCTGGTCCCCCGTCTGAAGGAAAACCACCCAAGGTGGTGGAGGGAGCATAGCTCGCTTCATCTCAGCCGCCCGCCCAGGTTGAATGTAGCCAGCCGCCAAGATGACAGGAGTTCCCTGTCCCTCGCCAGCCTGTTCCTGATGGGCTTGTCTGCCGTCGTCCTGCTGATCTCCTGCCTGAACCTGGCGAATATGCTAATCGTTCGAGGAGCCGGCAGACATCGGGAGATTGCCATCCGCATGGCTATCGGCGGAGGCCGCCTGCGCATCGTGCAGCAGTTACTCATCGAATCTCTTCTGTTAGCGATTCTCGGAGGGGCCTTTGGACTGATCCTTGCCTTCTGGGGCACTCGGATTTTGAATGCGTGGATGGGATCACTCCAACTCCCCATCGACCTGACCGGCTCGTTGAGAACAGATCTTGATGTCCGCGTCTTGGCGGGCACGCTGGGCTTCTGCCTGATCGCCGCTGTGCTCTCCGGTCTGAAACCGGCCTTACGGCTTTCGCGCAGAGAGGTCGCTGCCGACTTGAAGGAGTCCCGTGGCGAGGTGCTCCGGTCCACCGGAAGGGTCCGTCGGCCGCGAGGTCTCTCTATAGTCTGCCAGATCGCCCTGTCCGTCGTGCTCGTGATGGGCGCAGCGCTATTCACCCGCAGCGCTCTGCATACCGCCTGGGCCAACTCGGGTTTCGATGTTGGCGGCAAGCTGCTGATCGAGCTCGATCCACTTGCGGCAGGCTACGACCTCGCTCGCGCTCAGCAAGTCTACGAAACCCTGGCCGAGCGTTTGAAGTCCATGCCCGGGGTCCAGGCGGTTGGCTTGTCCGCCTCATTCCCCTTCGCGATGGATGGCAGCAGTGCTACTTCGGTCAGTGAATACGCACCGGGAGTTGA
The DNA here is from genome assembly GCA_016782865.1 of Phycisphaerae bacterium. Lineage (GTDB taxonomy): Bacteria > Planctomycetota > Phycisphaerae > Sedimentisphaerales > Anaerobacaceae > SG8-4. The sequence goes on from JADHXR010000003.1 coordinate 103,055, forward strand.
GAAGGATCAACGGGACGAAGAACAAGTGATGCGCGAGATGATCGCCAATCCACCTGTGAGGACGGACACTATGTACAGCGCTGGAGAAGACTACTTCGAGGCGATGGGAATAACCCTTTTGCAGGGTCGGTCCTTCGACCGCCTGGACAGCGTCTCCAGCGGTGAGAGGGTTTTGATTATCGATGAACGAATCGCCCGCCGACTTCGGCCGGATGGCAGTGCTCTCGATTGTCTAGTTCAATGTCACTTGCCATTGCCGTCATCGCCATACCGGGTGGTCGGGATCGTGCCGCACGTGCCGACTATCTTGGACGAAAAAGACAATCGGGGACAGGTCTATGCGCCGATAGGGCATGACCGCCTGCCCGCTTACATCCACCTTCGTGTCGCGAGCACAATGCGTGGGGCAGAGGCCGTACTCCTGCGGCAGATTCCCGTGGAGATTCGCGAGGTGGACTCGCACCTGCCAATCCTATCAGTGATAACCCTGGCGGACTGTTGCCGGAACCATCCCTACATGTGGGCGGCGGGAATCGGTGCACGGCTGGCGGTGACCTTCGGAGGCATAGCTCTGTTCCTGGCATCCTTGGGCATCTACGCGATCAAAGGCTATATGGTCGCCTCGCGGACCCCGGAGATCGGTATCCGAAAGGCCCTCGGTGCGACCCATTGGGCTATCATGGGCATGGTCTTCCGGGAAGGAATGGCACTGACGGCCATAGGATTGATCGTTGGATTGTTTCTGGCCTTTGCCGCAGGGCGTCTGATTGGCAGCCTGCTCTACGGCGTCAGCCCGGTGGATCCCTTGAGTATCGCCGTGGCCCTGGCATTGCTTGGAATCGCCTCGATGCTGGCCAGTTACATCCCCGCGCGCCGGGCGGCAAAGATCGATCCGATGGAGGCATTGAGATATGAATAAAACAAGATCACAGATCACAGTTGTCAGTTCACAGTTTGCCGAGAAGGCCTTTGGCCTTGGCTTTTCTTACTGTGATCTGCGATCCGTGAACTGCGATCTGAACTGAAAACTGAGAACTAACAAATGATTAAACTAAAAAACATTCAAAAGCGTTACAACACCAAAGCCGGTTTTACCTATGTCTTACAGCAGATCAGCTTTGAAATTGCCGAGGGCGAATTCGTCACACTCATGGGACCGTCCGGGGCGGGTAAGACGACGTTGCTCAACATCATTGGCATGCTGGATGGCGACTGGGAAGGCCAGTACACCTTGGATGACAATCCGGTTCACGAACTCAAGCCTAAGCAACGTTTGGCTCTGAACAAACAGTATATCGGCTTTGTGTTCCAGAACTTCAACCTGTTGGATAGCCTGACCGTGTATGAGAATCTGGATACACCGCTGTCTTACCGCAATGTCAAAAGTGCTGAGCGAAAGAGTATTGTGTGTGACACCCTGGACCGCTTCAGTATTGTCGGCAAGAAGGACCTGTTCCCCAGTCAACTCTCCGGTGGCCAACAACAACTGGTGGGCGTGGCCCGGGCCGTGGTGGCCAGTCCCCAGCTCATCCTCGCGGATGAGCCCACGGGCAACCTGCATTCGAGCCAGGGCAGAGAGGTCATGGAACTACTTAAGAAGCTCAATGAGGAAGGGACCACCATTATCCAGGTTACGCATAACCATGACTATGCGGCCTATGGGAATCGGATTATCAAGCTGAAAGACGGGTGGATGGAATGAAGAGAGCTGTCAGCTTTCAGCGTTCAGCTATCAGCTCGTTGAAAAAGCTATTTGAATGGGATGTGTTAGGTTTTACGTTTAAAGTGAAGTGGGACATAAGGCGTTAGCCAATAAAACAAGAGTAATTCTTAATTGCTGAAAGCTGATCGCTAATGGCTGACAGCCTAGAAAAGGACGAATGAGGCTTTTTATGTACAGACTAAAGCAACAACATCGGAGAACTAAGGCGGTTTTAGGGAATCGACACATATGGTGCTGGGGCTCGGCGGTCTGCATTGTCGTCGGATTGGCAAGCTGCTCTGTTCCCAAGCTGAAGGAAAATCCGAGAATTGCGACTCTCACGACTCAATTGGATAAGATCGACACGGTCAGGCTTGAAGAACACTCCCGTACTCAACCGGTGACGGTTGCTGAGGCTACGACCGAGCTTATCGAGGAAATTACAGATCCCAACGAAACAGTCGCCGCTGTCGAACTGACGCTCGAAGAGGTACGAGCTGCGGCCTTGGCCAATAATCTGGACTTAAAGGTAGAACTCGTAGATCCGGCGATTGCCCAGCAAACCTTGGATGCGGAACGGGCCAAATTTGAAGCGGTCCTGGGTGCCAGCATGCGGCATCGTCGGGCCAGTGACACGGACAGCTCCTCCAGGAGAAATTCCTATCATGTGGGCGTTGATCAGCCCCTGGTCACAGGGGGCGTACTGAGCGTAGGCCTGCCCTTTGGTGACAGCCATACCTCGAATGCAGACTGGCTCAGTGATGCAGCGGTGAGTGTATCTTACATTCAGTCACTATTACGCGGGGCCGGTACGAATATCAATACCCATTCAATTCGCATTGCCGGTTATCAAAAGCATGGCGTGGATGCATATACCAAGCTCACAGCCATTGGGATCCTGGCGCAGGCCGACACAACCTACTGGCGCTTGTACGCCTCGCAACGCGACCTTGAAGTGCGCCGTGAACAATACAAGCTGGCTCAGGATCAACTCCATCACGCCCAGCGCAAGGTAGCCTCGGGTTCGGCGGCCAAGATCGAGATCGTGCGTGCTGAGGCCGGTCTGGCCAGTCGCTTCGAAGCAGTGATCAACAGCGAAACCGCGGTCCAGAGTCGTGAGCGTGACTTGCGTAGAATCATGAACCGTGACGATATGCCCCTGAACTCCCTGGTCCATATCATCCCCATGTCCGAACCGCATCCTTTGGGTTTGGATTTGGATGCCGAGGAACTCGCGAACCAGGCGATCGGCAACCGCATGGACATGGTTGCTCAGGAACTGTACTTGGCCGCAGAAGAGCTGGAGATAGAGTTGGCACACAATGCCACTCTGCCCGACCTGGCTCTGGACTACACTTATAATGGAGCCGTTCAATCCAGTCACATAGGCCGTGCTTTGGGAAATCTGGGACATGCGTCCTATGACGACCACTCCATCGGATTATCTGCCCTGATCCCAATAGGCAATCAGGCCGCTAAAGCCCGTGTGCAACGCGCGCGTCTACAGCAACTGCAGGGCCGGATAGATCGTGACCGCCTTGCACAGTCCATCCGGCAACAGGTATACGAAGCGGTGAATGACTTGCACAGGAACTGGCGGCGCATCCTGGCGGCCGAGCAAGGCGTGGAAGCGGCCTATCGTGACTACAAGGTCGAACAGTCCCAGTTCCAGCTTGGCCTGCGCACCAGCACGGCTGTACTTTACTCAGCCGCGGGTTTGGCCAATGCCCAGCTCAGTAAGATCTATGCCTTCGCTGAATATGAAATTGCCCAGGTCAACTTAGCCCGTGCCACTGGTACTCTGCTTGGTTATGGTCAAATTCAACTGGATTCTGTAAACCTTGATGACAATTGAGCAAATGTGCATTGCAACAATACAGAATTGTCAATCGCCGGGCGCACTTCGGTTTGTTGACATTCCTAAGCTTGACAACGGCTGCTGACAGTCTAAAATCACCGCCTATGGCTGATTTGCCTGTGCGCAAAAGAAAGAAAGAAAAGAAACATAATCCCGTCAAAGACTGGCTCTGCTATCTCGCGTTGCGGATTCTCATCCTTTTTCTATACCTGTTCGATATCGAGACCAATCTGAACACCGCTTGCATTCTCGGTCGCTTGCTCTGGAAATACTACACCAGAGGCCGAAAGCGCGCGCTGGACAATCTTCGTGCGAGCTTCCCCGAAAAAAGCGAAGAGTGGATACACCGGACCGGCCGGCGGAGCTTCGAGCACATTGTGATGCTGACGATGGACGTGCTGTTCACGCCGCGCCTGGTAAAGAAATACAATTGGCGCGATTACTCCCGGTACAAGAATACCGAAAGGACCAAATGGCTCATGCAGGAAGGGCGGGGGCTGCTGATGGTCGGTGCCCATTACAGCAATTTTGAAATCACGGGATATCTCATGGGGCTGTTTGGCTTCAACGTCTACAGCATCGCGAGGCCGCTGGACAACAAGTACATCAACAACTACCTGTACGGTGTCCGCAGACGTGCCGGGCAGCGCATAATCGACAAAAAAGGCGCCGCCGGGCTTATGGAAGAACTTACCTCAAGCGGTGCCACACTTTGCTTTGTCGCCGATCAGGACGCCGGCAAGAAGGGCGTATTCGTAGATTTCTTCGGTCGCAAAGCCAGCACGTACAAGAGCATCGGATTGCTCGCTATCACCAAGGATTTGCCTATAGTGGTAGGTTACAGCAGGCGGGTTGGCAATCGTTTCTTCTTCGAAATCGGCGTCAATCGCATTATCTTCCCGGAAGAATGGGCCGACAAGGACGATCCGCTGAGATGGGTCACCGCCGAATACAACAAGGCCATCGAAGCATTTGTAAGGGAAGACCCCACACAGTACTGGTGGCTGCATCGAAGGTGGAAGCACAGGCCGAAAGGCGAAAAGCAAAAAGAGCGTATAGCGGATAGCGTATAGCGTTTAGTATCCGCTGCCTTCTATCCGCTGTACGCTATTCATATTTTCCTTGAAGTGAAGGTGGGTAATCTGGTATAAATAAAGGGTAGCTCCAATAATTGCTTTTGAGCGGCAAGTAGAAGATTCGTTTGCCCGCCAAAATGAATTTTTGGAGGTGCCCTAAAGGTGGATCGGCAAGCTGTCAGGATATCAGACTGCCAGGCAGTGAGTATCAGCGCATCAGAACATCAGATCGGTCTTGCAGGTGCCCTGTTCCCTGGGTTTTCTGCCGCCTGATTGCCTGATCTCCTGATGCTCCGGTAGTTATCGTTTTCTTAACTTGGGCCTTTTTACGGGAGGACTGTCATGGGCAGAAAATCGACTCTTCAGGTATCTCTAATCTCTATTCTTTGTTTGACTCTTACGGGCTCGGCGCAACAACCTGATCCGGGCCTCATCGGGTGGTGGAAGCTCGACAATGAAGGCGCCGGCATGGTTTCTGATTATTCCGGTAACGGCCGGGATGGCACGATCAACGGCAGTCCGCAATTTGTGCCTGGGCTGTACGGCGAAGCTCTGGAGTTTCACGGCGATCCCGATTACGTGACCATAGACGGCTACAAGGGCCTCCTGGGTGCGTCCGCCTTCACTATCACGGCGTGGATCAAAACCGAGGGAAACGGCGAGATTGTCGGCTGGGGCAACAACGTCGCCCTCGAAAGAGTTGAATTCCGGGTCAGCGAATACCGACTTCGCACCGAACATGGATCGGGCAACAGGCAGGGCGACACCGTTGTGGCGGACAACGAATGGCACCATGTTGCGCTGACAGTCCAGGAGAACGCGACGATCTCATATCCGCAAGTGATTCTTTACGTTGACGGCGCCGATGACACAAGATCAGGTACAAGTTCGAACGCCTTCAATATAGTCTCCAATTTCGATTTGACAATAGCCCGTCAGTACAATGGTGCAAACAGATGGTTCATCGGGCTGATCGATGATGCCCGCCTCTATGACCGGGTACTCTCGGCCGACGAGATCAAGGCTCTGGCGACTCCTCCGACCGCCGGCGACCCTTCACCGGCTGATGGCGCGACATTATCAGACACTTGGACAAACTTCGCGTGGTCGGCTGGACTCGATGCTGTCTCGCACGATGTCTACATCGGCGACAATTTGAATGATGTGACTGCCGGCACAGGTGATACGTTTCTGGGCAACCAGGCCGCAACAAGTCTCATCGCCGGCTTCCCAGGGTTTGCCTTTCCCGACGGACTTGTTTTGGGAACAACGTATTACTGGCGGGTCGATGAGAAGCAAGCCGACGGAACGACCGTTACAGGTCCAGTCTGGAGCTTTCGCGTCCCTGGGGAAAAGGCCGAGAATCCCGACCCAGCCGACGGAACAACGTTTGTGGAGCTTGACGTCACTCTCGGCTGGCACAATGGTTTCGGTGTCAAACTGCCCCATCTGTATTTCGGCGATAATTTCGCCGACGTCGAGGCCGGAGCCCCCGGCACATACAAAGGGCTTGTGGCAGGCACTACTTACTCTGCCCCCTCTCTCGCCACCGATACAGTCTACTACTGGCGAATCGACGAATTCGACGGCTTCACCACACACACCGGTGACGTCTGGAGTTTCAAGACAAGACCGGTAACATCCGTTTACGACCCCAATCTCGTCGCATGGTGGAAGCTTGACGATGACCGCTCAGGTATCGTCGTCGATTCCTCGGGTAATGACCATCACGGAACGCTTCACGGCGATCCACAGTACGTGCCCGGCTTTGACGGCGATGCGCTGGAGCTTGACGGCATCGGTGACTTCGTTCAGATGGACGGCTACAAGGGCATCCTCGGTACAAGTGCCTTCACCATAACGGCGTGGATCAGGGTCAGTGACAACGGCCAGATGGTGAGCTGGGGCAACACGGGGACGAGCAGGAGAGTGGAATTCCGCGTTAATGGAGGCAGGCTTCGTGTTGAAACCAGTGGTGGCAATGTCCAGGGGGATACCAACATCCTCGATGACCAATGGCATCATGTTGCGGTCACGGTCAAAGCCAACGCCACCCTCTCGAGCGGCGATGTCACGTTCTACCTGGATGGCCAGGACGACACAAGAGTCAGCACGGACGCCGACATATTCGATATGACGGCCAATTTTGATGTGCAGATAGGCCAGATGTACGACCTGAGCAGCTCGAGGTGGTTCGTTGGGCTGATCGACGACCTTCGCATTTACGATAAGGAGCTGACGCCCGAGGAGATTGCTAAGTCAATGACCGGCGATCCCAGACTCGCCTGGGAGCCGAGTCCGGCCGACGGTTCAATACCTAATATCGACGTGGCGACACCGGTCAACTGGACGCCCGGCGACATCGCCGTTAGACACGATATCTTCTTAGGCGCTGATGAGCAAGCCGTAATGGATGCCGGCATATCCGATGCGACCGGCATATACCGGGGACGCCGCGATGCCAACAGCTACTCTGTCCCTGAGGTTCTCGAATTCGGCCAGACTTACTACTGGCGCATCGAAGAGGTCGAGGCGGACGAGACAAGGGTGCACAAGGGCAGGGTCTGGAGTTTTACCGTAGCCGACTTTATCGTCATCGACGATTTCGAGACCTACGACGCGGTCGAGAACCAGATATGGTTCGCGTGGCATGATGGACTCGGTTTTGGTTCGCCGGATAGTCCGCCCTTCTTTGCCGGTAACGCAACCGGCGCGGTTGTGGGCGACGAAACCACCGGCTCGTTTACGGAAGAGACTATTGTCCAGGCAGGCAGCCAAGCGATGCCTCTGGCATATGACAACAACAAGCAGGGCTTCCAGCAGTATTCGCAAGTGGAGATGACGCTTGATTCGCGGCGCAATTGGACTGCGCAGGGCGTCAAGGCGCTGTCGGTGTGGTTCAGAGGTCATGCGGCATCCGTAGGCGGTTTTGCAGAAGGACCGGTCGGCACTTACACGATGACCTCCCGGGGCGCCGACATCTGGGGTACATCCGACGAGTTCCATTTTGCCTACAAGCAGCTCACCGGCGCCGGCAGCATTGTGGCAAAAGTCGAGGGCCTGCGTAACTCCCACGACTGGGCCAAGGCCGGCGTGATGATTCGCGATACGCTCGAAGCGAACTCCGTACACGCCATGATGGTTGTTTCGCCCGCTCAGGGCGTTGCCTTCCAGCGCCGCACCACGGCGGGCGATGTCAGCATCGGGACAACCGAGGCTGGAATCTCGGCCCCGCAGTGGGTCAAGCTTGACCGTGACCTGGGCGGCAACGTCACGGCCTGGTACTCCGACGACGGCGCCGTGTGGACGCAGTTAGCCGGCCAGCCCATTACCATGAACTCGCCGATGTATGTGGGCCTGGCGCTGACGTCCCATGCCACTGACATCACGTGTGAAGCAACGTTCTCCAACGTCGAGATTACAGGTGCGGTCGGCCCGGCGTGGGCCCACCAGGATATCGGCATACTCAGCAACGATCCTGAGCCGTTGTATGTCGCTCTGGGCGGCAGCACAGGGGCGCCCGCGGTCGTATTCCACGAAGACCCGAATGCGGCACTGATAAACACGTGGACCGAATGGAATGTCGATCTGACCGAGTTTGTCGGCGTAAACCTGTCTAATGTCAACACCATAGCTATCGGCCTGGGTAACAGGAACAATCCTCAGCCCGGCGGCTCAGGCAAGATGTACTTCGACAGTATCAGGTTGTATCGGCCCAGATGTCTCGCGTCACTTGTCAAGCCGGCCGCCGATTTCAACAATGATTGCGCAGTCGACGATCTGGACCTGGAGATCATGGCCGCCGAGTGGCTCAAGAGCGATTCGGCCGCTGCGACGACAGCTCCCGACCCGCGCGCTCTTGTGGCGCATTACAGGTTCGACGGCAACGCCAACGACAGCTCGGGCAACAACTACCACGGTACCGCCAAGGGTGGAGCGGGCTATGTCGGCGGCAAGTTGGACCAGGCACTTCACCTCGACGGTTTCAACGACTATGTAGCCATCCGGGATATGAGCTATGCCGGCACCGACCTGACTGAGGTCACCGTTTCCGCCTGGATTCGCACCAGCAGCCCGGCCGACCAGCACATCGCATCCTTTGACCGAAATGAGTACTGGCGCTTGCAGCTTGCAGGCGAGGCCGGCGGCCCCGGTCTGTTGGGCTGGTCGGTTATGACCAGCTCGGGCCAGGTGGATTACGGTAGCGCCAGGCGCGTCGACGACGGGCAATGGCACCATGTTGCGGGAGTTTACGATAATGGGATTCTGACCATGTACATTGACGCCGGCGCAGAGACGTCTGTTTTTGGCGGTTCGACGTTCGGAACCGGAACCACCCGCTTTGGTTTCGTGGCAATCGGCTCGGAGGCGACCGAGTTCGACGGCAGGCCAAACACGACAGGATATTTCAACGGCGACCTGGACGAGCTGCGAATCTACGATCGAGCCCTGACGCAGGCTCAGATTGCCTATCTTGCTGACGAGAGTCCGGAGGACGGCCTGTTGTACATCCCCGTGCCTTCGGTGGCCAATATCCATGACCAGGAACCGGAAGGTTCCAGGGCGGTCAACTTCAAGGATCTTGCTGTCCTGATAAGTGAATGGCTTGGCGAGGAACTCTGGCCGGCACCGTAGCGGCTCCTGGGATTTCAGATTTCCGGCCAAAAGCTCGCGATTGGCTCCATTCGACTACGCTCAGAGCCTGCCCTGAGCGAAGCCGAACGGGACAAGCTTGTTTTTTCATTTCTTATTAGCCACAGAGACCACGGCGCGGCCTTCGGCCGCAACCAAACTCTTAAACTACGGAATTCGCGGAAAACGCGGAAAAGGCTATCGCCGTATCGAAAAGTTCGTCAAAAATGCAATGCCTGTAAGGTGCTGAAAATAAGCAACTTATGAATACAGAGCCAAAAAGTCGAGCGCAAGAAACAAGAAGATGGAAGATTGTATTACAGAGGCCACAGAGATGCTGAGTAATATGGGCCAAAATATCAACAACGATTTCGATCCTCTCTCTGAGCCCTTTGAGCCTTTGTGGTATGAATATTCCAGAAATTGACTTTGTTCTTTCAACTTCATGTTTCTTGTTTGTGTTCATTCGTAATACAATCTTTAATCTTCTTGTTTTTTTTGCTCGATTATGTTTCTGTCGTAATCGTATCTTCATATAGGATAGTAAATTAGATTGCCTCACACAAAGCCTCAAAGGCACAAAGAAAAGCTCTCTTCTAACCACTAATTTGCGCTAATCCTCGCTAATCTCAAAACAA
>JADHXR010000142.1 GCA_016782865.1 Phycisphaerae bacterium
AAATCCTTAACAAGGCGGCTCAGGACCGCCATTGTCTCCTGCTCCAGGTTCTCTTCGGTGTACTGTCTTTGTCCGGCCGATACGAGTCCGACGGCCGGCGTCTCGGACAGTTCTGCCGCGGGTTGGGAAGAACTCTTTCGGCCGGCAACAGGCGTTCTTACAGCCTGCTGCGGCCCTTCCCGGTTTGCCCCTTCTGCCGTCAAACCAGATGGTGGCTCATCTCTCCGCAGCTCTTCTTGCTGACCAGACAATGACCTCAACCAGAAGAAGCCGGCAATACTGACGCATGCGACCGCCGTCAGAGCGAGCGCCCAGGTAGGTCTCTTTGAAGCAGTAGAAGCTGGTGGTTGTGAGCGATTGGAATTCTTTGTTTTCCGTTTCCCTCTTCTTCTGCGATTTGCCATCACAACCTGCCTTGGACCGGGATTTCCCATATATACTTCACTGAACCACCCCTGCAAACTTCGCGTCTCATAATACAATAATCTCATCTCAATTCCAAGATAATTCCAGCAGATTCAGCATACCGTGCCGGAGGAGCCGCCAAAAAGTCAAACACGTGCGTCAAGAGCCCGTTTTTTTCCAACATGTTGCGTTGGTTTCAATAATATTGACGGCTTGCCATACCGAAACGCTTTCTGTCAACTCAACCCTGAGTCTTGTATTTCAGCCGGTTCGCAGTTGCCCAAATGCAACCATCGAATGGCTCTCTGCACATCCTCTGCCATCAGATATAGACAGGGAACGATCACCAGCGTGATGGTCGTGGCGAACAGGATGCCGAATCCCAATGAGATGGCCATCGGGATCATGAATCGCGCCTGCCGTGACGTCTCGAATATCATTGGGGCCAGTCCGCCGAAGGTCGTTAGCGTCGTCAACAGAATGGGGCGAAATCGCCTGCCGCCGGCCTGATGGATCGCCTCGGAGGGCGAAGCACCGTCTCGCCGCCGCCGGTTTGCGTAATCGATCAATACCAACGAGTCATTTATTACGACCCCGCAGAGGGCTACGATGCCCATCATGCTCATAAGACTCAGCGCATAGCCCATGAGTATATGGCCCATCACGGCGCCGACAATTCCAAATGGAATCGCGATCATCACGATGATCGGTTGGTAGTAGCTCGCAAAAGGAACAGCCAGCAATGCATAGATGGCAAAGAGGGCTATAAGAAGACCAGTGAACAGGCTCGTCGTACTCTCCTTCATGTCCTGCTGGCGGCCTTCCCAGCCGTATGATAAACCGGGGAAGCTCCGGGCCAGTTCCGGCAGCACCTCGGCCTCGAGCGTGGCCTGCATCTGGCTTGACTGGGATATAGGTTCAACGTTCGCCGTGACAGTCACTGTCCGCCGGCCGTTCCTACGGCTGATCGTAGTGTACGCGCGCCCGGGTTCGACTCGGGCGATCTGGGCCAGCGGCACATCCGTTCCCTGCGGAGTTCGAATCAGTAGTTGCTCCAGATCATATTGGCGCACGCGCTGCTCGCGTGGCAGACGCACCTTGACCTTGACCTCGTTGCGTCCTCGCTGCTGGCGAACCGCCTCGGCTCCGTAAAAGGAATTGCGCAGTTGCCTGGCCAGCGTCTGCTGGGTAAGTCCCAGACTGTGACCCTCCTCGGTCAGGCTGTAATCCAATTGGCGTTTGCCCGGTGTGTATCCGTCGTCGATATCCTTCACGTTCGGAAAATCCGCCAGAGTGGCGGCCAGGGCCTCACTGGCCCGATCAAGCACGTCTATATTCCTGTGACTGAGCTCGATAGTCAAAGCCGCACCGCCACCGGGTCCGCCTCTGTCGGCTTCGAATCGCAGGCTCTCCAGTCCGGGAATCATGCCCGTCTCCTCCCGCCAAGACTGCGTCAATTCCGTTGTGCTTATCGGCCGGACATCGGGATCCGTCAGGTAGATCGTCACTTCGATCACATTCTCATCTATCAACGAGAAGACCCCTTCGGCAAGCTTCTCCCCGCCGTTGGCCTTGACCGCCTGATCAGCGGCGGCAACCAGTTGGCGGCTGACTTCCTCGGCCTTTGACACCGGCGAGCCGTACGGCAACGTGGCCGTCACAACGGCCTGGTCCGATTCGACCCGAGGCATAAGAATCACCCCGATGCGACCGCTGAATACATAGCCCAAAACAACAATCAACACGGCCATGCTGATCGCAACCGTGATTATCCGAAACCGGATGCAGACATCCAGAAAAGGCATATAGACTCTCTTGATGAACCACTCCAGGCCCGTGCTGAAGCGATGCTGCAGCATCGCCAGCGGTCCCCCACCGGCGGGCGATCCCATACGGCCATGCGCCAGATGGCACGGCAGGATCAGAAGCGCTTCTATCCACGAGATGGAAAAGACCGTGATTACCACAAAGGGGATCGACTTCCAGATTTTACCCATGAACCCGGGAACAAAACAAAGCGGCATAAAGGCGACTATGTTGGTCAGAATGCTGAAAGTCACCGGCAAAAGCACGTCGCGCGCGCCCTGGATGGCGGCCTGAAGCGCGGGCATTCCACGCTGGCGGTACTCGTAGATGTTCTCGCCGACCACAATGGCGTCGTCAACCACTATGCCCAGCGCCACAATGAAGGCAAACATCGAGATTATATTGATGGTGACGCCTAGCCAGGGCAGGAACAGGAAGGCGCCCAGAAACGAGATCGGGATGCCCATGGTCACCCAGAAAGCCAGCCGAAACTCCAGGAAAAGCCCCAGAAGCACGATGACCAGAGTCAGACCGAGGAAGGCGTTCTTGAGAAGCACTTCCAGACGCTGGCGGTATATTGTTGACAGATCACGGTTGATGACCCAGTCAATGCCGGGCGGAAGATCCTTTTCGATCTCGGCCATTGCCGCACGCACCGCGTCGGAGACCCCCATTGGAGTCTCCTCGCCCACGCGATAGACCGCCAGGCCGATAGCCCGCTTTCCATTGTACGTCGCGTAACGGTCCTGTTCCTCAAACGTATCTTTGATCTGTGCAACATCACCAAGAAAGAGAACCGATCCGTCGGCAGTAGTGATAAGTGGAATAGTGGCGAACTCTCTCGCCCAGTCCCGGCGTTCGCTGACGCGCAGCATTATGTCCCCACCCTCGGTCTCAAGGTTGCCCCCCGGGATTTCGACCGATGTTTGCCTGACCCGTTGCGCGACCTGATCAAGCGTCAAACCGTATGTACGAAGGACTTGCTGATCAATCTCAATGGCCACCTCGTACTTGCGTGCGCCGTACAAATCGACCTGTGTGATCTGAGGATCCTGCAGCAGACGGTCCCGAACCTGTTCGGCCAGCTCGCGCAGAACCCACTCGCTTGCGTCTGCGTAAAGCTGGACCTGCAGTACTTCGCGACGTCTGATCATCAGACTCACATCAGGCTCTTCGGCATCCAGCGGAAAGGTGATGATCCGATCGATCTGCTGCTTGATATCCTGATAGATTCGCTGATTCTCGGCCCCTTCTTCCAGCTCCGCAATGACAATGCCGGCACCCTCGGATGCCGTGGCGGTGATCTCCTTGACGCCGTCAAGGGCACGAATGGCCTCCTCAACAGCAAGGATAATCCCCTGCTCGACTTCCTCGGGGCTCGAACCGGGATACACCACCCGGACCATCACCATGTCGGAATCGAACTCGGGAAAAACCTCCTGCTTGATACGCGACGCCACAAAGAACCCGCCAATCAGAAAGATGAACATGAGCAGATTTGGCGTGACGCGGTTACGGGTCATCCAGGCAATCGTCCCGTTGCTGTCGATACGATCATGGGAGGCTCTTGAGCGCAACATCAGCGTCCTCCCTTTTGCCGAGAGGCACGGTTGTCGGCGGACGTTTGCCCTTCTTCCGGGGCGAGCCTCAGAGGCATGCCCTGCACCGGCGCGGCGATGTCGGTCGCCACAAGTCGTTCGTTCTCAGCCAGACCCGCGGTCACGTAGACGCAGTCGGTCCCGCGAAAACCTATTTGTACCGGGCGAATATCGAGCCGGCCGGCGTCGTCCATGATCCAGAGGCTGCCGTTCTCACGAAGGTGCGAGCGGTCCACTGCAAATACGGAGGCCAGAGTTCGGCCCTCGATCTGAGCGGAGATGTACGAATCCATCAGGAGTTGTGGAAGATCGCGATTTTCCGGCTTCAGGCAAAACGGGTCGTCCACCGCCACCAGTACTCGCGCGAGCTGGCCGCGTGTCTCCAACTCTCCGAGCAGACGCACCACCCGGCCGGTCCTAAACCGATCCGCACCCCAGGCGGGAGTGTCGTAGATCTTCACGTTCGAGCCGGGATCGCCGCGCTCCCGCGGAATCGTCAGCCACTTGAGTTGAGCCACCCCGACCTTCACCTCGATCCAGGCCTGGTCGGTTCCTATCAATGTTACCAGGTCCGAGTTAAGCGAAACGGTCGCTCCGAGATCGATCTTCCTCTCCCGAATAATGGCGTCAAAAGGCGCGGCAATGTCACACCGGGCCAGGTCGAGTCGGGCCTTCTCCAAAGCAGCTTGCGCAGACTCATAGGCCGCCCTCGCAGATTCCAACTGCGGTTCGCGCAGCACCAGCTCGCGGTCTTCTTCGCCTATCACTTCACCCAGCAGCTCGTATTCCTGTTTGGCAATCGCCTGATTGCCCTGTTCGACTTTCAAATCTCTGATGGCCTTGATGACATCGTACCGGCGCTGTCTGACAAGAATGTCGTAGTCTCGCCGGTCAATCCCCATCAGCTTATGGCCCTCTGTGACAATGCTGCCGGGGACAACGTCGGAAGAAAGTTCCACAACCTGCCCGGCCACCTGAGGTCTTAGTGTCACCTGTTGGGCCGGCATGACCGTTCCGTCGGCTCTGACCGTGGTCGCACAGTCGCTCTTTTGAAGGTGGATCACCTGTACGAGTTTGGCCTGACGCGGCGGTTTCTTGCGATCCACACGCGGACTGGTGTTGATCTGGTAACGGTAGATTACGATCGCTCCGGCGACGATCAGCGCCGAGGCCAGAACCTTGACGCTCGCGCCGAGAAGCTTGCGCACCATCGGGCGAGGCTCTTGTGGCCGGTTCTGCTCAATACTCTTGGTAGCTTTCATGATGACACCTATTCATCCTGGATTAAACCGCCCGAATTTGTTCTTGTCGCCTCTTGCAAGGCGCCGCTTTGAGCCGGCGCAGGTTGTGGCGGATCACACGGACCGGCGATTGACCGATACAGGTCAATCCGGCGTTCAACCAAAGTAAGCTGAGCCGTCACTACATTGCGTTCCAGCGCCTGCATGGATTGGAGTGATTCGAGCACGCGAATGTAATCGATCTGTCCCTTGATGTAGCTCTCCCCGTTGCGCGCGTAGGTTAGGCGTGCAAGGCCAAGCCGATACTCGAGATTCACGAGCAACTGGCTCTGTTGCTCTTGCCGCGTCAGTGCAGCTTCGACATCCTGCAGGGCATCGAGGACTGTTTGACTCCAACTGTCGATCCGCTCGGCTGCTACGGCCTGCTGACGTTGCACTTCCGCCTTTCGCCGGGCACCGTCGAACAAGGGCTGGATGGCGTTGGCCGCCAGGTTGGCGAGCCAGTCGTCGAACAGGTCGCGCACCGACGTCGCCGACGAAGTCTCGACATTCGCCGATATGCTTATGCGGGGGTACTGATCTGCGATAGCGGCGGCCAGACGCTGGTCGGCGGCCTGTACCTGCCGATAACCCTGACGCACATCAGGTCGGCGCAACAGGACATCGGCCGGGACGCCGAGTCTGGGCATAGGCGGCAAGTCCGGGAAAGCAACCGACACCTCTTCCCACGCCAATTCGGGCTTGTTGCCGATCAGAACCGAAAGTTGATACTGAAGCAATTCAGCCGCCTCCTCGGCCACAATCAACTGAGCTTCGGTCGAGGCGACAAGCTGTTGCTGCCGGTAGAAATCAGCGGCGCGGGCCACGCCTTTTCGCCGCCGGATGTCCACGATTTTCAAAACTTTCTCATTGGTCAGGATCTGCTCTCGGGCGATTCGCATCTGGCCTTTGGCCTCGGCCAATTGATACCACGTGTTCGCAATTGAAGCGCTCAGCGTGATGGCGGCCGTATCCACCGCTTCCCGCTGGGCCTGCACGTCGAGCCACGCGGCTTTGCGGGCCGAGTCCAGCCGCGACCATAAGTCCACTTCGTACCCGGCGGCAAGGCCTGCCGAGTAAAGGCTGCTGTAAGAGGTCGTATCCCCCGTTTCCTGTCGGCTGCGCCTGGCCCCGGCCGCGAGGTCCGCCTGGGGCAACAGCGATGCATCGGTTTTTCGAGCAATGGCCTGGGCCTGGACGAGCCGATCCCAGGCTGCGCGCAGGCTGAAATTGTCCGTCAGAGCCCCGCCTATCAGAGCGTCGAGTTCGTCGTCGCCAAAGGCCTGCCACCACTGCTGCGACAACGATTGCGTGCCGCTTCTCGAAAACGCGTCCGGCATATCCACGGAAGGCCGCAACTCTCTGGTTGGATGCGAGCATCCGCCGGTCCACAGCGTCAGGACGCCGATCAAGAGCCACTTCGATAATTGCTTCATGGAATGTATCATATCTTTATTTTGGATTGCGGCGCATCTGCGCAAACTGTGGCTTCTTCGGCGGAAGGCCGGCCCACTCTGATGTCCTCGCGCACCGCCTTGACCCCCGCCAGAGAGAATCTTGTTATGTGCTCGGTCAGCGTCTCTGCCAGTTGCTCGCTCGGCATATCGAGTCTCATGTGTGCCGGGATTCTGCCGGTGAAAAGACGTATGCCTATCGCTATACATTGGTGCACGATGCTCATCTGGCACAGCAGTATCTGTTCGCCGCTCGCTTCGGGTCCGAGCAATTCCCTCATCAAATTGTTCATCCTCTCGTGCAGAGGCTGTAGGGCGTCGTGTTTGACGTGCTTGATCACATCGGTCGGATTGATCATCTCACGCAGCAGCAGTTTGCCTGCGTGGCCGATTCGTCCGGCGTCGACTGTCTTGCCCACCAACGAGTAGATGGCCCCGCGCAGCCGTTCTTCGGGCGGATCTTGCGAACTGAGTCCCCCCTCGGGAGGGTAGGCCTTGATCGCCTCATCGAACGCACGACGCCAGACTCGGGCGTAGAGCTGCTCTTTGGAGCCGAAGTGATAATTGATCGCAGCGATGTTGCTCTTGGCGCGGGTGCAGATATCCTCAATCGTTGCGTCGTGATAGCCCCTCTCGGCAAAAACCTCACAGGCTACCGACAGTATTCGATCCTGAGTTCTGATTCCATCTTTGCGCTTTGCCATGCTTGCACCCTTTGTTTTGAAACCACCCTGCTGCGGGGCAGACCCCGGATTATAATTCTAATATACAATTGAAATGTATATTTGAAATCACAAAGTTCGACAATACATCTTCGATATCCTCTCGGTCGCAGGTGGGTGTTACGGCGCTTCCAGCAATTCGACGCGCAGCCCCTGCAATCCCACGACGGACTCGGCCGGTTGCGGTGCGCCTTTTTCCACGGCGATTTCCGCGTACACCGTGCCCGGCGGGGCGATGGCCGTAACGTTGAACTCCTCCCACGGCAGCCCCTTCGGCGGGAACCGATTGCCAGAGACGCGGCGCCAGCGGGAACGCCCCGCAATGGCAACATTGATCTGCTCCATCTTCGCGTCCAGAAACGCAAATTTCAGGTACGGCACGTCGCCCGTGGTGAGGGATTCAACGCGAATCGAGCCGGTGAAACGATACGTCGCGCCGGGCAGCGCCGGCATCCTCTTTCCGACGGCAAAAACCCAAGCCTCATTCAGGCTCGGCCCGCCGATTCTCAGGAAGGGTTTCTCCGTCGGACCACCTCTCGCAACGACCGTCGCCTTGACGTCGCCGGTCACGGACCAGTCCGCCGGCGTGTTGGACTGCGAGAAGATGATCGGATCACCGGCGTAATCGGACTTCCTGAGTTCAACCGTCGCGATGGGGTAGAGATGATTGGGAAGGTTCTCTTTCAGTGCCAGGTTGATCGGGCGACCCGTCCGCGTAACCATGCCGACGGCCAGTGTGGCCTTGCTGGCGAATCCCTCCGGTACCTTCAGCTCGATCGGCTCGACAACGGGTTCGTCGGGTGTCCAGGTCTGTATCGGATGGATCGGCCACTGGCGCTTCTCTACGAGGACTTTGCCGCTGGCGTCGAGCAGCGCCGAACGCAGTAGTATTTCCTGGTGGCAGAACGCCACGCCGTCGTTTCGCCAGGTGACTTCCGCGCTGAGGATGCCGTGGCGCAACCTGCCCGTCTTGAGTATGCTCGGGTGTTCGACCTGCGCCACTATGAAGCGGTATCCCAGCTTACGGGCGAAGTCGGCAATCAGATCGCGCTCGGCACCGGTGACTTCGCTAAGCGCGCCGTACCAGCAGAAGTAGCTCAACTTGGCCGCAAGGGCGCTCTCGTAAACTTCGGCCGAAGGCGTCATCTGAGGTGAGAGATCGCTCTTCAACCCGAGAAATGAGGCTATGGGCTCTCCCACCATGGGGACGGCGGGGGGAATCTCTCTTTCAGATCCTCTGCCTGCACCCGGAATCCGTCGCAGCGGACCATCACGCCGACGCGGCGGCAATACTGGATTGTCTGGTTGTACACACGGCGCTGCCGGCTACTCTCCGAACTCCATCCCGGCCACTCGAAGCTCCCTCCGCCGATTGGCAGGGCAAGGCGGGTGTGCTTGAAGTGGCGCCGGTAAAGATCTATCAGTTCTTTTGTGGCGCTGATAGCGCGGTCCGCCGAAAACCCGTGCTTTCGCCATTCGGCCTCGTCGCCGAAGAACCAGAGCTCGCCGTAGGAGCCGATCGGCACGTCCACGAACTCGAGTTGTGGGTCGCCGTTTTAGTCTTCTCATGGAAGGCGCTTTCGCCCAAGCCCTGAAGTTCAGGGGCAGGCCCCAATGAGGCTTTGATTATGCAAGCCCCCACGTGCTGAGAACCCGTTTTCGCCTTTTGTGGCGTGGAAATCGGGCCGATCCACACTACCCAGTGTCCCGTCCCCGGTGGCGAGAGGGTGACCGTGCCGCCGCCTTCCAGCATTTCTTGCTTTGCCCATTGGCTCTGCGCTATGTCAAGCCACCTTCCCTTCATTTTGCCCTGTGCCGCGTTGAGGTCGAGAGCAACCGGATCGCCGTTGGGGAAATAGATCGCGTATTCTTTGCCGGGGTTTGCGATGACGTAGGCACCATTTTCCTTACGGATGGACAGCAATTCATTGTGCGGTTCGCAGGTAAAAATATCCATTTTACCTGTGAACATCCTCATGCTCTTGATATGGGCTTGCGCCTTACTGATCAATCCCAGGCCGTAGGGTGGACGATGGAAGCGGCTGGAGGCCGAGCCGCCTATTATGATGTTCCGCCAGAAACACTCGGTGGCGTGGCGATCCGTGGATCCCTTCCAAGTGTTCGTGTCGGCCCCGTATATCTTGACATGGTTGATAGGGCGTGGCTCTTCCCCTAGGTAGTGGCGGGCAAACTGAAGATTATCCCAGTTCTGCTGGCCCATTTTGGCGCTGTTCTGCGAGGCCTCGAAAAACGAAAAGACGTCCGGCCGGTCCAGAGACGCCCGCTGCTGCGCCTTCTTCAGATCAATCTCCCAGTTCATTTCGGTGGTTTCTACTTTCCTGTCCGCCGCAGCGGCCTTGTCCTTGATGTACTCCGACCAGTACCAGCCCCACTCGGGCGAAAACTGTGGATGGATTTCATTGGTCATGCAGTAGAGCACGTGGGCGTACCTAAGCGAATGGGACAGAATCTTGTCCACGAACTTCTGTTGGTAGGCCAACACGAGACCGTCGTTGTTCAGCTTAGACACTGTGAAGAAGAAATCGTGCGGCACCTTGCCGATGTTGCCATAGGAATCCTTGAGAGTCGTGCTGGACTCACTGTAGCTGATATTGTTGGCCGGACGCCAAGGGTTCTTCTCCCAATGTCCCTTGTTGAAATCGTGAAAGGCCCAGACCTCGATCTGGACAATAATGTCGCGAACCCAGGTGAGCTTCAGCATCCTCTCGAAACGGTTCCAGTACTCATCGTTCCACTGATCAAGGTCGTATTTGCCGTTGGACAGCTTCTTGAACGGCTGAACTTCAAACCCCCTATCTACGCGGGCGCTCATCGTATTGCGAATATAGTTGCCGCCCACACTTGCCAGCAGATCCAGATGTTCCTTCAGATCGGGAATCTGAAAGAGATTGTCGTCCTTGGTGCCACCCAGCAGCAGCACGGGACGGCCCTTATACTGCCAGTAGCGAGGATTCCGCAAATACGGCCGGATTCGGTCCCTATCATATGTCTTGTCTTTCAACTTTCCAGTTTCCGCCTGAACACATGCACAAGCCAAGACACACAAGGTAAGTAATATCATGACGTACGACTTTTTCATTTCTATTCCCTCGGATAAGTGCTGACTATACCTGAAGCTTCTTAGTTAATCCACCCACTGATTTGACATCGAGGGCCGGTGAAAACCATGCCTACCAGTATCGTGATTTCAGTTTTTTAAATCGTTCAAGCAGAACTTCATGGTTCCCTTTCGAAAAAAGAATGACCGATTCCAGATCCTCGCTCTCGCCCGGCATCAGTTCTTCAATCGGGAAAGGTTCACTGTGAATACACCGCAAAATAGAATCATTGTTGTTGAAGAGCGAACGGAAATTCCTGGACGCGACTCCCACCGAAGCCGTTGCCCCAAAGCTTTCCGCGATGAATTGTTTTCCCGTTAACACTGATACCTTCCGGCAGCCATAAACCAAATTCGTTTCCCGGCCAATCGGCATATTCAATAGCTATTGTCGTACATCCTTTGGGACGATGACCATCATACATCCTGTCATAAACACTAATGTTAAACTTCTGATGGGGTTTTTTCCCAATACGGGAACCCAAAGCAGAATGGCCGCTTGAAGCCAGCATCGTCCCGCAAACTGCTGCGGAAACCTTTTTCATAAAGTTTCGCCGGGTAAGATTGATGTTTTTTCGGTTAGACATTAGCGTTTCCTTGGTTTTTAGTTCTTCTTCAACAAAATATTCCCATCGGGTATCATTCTGCCTGGCAGGGCCAACTATAAAGCTTTGCCAATAACGAGATTACAATAACCGCTACCGGGTTTTTAATTCAGGATCAGTATATGCTATCCAAAATCGTTTTCAAGCTGGAGGTTATTTATCCAATGGCGTGTATTGGGGTTTATGATGCAGGTTTTTATCGATAAAGCTATACGCCTCTTCGCGGACTTTCGTGGGAAAGTCATGGCCGCTATCGGGATAGCGAACCTGTAAATGATCGGTGGCGCCGAACAGACGATATACTTCCGCGGTCAGGGGGATGGCCTTTTTCACGCCCCGGACATCGAAGTTGTCGTCGTGCAAGGGCGAATTGGAAAAGAAGGCTCGCGGGGCCAGCGAGGCGGCGACTTCATAAAAATCGAACGGCACCCGGCCGGGGTCGAGTTGATATACATCACGTAGGCGCGGCATATAACGGTTACTGGTCCAGCCCTTAAGCTTACCGCCATAATAATAGTGAAAAGGATCCCAGCCACTGCTGGAGACTATTACCTTGAGTCGGGTATCGAATACGCCGACGAACATGGCGTTATGACCGCCGAGTGAATGGCCGATGACGCCGATGCGCTGCCCGTCCACGTCAGGCCGCCCTTGGAGCAGATCGACACAGCGCATGTGGTTGAAGATTCCCTTCATCGTGCCCGAAACATAATGGTCGGTCTCGAAATCATAGTCTTTGTAGTCGCCGAAGGAGGGGTAATCCGGAGCGATGACGATGTAACCTCGCTCGGCCAACTCGCGGGCATAGGCCCGATTCAAGCGTTTGCTCTGGCCGTCCACGATCCCTTTGCCAAGTGGGCCTGTCGGATGTAGAGCCAGTATTGCGGGCAGTCGCCGTTTCTTTTCTGTCTGGTTCGGCACATACAGGTAGGCGGGTACGCGGTCATTTTTCTCGGCGACAAAAGATATCGTCAGGCGTGTATAGTTTTCACGGTCCAGACTTTCGGTAATGCGTACGTCCAGCGGCGGTAGCCCGGCCCTTTTGGGCAACTCTCCCATGGCCCGCTGCATCCCGGCGAGGATATCCCGACGTCGATGGGCCCAGTGAGCCACGGTTTTCACGGGATATTCCCGCCCCTCACTGTCGAGGTAATACATCAGGTGTGAATGATCGGGGTATATCCGAACTGACAATTTCTCTTCGGCAGCAGCACTGCCCGATACGATAAGGGCAAAATAAAGTGCAATAAGAACACGCATAGTTTTCACCTATGAAATAGATAACTGTCACGGCGATCCAACTGCCATAAGTTCGGCATGTCAAGAAACCTATTGGACCCGCGGTGGTTGGACCGCCTTGCCCGAGTGCTGGGCGAGTTGTTCGTCTCGGGAATACGTACCATAGAATGGGGCGTTGCCGTCCAACCAGATGTGAAGCCGGCGGCGGTCCTCGTCCGTAAGATGGACCTCTCGGGCGTGCGTAGCGTCGTTGAGGATTTTCGTGAGTGGACTGGAGTCGGCTCCCATATGACCGGGCCGGGTCACGATGCGATGGATCGTGTGGTTACCCCACTCGTACCAGCGGACATATGAACGCAGGTTCTCGTACGACTCGCTGAACGTTCCCTGGCGCTTGCCGGTCAGCGCCGGGGCGCTCTTGCCGGGTGTCCGGCCGAGCCATCGTGACAGCCCACGCAGTGGCGGGCCAGGACCGGTTGAACCAGCCTGGGGAAGCCGAACGGGCGGGTTCCATCGGGGCCCGGCTCGATCAGCGACGCCGGACGGTTCATCGCCAAGACCTTGCCGGCCGGTGGCGACGTCCCCGGCGGCTCGTGACACCCCACACAACCGCGACGCTCTCCCGGCTGGACGTAAACCACGCTCCGCATGCTCGCCACCGCCCTGCCCGAGCCGTCCACCGCCTGAAAGTACAGCGGCTTCCCGGCCGGCACGCGGAAGCGGGCCGATCCGTCCGCCTCGACCGGCACGGTGCCCAGGAGCATCCGGGCGCTTTCGCCTCGGGCATAGCCGATCCGCGGCTTGTCGATCACATGGCTTTCCGTCTTCGGCAGCACCTGGAAGACGCGCAGTGCCACGATGTCCCGGTCGGCCGGCAAGGGCAACAGGCTCTGCTGGACGTCGGCAAGCACCAGTTCACCCTCCTCACCCAATCCCGGATCGAGCATGCTGGGTAACACAGGGGGCGCGGGTCGGGCGGCCAACGGCACCGGATACATGCACGAGATCCCCTCTTCACGATAAAACAGCTCCATGTTGCCGAAACGGTCCAGGTAGTAGATTCCCGTCTTCGTGTCCCGTTTCGTGCCGGACCCAGAGCCGCCCAGCGGCTCGAAGCTGAAAGACACGAGGAAGCAGTCTTCCGACAACGGCCACGGGCTGTGGAAGTAGCTGGTAGGCCAGCCCGGCGCCTCGGGGAGGCAGACCTCCGGCGTGACGAGATCGATCGACTCGAACCGGTCCTGCCCGGTCTCGCGGTCCAGCGCGGTGCGTGCCGGATCGACGATCACCAGCGACCCGCCCACAACCGCGTGATGGGCCCCGGCCACGAACATCACCCGATTGGACCCCGGGATCGCCCGGGGTTGAAAGCAAGCGTTAATCCGCTGCGTGTAATTGCCGAAGAGGATGCTGGAGTTCGAGCCGTCGGGGTTCGTGGTCCACAATCCATGGAAGTGGGCAGCCGAGCGGTCGACGTAGTCCCATCGTGTGTAGACGATCCGGCCGTCGTTCAAAACCGACGGATGCCATTCGTTGGTCTCGTGATACGATAGCGTGGTTACCCCCGACCCGTCGGCGTTCATCCGGTGCAACGTGTACGCCGGCAGCGGCTCCCACAAGCCGTGACACCGGCCGAAGCCGCCGCGGCGAGTCGACATGAAGGCGAGACGGCCGTCGGGCAGCGGGCAAGGGTCGAAGTCGTCGTCCGCGCCGGTAGTCAACTGGCGGAGATCTTCGCCGCCTGCGTCCACGGCGAAGATGTGAAAGCACCGTCGATCGGCCGAGTAGTAGTCGGGCTTTTCGAACGCACGCTCACAAAAGGCAAAGTAGACCGTTTCTGCGTCGTACGACACGGAAAGCGTTATGTAGTTGCCGCGCGGCAGACGACTGCCGATCAAGTCTCCCATCTCGAACGAACGTCCTGGTCGCTGTAACACGTAGATCCCTCCCCCGGCCACGTCGCCGTAGTCGCAGAAGTAGCCGAGATACTCGTTGAGCATCTGGGAGATGAACCGGCGGCGTTTCATGAACACTACGGGCTTCGATCCGACGAGCGGATTCTCGAACACCAGCGCCCGCCCAACGCTCCGGGCACGGTGGTACAGCTCGAGCCGGTCCGCTTCGTCAAGCGACTGGATACGGTCGACCTCCCCTTGGAGCCGCCGGAGCAACTCGGCATGGACATGAAGGTCGCCGACGCCGGGCGAATCGGACAAGTGGCGCAGGAGGCGGTTTGCGCCGTCCAGGGCTTCGCGAATTGCCTCGGGTGAGTCGGGTGTCCTTCCGCGCCGGCGCTCCTGGGCAGCCCAGTCGGCCACGACCGTCGTCCGGTACGACGCTTCGTTCGCGACGTCGGTTGCGGCGTCCACCTCCACGCCGGCCGACTTTATGCCGCCGCGTACGTCCATTGATGAATCCGTCTTTTCACGGGCGTCTCCTGCGTGAGGTTTCTCGACAGAAACGTCTTCCTTAAGGTCTCCCCCGCCGACCGCAGTCGGCGGGCGTTTTCCGACGGGCATCTCTCCAAATAGCCTTGAAGAGGGCCTCGTCAAGTAGATCCGGAACGGCATCGCCGGATTCCGGGTTATCTGGGGAGTTATTTGGGGACACCATACGTCCGGAGCGCTTGTTCTCGACGCGTATTGTTTGCACCTTTCCGCCTGAGATGTCATAAGTTCGAGATAGGAACTCATTTCCTATAGTTATCTCATCTCCGGATTGTGTAACGGTAACATCTTTCATGGCTGGGACCGTCGACCCGATAGCGACCAGCACCATGAGCAAGCTTGTTTCTCCGATCATCGGTTTTGTTCCTTAATCTTGACTGGGAGGGGGCGTGCCTTCATTCTCCCCGATTCGGAGCGATTCGGAGGCAGCCAGCGACTTCTGTAAAAAACTTCGACGATTTACTTTTTTCGACATGATTCAACTCGTTTTACATCAGATTTCATTCCGATCACCTGAATATCGAATTTTACGCTCGCCAGGGGCGTCTTCTCTGTATTTCTTTATTCTTCAGTATGTTTTTCGCGATCACCACATTTTCGATAATCTGAAAATCAAACATGCCGGCTACGACAATGTCCGCGCCGTTTTCATAAGCAAACTTGAAACCCTTGCTCGGATGGACGATCCCGGCGCCGAGTACCTTATAGGCGATCCAGGGCTTCTTCACGTTCTGCATAAACTCAATAGTCCTCTCCGGCGTAACCGAATATGTCGGCACAGCGGGAGTATGCACATTGTTCAGCGTTTTGAAATAGAAGTCCACATCGACTTTCTCTTTTTCCAGCGCCATCGGAACTTCCGTCATGTGGCCTCCGACGCCGGCGATAAGACCGTTCTTCTTGATAAAATCGACCGCCTTGGCCAGCAAATCGACACGGCCGTTCTTGACGTACGTGTCTCCGCAACCGCCCTGTACAAACGCTCCAACGGCACCGTTATCTATAGCCTTTTTTATCATAACTGTTACGTCATCTTCGTATATGTTGCATTGGGCCAGCCATTGGATCGTACCGCCCCGCTCGTTCCAGTATTTATTGAGAAGTCTGATAGTATTTTCGTCGCCGTGCCGGGAACCCACATTTCCGATAATGGTATTGATCCCCTCTTCTTCAGCCGCATCGAGGATATCCATTACTTTTTCGTCAGTGAGATAGTTCTTCATTAATCCGGCCACGAAGATCAGGTTTCTGCCATAGGCGTAGCCGTTGATCTGATTGCCGCCGCAGATTAACCTGCTGATCTTGACATTGCCTATCTTAGCCAGCGGCAGCCCTTTAATATTGTCCTGCGACATAGTCGCTATAGGTGTTTCTTTTGTTTTTGCCGCTAAAGCTCTTTTTTCCAGACTTAAGGCTGACGCGACTCCCGCTGATACTGTGACAGACTTCTTCAAGAAAACTCTGCGATTTAAATCATCCGACATAATACACCTCTCTTTTTGTAAATATGTTTTGGGTTCCGCAATTATTGCCACAAAGTTTGTATGCCCACACGTTATTTTTTGTTTGGATAAGCATCTCCTATAGTAAAGTTCAAGATTTCCCGTCAATTCCGGGGACTCTCCGCCCAGACCATGATGTCTGCTGTTGTTTTCTAGTGATGGCAGCAAGCCACACCCCCTCATCGGGTGACGTAATCGGGACTATTGCATTTGCCTCAATCTCATCCTCTTTGCCCCATTCCGCGGTGCCGACGTTTATCCACTTGGCCAGAAGCGTTCCCTCGCAGCCCTTGAGGTCCAATTGGACGGAGCCGCCTTCAGGCAGGAAGAGAACGTACTTCTCGCCAGGTCTGGCCGACAGAAAGGCTTTCTCGGGTTCGCGATCCACCAACAACGGATTGGCCGGCCGGACTTCCCACATTTTGACCAGGGATTCGAGTTTGCGGATCGCCTTGATAGCAGCCTGCGCCGGCTCTGTCAGGCCGAGACCATTGCTTTGGTTCCTGTGAAAACGGGTGGAGGCACAGCCACCGAGCACGTTCATGACGAAGCTGCGGACGCCGGACTGCGTGCCCCACCTGCGGTAGACCTTCTTGTGGTAGTCGTTCTGCGGAGGGTACTCGTCGGCGCCGTACACCTTGACATTGTTGATCGGGCGCGGGTGGTTCTTGGTCCGGTCGTGCGCAAACAGGATGTTACGCCAGTGCTTTTCAACCGTGTTGGGGTTGCCGTTGTTCTGAGAAATGTCGAGAAACGTGTAAAGCTCCGGGGTGTCGAAAGCCATCAGAAACCTCGCCTCGGTGTCCAGGTCCCAGCCCACATCGAACATGTCGGTGACATAGACCTCGACTCCGGCCTCGGTTGCTCGCCTCCGGATATGCGCCATCCAGTATTGACCCCATGCCGGCGGGGTGCTCGTTTCGTTGTTCATGCAGTAGAGCACATTACCGTACCGCAGTGAGTGGGAGAGCATCTTGTCGACGAACGCTTCCTGATATTTGCGCAGCACGGTGTTATCATCCATCCTCGGTATTGTGTGGAAGAACGGTTGTTGGTCCGCGCCGGGGTGATGCTTTGGATATGTTGCCTCCAGCCCCGATTCAGCGGAGGTGTAGTTGATATTGTTTGCGGGATTGTATGGATTCGGCTTCCATGTTTTTAAACGCCCGTTGTCGGTATAATCAAACCGATCCCACACCTCAATCTGAACAACTATGTCTCGCTCGCCTGTGAGCTTAAGCATGGTTTCAAAACGATCCCAGTATTCATCGTTCCACTGGCTGAGATCGTATTTGCCGCCGGGTAGCTTCTTGAATGCTTGTACTTCAAATCCCTGGATCACCCGGTCACTCATCGTGTTACGGATGTAATTACCGCCCACAGAGGCGAGAAGGTCAAGATGTTCTTTCAGGTCGGGAATCTGAAAGAGGTTGTCGTCCTTGGTGCCGCCCAGCAGCAGTACGGGCTTGCCCTTGTATTGCCAGTAATAAGGATTCTTTGCATAAGGTCTGATCCGATTCAAATTATGTATCTTGCCTTTCGCATCTCCTGCATCGACTCGAATACCCACAAGGAAAAAGCTACATACTATGATAAGGATTATTCGTAATTTTCTCATTCTTGTCTTCCTGAATCAATTTTGCTTTCAATTACATTTACCCTGAATTCTGTTTTTTCATCTTTTTTGACTTTTTTTCGCTCTTTCTCATTTTTTTCATCAACATTTGCCTCTGACAAACGCCTTTAGGAAATACTAAGGACAGTCACCTATTTCTGCTATCGTAAATAGGTGACTGTCCCTAGTTTCTCACGCGAAGCTTAAGCATGGTCTTACTATTCCAACTCTTTTAGTTTTTTCAGGTATGACACATATTCAATATTAGTCAGCCACTCGGTCGGGGCCTTCACTTTCGGAAGGTTCGCAATAGCGGCCTTTATCTTGTCCTGCCCGGCTCCATCTTTTCGCATCTGTTTCACCTTGTCCACCGCTATGTGGAATTCATAAAGCTCCACAAGCGACTCGGTCTGCGCCACGAGTTCCTTAGCCAGTTGACTCGGCGAAATCACCATCGGAAAAGCCGGTTCGAACCCTTTCGGAACAGTGATTTCCAGAGCCAGTTTGTGAGCCTCACGCACAACAGGGAGCTTCGCGTGAGAAAGGGTGCCGTGCCCCCAGGTTCCACGCGAGCTTCTAATAGCCCGAAAGACTTTTTCGACCGTTCCCACATTCTGCTTACCAAAGGCCCCGACAATGAATTCACGCAGGGCGGTTTGGGCGCCCACTTTGGGGTCGCGCATCAGTCTGCCCGCGATATAGAGGTTTTGCATGTTCAGGCCGTGGGCATTTGAGTCTATGGAATACCAATCGATCAGGTCATGCATTTTCGGAGGCAGTTTTCCAAAGGCGTTGCCGAGTCTGTTGGCAAAGACGTTCATGGAGGGCCTGGTTTCCATGTCCGCGAGATACCAGCCCCAGACACCGACTTTCCGGCCGGCTTTGGCGATGGCCTCTGCCGCGTCCGAATCGAACTTTCCGGAAAGACCGTCCAGGGCGATCATCACGTCGTCAGGCAGTATCCCGGCGTCAAGAATCGTATGAACATCTTTATAGCCGCGCCAACTCATATGGCCGCCGTCGTGCAGTCTCCACAAGCTGAAAGTAGATTGGATATTCGGGTTTTTCTTCCTGAATCTCCGGACGATCTCATTGTGAAACCTCATCGCAGTCTCAATAATGCAGGCCTGTCCCTTACAGCCGCCCGGATCGGCCCAATGGGTTACGATATGATCGAAATGGGGGGCATGCTCGGCCAGCTTGTCCCAGTACACCCTTAAGATTTCCATATCGGCCGGATTGTCCGGTTCAAGTGAACAGTGTGGAGGGATAGTGTTGGTACGATGGTCGAACGCGGCGTTTCCCCAGATAAACAGCGATGTGCGAAGCCCGATACTGTGGGCGTAGTCGGCGACAGCGTCCATTTTTTCCGGCCAGTCCCTCGGATCGGCCTTTTTCGGCCATTCTTTCGGCCAATTCCACTCTTCCGGAGGTATACGCCAGTCCGCATCGAAGTATCGCATCCAGCAATCGTAATGCTGTACCGAGTTGAAACCGAACGCCTTGAGCATATCCATATAAGTCCGAAGCTTGTCGATATCCCAATTCGCAAGCGCATACTTCTTATATATGGCATCGGTAAAATAAGGTACCCATCCCTCATTAACCGGGTGCGGATCGCCCAATGTTACCTCACGGATTTTGATAAATGGTTCGCTCGCCTGTTTTTGCGATTCGGCCGCACGGACGCCGTCAGTCAAAACAGCCAACACCAACAAGGCTGATACCGCTGAAGTCACTCCTTGTTTCGTCAGCATTTCTTGATCTCCTTCTGATAAGTCACGATTGCTAACGGGCCAGCACCAGCGCCATCCAGAGCCCGTCTCCCGGGGTTTGCACGGAGATCCGGCCGGGCTCGATCCGGCCGCCATTGATCCATTTCCCCTCGTGCATGTTTATCCACCGCAGCTCGGCGGGACCGGGCAGCGCGTGGGCGTCGAGCTCGACGGATCCTCCGCCATCGAACCCCAGGACATACTGTCGGCCGGGTTGGGCCATCAGATACACGCCGTCGTCGTGGCT
>JADHXR010000029.1 GCA_016782865.1 Phycisphaerae bacterium
TAAAAAGCGTCTTTTCCGTCAGTCTCTGATTCGTCGCCTTGGAAATGCCAAAGTCAATCACCCTCGGCACGGGAGTGCCGTCGTGCAGGGTGACCATGATGTTCGAGGGCTTGAGGTCACGGTGGATAATCCTATTACTAACGCAAACCGGAAGAAAGGTTACACGTTTCCGGGCATTTCTTCCAGAACGCATCGGCTCAACGGGCCAGCGCGGCGAACAGGTCGCGGATTTCCTGGTCAATCTGATCTTCGGTCGTCACCGTCTGGGCGATTTCATCCCGCAACAGTTCGCGGTAGCGCCACCGCAGGCGATGCGCCGCGACTCTGACGGCGCCTTCGCTCATGTTCAGTTCGGCAGCCATTTCGCGAAAGGGGACGGAGCTTTTATCTGCGGTGAGATGTGCCCGCAACGTCTCGAACAGCTCAGGCCTCTTTGTGCGGGCCGCTTCGGCCCCGAGCCGGTCCATGGTGCGGTCCACCACGGTAAGGGCCCAGGAGCGTGCGAAGAGCTTATCAGGCGATAATTCCTCGCGCGGCCTGAGGGCGTACTTGCGCTCGGCGTTCTCGACATCCAGAGAAAGGATCTTCCGGTCTCCCCCACGTTTTTGCGCAGCAGCGCGGGCGCGCTCGTTGGACAGGAAGTTCTTGAGCGAAGTCAGCAGGAACGAGCGAAACCTGCCCCGCTTGGGATCGGCCAGGCGCAGCCCATGTTTGTCCAGCAAAAAAGCAAGAAACGCCTGGGTGTAATCCTCGGACTGGTGCGTATCGTTTCCGTGCCGCCGCAGGTATGCGTAAAGCGGGAACCAGTACGTTTGGCAAAGCGCCTCAAGCGCCTGCCGGTAGCCGGTAGACTCGGGTTGACCGGCCGTAAGAACAACGCTCCAGTGCGTCGTGGCAAAGCGACCGGCGCCGGGTGAGGGGGAATCCATGGAGGGATTGTCCGGCATCTTTCTTTGCCCTTCGTTCACCAATGCTGCCACCTGACAATTAGACGGATTACCTCGAACGGATCTTATGCCATATCCGGCAATTGTTCAATCAGATTTCTCGTACGTACAAGGGAATCATCTTCCAACATAGCCCCAGCCGGTCACTGACTGGTTTTTGACGGCCTGTGTTCTGAGAGGCACTGGGAAAGCGTGCTTTTGAAATTGATCTTCGAAACACATAGTCAAAACACTTTGAACAAAAATTCATAACGCTCTCGGCCCAAATTGTGATATAATGTCGATGTAGTGAAGACGGCCTTGTAGCGTCGATATCGTCGCTTTCGCAGCGAACTTCACTAAAACTGGGGGCATTGCCAAATCTTGTTGAAGGAGGCTGTTATGTGTAGAAAATCGACTTGTCTGGCATCTCTTACTGTGGTTCTGGGCCTTATCCTCACGAGCACGACCCAGGCCGAAAACATCGGGTGGTGGAAGTTCGACGAAGGTTCCGGCACCACCGCCTACGACAGCTCCGGCAATAACCACCATGCCGAGGTGCTGGGAACGCCCGAATGGGTGGCCGGCCTGCCGGGTTTTGGCGGAGCACTGGATTTCACAAATACCCGTGGAGCCAACGCCGGCGACTTCGACCCGACAAATGGAATGGGTGTCTTTACTATCGCCTTCTGGTGTCGCTGGGATGGAACTCCCGGCATACAGCATTTCTTCACCAAGTCGAATGGATGGGCCTCAGACACCATGATGTTCCAGGTCGAGGTCAAAGGAACGCATGCCAATCCCGACATAGTTGACAGATTCCATCTTGCGTATCAAAGTCAGCCACAGGCTGTTTTGCACCTGGTGCCCAAGAACGAGTGGGCTCACATGGCCATGGTCTTCGATGGCACGAATGCAACAGGTTATCTCAATGGTATCGACGAAGCGGGCCCCCAGCCTACAGGGATTGGAGCACCTGTCGCCGGCCCGGTCTGGATCGGGGTGGCCCACAACGATGCGAGAGTTTTCCAGGGAATACTCGACGACATGCGTTTCTATGATCGCGTGCTGAGCGAAAGCGAGATCATCGCGATTATGGCCGGTGACGGTGGAGAGAACATGTCCGCCTATGGACCGGAACCGGCGGACGGAACCCTCCATACAAGCACATGGGTGAACCTTGGCTGGAATCCCGGCCCCTCGGTGGTTACGCATGATGTCTATCTGGGCTACAATCTTGACGACGTCAACGACGGTACGGGCGACACGTTCATCGGCAACCAGGCCGACGCTGAGCTTCTCATCGGTTTCCCCGGATTTCCGGCCCCCGAAGGTTTGGTCCCGGGCACAACCTACTACTGGCGCATCGACGAGGTCAATGACGCCGATCCGAACAGTCCGTGGAAAGGGGACATCTGGAGCTTCTCGGTTCCACCCAAGACGGCCTACGCCCCCGATCCGGCCGACGGCGCAGAGTTCGTGGACCTGAATGTGGAGTTTGCCTGGACAGGAGGTTACGGCTCCAAGTTGCACACTTTCTATATCGGCGAAGACTATGACGATGTGAGCAACGCCTCGGGCGGCATACCGCAGGGCACCACAGGCTACAGTCCCGGCACTCTTGAACGGGAGAAGGTCTTGTATTGGCGGGTCGATGAGTTCGACGGTGTCGAAACGCACAAGGGCGAGATCTGGGGCTTCACTACGCCGGGCGCAGTGGGCAATCCGCAGCCGGCTAACAGCACGGTGGATGTGCCGATGACGGTGACGCTCAACTGGACGGCGGCGGATAATGCCTCTTCGCACGAGGTGTACTTCGGTACGGATGCCGATGCGGTTAGAAATGCCACCAAGGCCTCGCCAGAGTATGTAGGCCCTAAAACGCTCGGCTCCGAGGGCTACGATCCCGGCAAACTCGCTTGGGACACCGTCTACTACTGGCGAGTCGATGAGGTTTATCCGGGCAATACGGTCGAGGGCCTTGTCTGGAGTTTTGTGACGGCCGACTTCATTTCGGTGGACGATTTCGAATCCTACAATGACATCGATCCTCCCGACCCCGAGAGCAACAGGATATTCGACAAGTGGTTGGACGGCTTTGGAACCACGACAAACGGAGCCCTCGTCGGCAATGACCTGCCCCCCTATGCCGAGCAGAGCGCAGTTCACGGCGGCGACCAGTCGATGCCGTTCACCTATGACAACAATTTGAAGACCTCTGAGGCAACCAGGACGCTCAGCTATCCGCGTGATTGGACCGAGGGAGGGGTTATGAAGCTGTCACTGTGGTTCAGAGGCGGTGCGGCCAATGCCGCCGAGCGGATGTTTGTCGCCCTCAACGGAAACGCCGTGGTCTATCACGACGATCCGGAGGCAACTTTGAGTTCCAGATGGACCCAGTGGGTCATCGACCTCCAAGAGTTCGCCGACCAGAGCGTGAACCTCGCCAACGTCAACACGATAACGATAGGCTTCGGCACAAAGAACACCCCGGCCGCAGGCGGCGCAGGCAAGACGCTCATCGACGACATCAGGCTGTATCGACCGGTTCCGTAATGGCCGCAGGTAATTTCGCGGCTGATACTGACGTATATCAGTTCCGGGCCTGCACCGATTTGATTCGGTGCAGGCCCTTTTTGATTGGCCCGTGGGAGAAAATGTTTGGTCGGATGACGGCGAAATTTCTATCGCACTGACGCCGCGACTATGGTACAATGAGCCGGATTTTGTAGGTCCTTTGATGACGGGGAGACCTGAAGCACTTCGGGGGACGGGTATAAACAGCGTGGTTTGAAGTAGAGTGAGAAGTCTACATCGTGCTTACGAAACAACTGATTTGCATTTATCTGATGGTCTCTATTCCCGGCGCGCCGGGAGCGCCGCACGTGGCCGCGGCCGGAGGCAACTGGCCGCAATTTCGCGGACCACATGGCAACGGCCTCGCATCGTGTCCGGGCGATCCGAAACCTCTCGGCCTGCCGCTTCATTGGAGCGAGACTGAGAACATTGTCTGGAAGACATCGATCCCGCATGTGGGTTGGTCGACACCTGTGGTGATGAATGGGCGTATCTGGTTCACCAGCGCGACATTGAAGGGCCACGACTTCTTTGTGATCTGCGTCGACGCGGACTCTGGTGAAATCCGCCTTAATAAGAAGGTGTTCCACGCCGACGATCCCGAGCCGCTGGGCAATCCGATCAACAGCTATGCTTCGCCTTCAGCGGTGGTCGAACCGGGCCGGGTGTATTTGAGCTTTGGGAGCTACGGTACGGCCTGTTTGGATACCGAGACATTTGAAGTGCTGTGGACCCGCCGGGACCTGCCATGCCGGCACCTTCGCGGACCGGGCTCTTCGCCCATCTTGTTCGAGAATCTTCTAATCCTGACTATGGACGGTGTGGACGTTCAGTACCTGGTCGCACTCGACAAGGCGACCGGCCGGACCGTTTGGAAAACCGACCGCACGGCACAATGGAATGATCTTGGTGACGACGGCAAGCCGATAGCCGAGGGAGATTTGCGAAAGGCATATTCGACACCGCTTATCATCGACGCCGGCGCCGAAAGGCAAATGATCACCGTGGGTGCCAAGGCCCTCTATGGCTACGATCCGGCAGACGGTCGCGAGCTTTGGAAGGTTCGCACGCCGGCGTACTCGGGCGCGGCCCGTCCTGTGTACGGCGACGGGATTGCGTACATGATAAGCGGGTTTGGCAAGACCGAATTGCTGGCTATCCGCGTTGACGGCTCGGGGGATGTCACCGATACCAATGTTGTGTGGAAAATCAACAGATCCGTGCCGCGAACACCCTCTCCGGTGCTCGTCGATGACCTGCTCTTTACCATCAACGACACGGGCATCGTCATGTGCCTGGAAGCGGCGACCGGCAAGGAGGTCTGGAAAGAGTCTATCAGAGGAAATTGCGCCGCCTCGCTGCTCTGCGCCGACGGGCGCATTTATGCCTTCAACCGCGACGGCAAAGCAACCGTCTTCAAGGCCGCGCGCGAGTACGAAGTCCTGGCGACAAATAAGCTCGACTCAGGTTTCATGGCCTCGGCCGCGGCATCGGGAAGAACGCTCTTTTTGAGAACAAAAACACACCTCTACCGTATCGAATCAGACAAATGATCTTCTTAAACAGTGCAATAAGGTTCAGAAAGTGAAAGGGTAAGACATGTTTCGAAGTTGTCTCAACAGTATTTGTTCGATGTTTGTTTTTGGATTGTTAACACAGACTGCGTCGGCCGACGATTGGCCTCAGTTTCGAGGACCGGACAGCCTGGGAGTCTCTCAGGCGAAGAATCTGCCCGTTACGTGGAGTGACACGGAAAATCTGATATGGAAGACAGCCATGCCCGGCAGCGGCTCGTCGAGTCCGATCGCGTTAGGCGGCAGACTCTATGTGACCTGCTACAGCGGCTACGGCCTGGACCAGGGCCAAGGCAAAATGGAAGATCTGGCCTTTCACGTCGTGTGCATCGACGGGGACAGCGGGACCATCATTTGGGACAAGAAGATCAAGCCGATGCTTCCGGAGCAGTCAAGTGTACGCGATCACGGCTATGCCGCGCAAACACCGGCAACTGACGGTAAGCACTTGTACGTCTTCTTCGGCAAGAGCGGTGTTTTCAAATTCGACTTAGACGGCGAGCAGATCTGGCAAACCAGTGTAGGCACCAAATTGAACGGCTGGGGCTGTGGTACTTCGCCCGTATTGTATAAGAATCTCGTGATCGTTAACGCGAGCGTCGAAAGCGGCTCGCTGGTAGCGGTCGACAAAACCAGTGGAGAAGAGGTCTGGCGGGCAGCCGGTATGGACTCCTCCTGGAATACGCCTCATCTGGTTGATGCGCCGGATGGAAAGCAGGAACTGGCGGTAAGCGTAAAGAAATTTATTCTCGGATTCGATCCCGAGACGGGAAAAGAGCTCTGGCGCTGTGAGGGTATTGAGGATTATATCTGTCCGAGCATCATATCCCATGATGGCATCTTGTACGCACTAGGCGGGCGCCGCTCAATGACAATCGCAATTCGAAGTGGCGGTCGCGGCGACGTATCGAAAACACACAAGCTCTGGCAGGCCGACGTCGGAGCCATCGTGTCCTCTCCCGTAGTGCATGACGGCCATCTCTATTGGGTCAGCGACCGCAGCAAGACCGCGTACTGCCTCAGCCTGGCCGACGGGTCGATAAAGTACTCGCAGAATGTTGGCCTCCAGCCCTATGCCTCTACACTTCTCGCAGACGGCAGGCTTTACGTTGTCACCCGCTACGGCGGCACGCTGGTGCTGGCCGCCAAGCCACAGTTCGAGCAACTGGCCCACAACAAGCTCGCCGACAAAACGGTATTCAACGCAAGTCCCATCGTCTGCAACGGCAACCTGATCCTGCGCAGCAATACGAATCTGTACTGTTTCGGGCAAAAATGATCAGCCCGGGAATAAGTGCCGCGCATGCAAAAGCACAGTAGATGACACAGCCGCCAGATAAGCAAGGATCTGCGCTATCGACTACTGCCTGACACTGAATTTGAACACTGTCGCCGTGGCGTATTTTTGCCCCGGGTTCAAAACAACAGACGGAAAGTCAGGCTTATTCGGCGAATCCGGGAAGTGTTGGGTCTCCAGGCAGAATGCGTAGTGTTTCTCGTACTTCTTGCCGTCCTTGCCGGTAAGCGAACCGTCCAGGAAGTTGCCGGTATACAACTGAACCCCCGGCTGGGTTGTAGAAACCTCCATTACCCGCCCGGTGGTGGGCTCGTATGCCCTCGCGCACAAAGCGAGTGAGTCTCCGCTGCTGTTTAGTACGTAATTATGGTCGTAGCCCATGCCGGTTTTTTCGATGCGCGAGCCAATGCTCGCTGAGACGGTGAAATCCATCGGCGAATCCTTGACGTCTCTGTTTTCGCCGGTCGGTATCAGACCTTCATCGACCACGGTGTACTTGTCGGCGTCGAGCATAAGCTCATGGCCGAGAATATCGCCGGTCCCCTGACCGGCAAGATTGAAGTAGGTGTGATTCGTCAGATTCACCACGGTGGTCTTGTCCGTGTCGGCTTCATAGCTGATCTGCAGCTCGTCGTCTTCGGTCAGGGCATAGGTGACGCTGCACGCCAGATTGCCAGGATAACCCTCTTCGCCGTCCTCGCTGATGTAGCTGAGCTTCACTAAGGCGCTGCGGCCCTCGGCCTTGAGATCATCGAGTTTCCAGACCACCTTGTCGAATCCCTTGAGACCGCCGTGCAGATGGTTGTCGCCGTTGTTTGCAGCTAACTTATACTCAACGCCGTCGAGCACGAACCGAGCTGCACCGATGCGATTGGCGTAGCGCCCGACGACCGCCCCAAAGTAGGGGTGCTCGCCAAGGTATCCTGCGAGTGTATCGAAGCCGAGTGTAATATCAGCGAGTTTGCCCGTGCGGTCGGGGACCTCCAGCGAAACCAGGATCGCCCCGTAGTTGGTGATCCGGGCCTTCAAACCGTTGCTGTTGGTCAGGGTGTACAGGTCAACTTCTCTGCCCTCGGATGTTCGACCAAAAGATTCTTGATTGACACTCATTACCGGGGTCTCCTTAGTTTCCTGCGCGGCGTCGGGCGTTGTATCGGATTTGCCCTGCGATCCATCCTGAACTGCCTCTTTCTTCTTGCAGCCAGGCATGCAGATTACCGCCGCTGCCAAAACCAGGGTAGCCCAAACTCTCGTTTTCATCTTCTGACTCCCTTCTTGAAAATGTTTGTGTCTGCACGAATTGCTGATTTGCGACGAATGTAACTGCGATAAAATGAATTGTCAAAAGATTTATTTCCGGAAAGCGGTTTTCGTGTAGATGATTTGAAAATTTAGCGGATTTGGAAAGGTTTTCTCTGCCGTTCATATTCGCCAGGGCTGGACAAGAGACCCCGAAGATGCTATAATAACTTGGTACATGCTAATTTCAACGCAAATCATGAGGATGAGGATATGAGGATCAATGTTCTGTTTCTTGCGACAACTGTCGGGGTTCTTGGCTTGGCTCAGATTGCAGCCGGCGAACAGGCAGACGAAACTGCCGCCGGTCGCCTCGGCTCAATGGGAGGGCCGACGGACGATCCTGGTGCAGCTTGGGGTCTGCATGAGCCGCTCAAGGACTGTGTTGGGTGTCACGGCGATCAGCCGCAGCAAAGCTCGCCCGACAAATCTGACCTTGTCGCTGCGGTGCCGAAATTGTGTTATACGTGCCACGAAGAGTACACTTCGCTGGACGCATGGGAACACGGGCCCGTGGCAACCGGCGATTGCCTGGTATGCCATGAGCCGCACAAGACAAAGAACGAATCCCTGCTGACCAAGCCAATGCCCGAGCTGTGCTATCACTGTCACGAGGCCCAGACGCTGGAGTTGGTCGCCAATCACTCGGAAGAATCTCATACGAGCTGCACCGATTGCCACGAGAGCCATTCGAGCCCGGGAAGAATGCTTCTCAAGCAGAGTTTTCTCAAGACCGACGCCGGACGGGATTATCTTGCCAACAACTCAGTCGCCCGGCCGCGACCGACATTTGTCGACCGTCGCGGCTCTCTCGGCGGGCTGGAGGGCGTCGCGGTTGTATCGGTGGTTGACGGATCGGATTTGGCCAGGCGTTACGGGGTAACGGAGGATTTGGTGAGGGCAAAGGTCGAGCGGCAATTGAGGCAAAACGGCATCAGGATACTGCCCCGCAAAGAGCAGACCGCGAGGGAATCGGCGCTCTACGTGCATCTTCGGCTGGTGGAGGTGCCGTCTCAGCGGCGCCCGGGGCAGGTCGATGCATTGTCGGGAAGTTTTAACATATCGTTGCGGCAGACGGTGGAGTTGCTCGCGGCGCCGGGTGACGGCAAGAGAAGATTCTGCGCAGCCACAACGTGGGACACCGGCGCCGTCGTGATCTGGGGAGTATCGCAGATCGAAGAAGGGATCGACCAGGCCGTCAAGGTGCTGGTGGGCCGGTTTGGCAACGACTACGTGAAGGCCAATCCAAGGGACAAGACTTTGGCGTTATTGCCGACGCCTGGCGGGCCGGCAACCTGGTTCAATAATCCTGCAGATAGCCGTCGAACTTCATCATTCTCCGCGTGGAGCTTTCATAAGTGATCGGTCTGGGGGCAAGCCAATCCACAATTCTGTCCTTGATCGAGTAAGCGAAGAAATGATTTCCCGCGGGGCTGTAATGACCTATGAAGTAGCGCTTGAAGTAATCGTCAACAGTGAGATTGAAGCTCTTGAAATCTTCAACATGCTCGATGTTCATGTCGATGTAATTGAAATCGTTTTCGTCCAGAAACTCTACGATCTCCCGATCAAACCGGGCGCCCCCGCTCAAGAGCTGCTTTGTCACCCTGTAAGGATCGAATATGATGACCATCAACTTTTTGTCGCTGGCCGAGGTAAATTCTCGCGCTTCGTTCAGAATGTACTTTGTGGCGGCGAAAGAGTACTTATCCAATAATGTAGCTACCGAAGAACGCAGGTTGTCGCCGCCGGGGTCCACCGGACATTTCAGATGCCTGCTCAAAGTCTTAAGCGGCTCAACAGCAATGTCGCGAATCTGGTTGTTCTTGTACAGATACATCCTCAGCGCCAGGTCATCTTTGAGAGCTTCGTACATCCAATCGGGATCGGTCATTTTGTACAGGGATTGTCGAGTTTGCAGCATGTTTTCCTTTTCCACGAATTTGCCCGTCTCCAGATCGATTTCCACATGCGCCCAGAAATTCCCGTGGAACATCTTGCCTGTTCCTTCGGTGCGGTTTGTGCTCTGATTCCAGCCCTTTGTCAGCATATACCGGCAGCGCAACAGACTCCTGATGTGGTCATCTCCCCATATATAAAGAATGACGTACCCGGCGTCGTTCTCTGTCTGTTCTTCCCTGACCATTCGCCGATACGCCTGATAGACGCCGAAACCACCCATCCCGAAGTTCCTTATCGGCTCGCCGATATGACCCGCCAGATATTCCTGCCAGGTCTCACCGTCGTTAACCTGGTTGCAAGCCGTAAAACTGTTGCCGTAGGTATTGATCCGGCACGGTTTGTCCTTGTATAGAAAGGAGGTTCGCGCCCCGTTGGATCGGATCGTGGAGATCGTCGAGCTGCGGTCCAGGCCGTCGCGCGGCATGTAATTGCCCAGGACATACCCCACATCTTTGTCAAATCTCGCCCAGGACAACTCGTTCAGGAATACATCTATCTCTTTGCGTGTAGGTACTGTTTCTCCTACATACTCTCTGAAGGATTTCTTTTGGTTTCCTTCGTCTCGGCCGGCTGCAAGTGAACCCGTTACAATTAACAACAACGCTGCTCTTGAGATGGTGCTGAATATTGCCTCCATAGTCTTTCTCCCGTATTGGCGATTACGTCATTTGTAGGACGGCCAACTTCGATGTCCCATTCTACCGTTCGATTGTATAGCATTTTGCCCCACACCGCCAGAGGGGCAGCTCTCCCAATGCGACGGCGTCTGCTTGTTCCTTGCCAAGTCGATCCGGTGAGTCTATAATGCACACGAACAAATCGCATTCTGGGCGGTATGATATACCGATTCGAAACAGGGTCTTGATCGGAACCCGAACACAATTAGGACTATGAAAGAACCTGACACTGACAAGAGCGGCGCAGATGCCAATATGGTTCTGCCGCCCACAGCCTTCGAGTTCGATCCGGCTCGCCCGTCGGTCTTCTGGGCTTCGGCAGACGATCCGTACGACAATACACGAAAAGCCCTTGCGAATATCGATATATCACCTTCGAAGGGCAAACGCGTACTGCTCAAACCCAACGTCGGACGCAACGTAAAACCTGAAACAGGCATTACGACCCATCCACAGGTCGTCGCCGCAGCGATTGATGCCTTCAAAGAAGCCGGCGCCGAGGTGGCCGTGGGCGAAAGCCCGATAGCAGGCGTTACGATGTTGGAAGCCTTCGAGAACAGCGGCATAACGGCCATCGCCGAAGAGCGGGATTGCCAGTTGATCGATATGGACGTGCGTCCTTTTGTCACCTCCAAGATTCCTGACGGCGCCGCAATCAAATCGCTCAGAGTATGCAGAGAGATCTCCG
The DNA here is from genome assembly GCA_016782865.1 of Phycisphaerae bacterium. Lineage (GTDB taxonomy): Bacteria > Planctomycetota > Phycisphaerae > Sedimentisphaerales > Anaerobacaceae > SG8-4. The sequence continues at coordinate 11,001 of JADHXR010000029.1, forward strand.
AATACGACATTATTGTCTCGATCCCCGTGATGAAGACGCATATGCATACGGGCGTAACATTGTCGGTCAAGAACATGAAAGGCTGTCTGTGGCGCCGGTCCAAAGTAGACTTTCACATGCTCTCGCCGCTTGCCGGATGCGAGGACAAACCGCTTGATATCGCCATCGCCGATATGTCTTCGGTTCTGCGCCCGCATCTATCGATCATCGACGGGACAATAGGCATGGAAGGGCTCGGACCAAGTGCGGGCGAGCCCAAGCCCCTTGGCATAGTACTCGCCGGCGTCGACGCCTATGCGACGGATGCGGTTGCATGCGGCATAATGGGAATCTCGGCCTCTGACGTTCCGCATTTACGACTGGGTGCCCAACGGGGCTGCGGCGTCATCGAGCTCGATTCGATCGACGTATCTCCCGAAGACTGGCGAGACGTTCAAAACTCATTTGCCCTTGCTCCCGATCAACTGTCGATAGAGTTCTCGGGGTTCACAATTCTGGACGAGCAATCCTGCAGCGCATGCCAGTCAACATTGTTGATGTTCCTGCGGAGATACGGCAAACAGTTGCGCGACGAGGTATCGGATGAAAAGGATATCGTCGTCGCTATCGGCAAAGGCCACAAGGAGCTGCCGCTCGGCACCCTCTGCGTCGGCAATTGCACCGCCATACACAGAAACTGCGGAGTATTCGTCTCCGGCTGTCCACCGGTCGCAAGCGAGATACTATCCAGGTTCGATCCATACACACTGCGGCAAGAAGGATAGACCTAAACCCCTTGACCTTTAGAAATGTCTTTCTTGACAGGATCAACGGGATCTGTACCGTACCCCTTTAATTCCCCTCAGGATTGAGAAATGTCCGGTATGCATTGACGGCATGTTCGCCCCAGACACCTTCTGTCAGCGATTCTGAAAGCTCTTTGCTTGTCGCACCGGTATTAAACACAATGACCGTTGCTCCATAATCAAAGTGCCTGGCCAGATAGTCCTTCGTCGTCAGTGCGTGTTTGCCGCCGGACGGCCCCATGGTCGGACTTGCCTCAGTGCTTGCCCAATGAGGATTCCCGTGACGTTCAAGCTCGGTGTACAGTGCTTCAAAATCATTGCGAAGCGACCCGACCGGATATGTCGTCCATCCGGGTCGCGAATAGTCATTGAACGCAATCTCTATCGGAGCATTGGTGAATTCCACCATCGGAGAGCCGATGACACCTGCGCCAGCAGCAATGTGCGTGTACATTTTTTCGGTAGGAATTCCTGCCTCGAAAAGTTTCCGGGACCAGTAGGAAATATATTCCTTATTGATCTCTGCCAAGACCGTGGCGAAATCTTCCGGCGGTTTATCTTTACCGTATCCTTTATTGGCCAGGGCGTTATATCCGAGGCGAGCCTTGGGTGATTTATCCTTATCCATCAATTTGGCGATCTTCGGATTAATCTTATCGATGTTCTCATAGTTCGGCAGTGACGGCTCGGCGCCGACGGTAATCCCGGAAAGAAGATGATCCTTGCCTTCCTGTTTCAGTTTCTCCAGTCCCTCTTTAAACGGCGGCGCTACGACCTCGTTGACCAGACGGGAAACTTCCCTTAAGATGGTTGGGCTGTTGTAGCAGATGACCGGCGCCATGCGTTCGGCCGTTCCCCAGTCACGGTACCGATGCGGATGCGGCGTGCCGTCGAAGTCTATCCATTCCACATTGGCCTTGTTTTTCGGATCATAGCCGCTTTTGACTTTTTCCGAATAGTTCCATAGATCCGGCCTGTTTGGCCATTCATGTGTTTCAACCGTAAAATGAACAGCAACATTGTGACGAAGGGCGACATCAAAAGCGCCCCGGACAGCGCGCGTGATATCCGCGTGCTTATTCTCGGTGTATTCCGGATCGAACCGCCAGGCCGGAATGATCAGGTGAAATCCCCAGTTTCTCTTTTTGACGTCTTCGGCCTTACCGATTCTTTCGACAGCACGCTCAATGCCCTTCTCGAGTGGGCCAGTCTGTCCGCCGTACAGAGAAGCGGCCTCGCGCACCGGCAGAATCAGATATTGCGTTTCTTCCGTTTTCCGGAGATATCTTTTCAGGTCTTTCGGTTTCTGTGCCGGTGCTACTTTATTCAGCATATCCAGAACGCGATCGAGGACCTTCTCCGCCTCCCGAAAGCGGCCGCCATTTATGTGGGGTGGGAATTCATCGCGCATGATTACACCGATCTCATGCGGACTGCGGCCTTCAGATACCCATCGCTGCATGCCGTCTTTGACTTTTTCCACTTTGCCCAGACAGGCCTTAATCATTTCTTCACGTGTGCGCGTGTCATCCTGAGCCCGAAGAGGACACAGAAGCGTGCAGAGTAGTAGCGAGGCAGTTATCCCTGACACTATTGTCAGCTTACACTTCCCATTTACACGGTTAACAAACATATTCTTCTCCGTACGCCAACAAGGGGTAACCAGGGGGCCTGTTGAAAGACGTGGGATTGCCGCGTCGCTCCGCTCCTCGCAATGACAGGGTGTGCATATCTGTGTCATTGCGAGCGATTCGTAGAATCGTGCGGCAATCTCAGCCCTCGCGATAGGACTTTTTCAACAGGCCCGCTGTCCCTATTTCTATAGCCTAACTCCTTTGCTGTTGCCCTTCTATATACCAGTCGCATACTTGTTGATTGCTAACACGCCTCCCGGTATCCAGTTTAACAAATACGCCGTATGAGTAGCCGTATTCGTTGAGTTCATCCTTCTTGGTAAACGCCTTGATTTTCTTGATGTCGTGGGAATCGCCGATTCTGCTGGATTTCTTTTTCACCTCGATAACCAACAAGTTATGGTCGTTGTCCCCCCTACGATGAACAATAATATCGGGGTAAGACGAGACCTCCAACACCTCCTCAGATTGACACCCGAATTTGTTTGCCTTTTCATGTTCATCCTCGGCTTCGAGAATCAGAGATTTCGGTGCCCCTAATCTTCCGACTACATTTCTGTTGTACTCGCAATCGACATCTAAACGACAAGTCTCAATGTCGTCTAATTCAGAGATCCTTCTTTCAACGTAAATTGCCAAGCGATGAGTGATCGATCGCTCGCAAACATCATGTTTCAATAGAATAAGATCATGCTCACGTAGATCTGAAAGACTTTGTCTGACTAGCTTTTCAATCTCTTCGAATTTCATTTTAGGATCGTTCCTTTGTTCAAAGACGAACAGACCGTTATTACCCATTTCAAAAGCATATAATGCTCCGCATAGCCGGTGTAACTGTAGCGCAGCGGAAGACACGTTCGAGTTCATGCGATGGTCATACGGAGTCTAGGTCCTGATTAGTTGTTCGTACGCGCTGGCCGATTAGACGACCGATTCTCAATGCTTCTTCCCATACTTCTTTCTGATCCTCCACCCGTACGTATGGGTAATCGGATGACCTGGCACCCGGTCCGTAACGTTTTCTCAATCCGCTCATCTCACAGTCATCTCCCTCGCCGCAGGTCAGGCAGGGAATATTGCCCTTGATCATTACTTGCCCGACAAGCACCATACGCTCCATTTCCCTTAACTGTATGGCCAATGCTCGACTGACATTATCCGCCGCATCGGGACTCAGGTGGGTCAGAACCGTTGCACACAGCTTGCCCCCAAGCAGGTTGGTCACGTGTCTCAGCGACCAGAATCTCTCAAGAAGCGCTTTTGTGAAACCGTCTATCTGTTTATAGGGAATATAGGCACCAATAATCAACGCCTTGGCCTTCTTGATTTTTTCTGCAAGTTGGGGAAAATCATCCTTAACTTTGCAGATGTTGTCCTGAACACACCGTTTACAGGCAAGGCACGGTCTGATATTGATTTGGCTCAGTTTCACAAATTCGCACTCCCGTTCGGTTGCATCCAACATGGCCTGAATAAGTCGGTCCGTGTTACTGTTTTCTACAGGACTGCCGGAAATCCCCAATACTTCAATACTCATTATGCTTTTCCTATCATTCTATTGAGCCTTATGACGCCGCGGGTCCGGGGCCGCCAGGTACGAGCGGTCCCTAGTCTTCGCATATTAGCATTTCTCTAAAATCTTATGCCTTCGTCTTCGTTTGTTATTTCTTTATCTTCATTTGCGTTATCATCATATTTTGACACATACGCATAACATCTAAATTCATCTTCACCTTGTTGATCTATTCTATTCAAGGTGCAAAGTAGTTCTTCTTTCTTTTCATCATCTTTCCTACACGTTGTACACAATGATGGTTTTTCCATAAGATTTGGATCGATCTTTGTTCCATCATCATCATAGAAGCCACTGATTGTATCATCGGGCTCACCCATCTTCTTTGCCTTTCTTGGTTTGAAGTGCTAACGATAGGGCTCATGAGCCTCGCGTCGGCGAGGTCTCTTGCAGCCCTTTGTTAGGCTTTTTACACACCAAGCAGTTTCTTGATTTTTTTATCATCAAGAACTTCTAGTGTGAGTTTGAAATCCATATCTTTAACGGCCTTCGCATAAGCTTTTGTGAATTTTGACGGTGAAACGAGGTTCTTTTTTATGACTAGAATGTTTACCTCGGAAAGGTCAGTCAAAAGCTTCTCGCTCTCGGCTATGCGCTCATCCACATATGTACGTGGCCTTACGCTTCCAGTCTGCTGCATATCCGAAAGGTCATTCTGGATTTGCTGGCAATAGTTTTTGATGCGGAGCGTAAGCATTTTAGTTCGTAGCAAAACATCTTGCTCGGATTCAATGGGATTAAATATTCCAACATAGAACAGGTTTCCGGTTTGCGGCTTGATATATGGTTGGAATCCAAGAGATTTACTCATTAAGACCCGTTCATGCCTGAATCGGAAACGCTCTTCTGCACGGACAAGGCCCATGAGATCAAGAGTCCACTCAACATTGTCTTCTGTCGTGCCATCATCCTTCTCACTTTGATCGGCTTCGATATCCAGCAAAGTCATTCTGATGGCTTCCTCGATTTGGGTAGAGAAGTTTTTGTGTGTGTACTTAAGTGTATCTAAGCTTTGAATGTTGAATGCAAGAGAATGCCGTTCTAGTTGTACAGGGATTATCCTTTTCCGAAATGCTGTCATTAAGCCATATTCATAGTAGACGTTGGCATTAGGCTTTCTTGTGTTGTCACTGGAATCGGTAACATCATTTAGTATGACAATGCAGAAAAGAGATTCAATAACCTTTGTGCAGATTTTTTCACAGAAGATGTCTTTTTGAAAATCTCTTTGGTCAACAGCTATATATGGCTCAATATTAGCTTCGCGAAGCTTCTGCCTAATGATGTCCAGTTCCAATGCAATTTCATCTGAGTTTGGGCATGCCACGAAGCAGGTTCTTGAGCCGCCAAAGATCCGTTTACAGTCCTGATGCCGGACAAGGCATCTATCGTTCACTTTGATTGAAATTGCCATTGCATCCCTCTTGTGTATTTGCTGCCTAACAAGTTATATGGCTTTCCTCTTATCCCCCGGGCGAATTCACATAATTCTCTTCCTAAGCCCTGTATATATCGCATTTTAACGAGTGTCATAGCTCGATAACACACAAATCTGCATATTATCAAGAAAACTCGATAACACCGGATTCATCCTAATTTCTACGCCAAGGGTAGCCTCTCATAAAGCAACCACCCGAAATATAGGATATGCGGAGACATCTTGTTTATTTCTCCCTTTCAGTTCTTCCGCCGGTTGAATAGAATCTGCGTTCCTTCCTTGCCGGCCACGACGATATCGATGTCACCGTCGGCGTCAAGGTCGGCAGTGCGAATCTGCATCCCGGCTCCGACCTTTCCCTCGTTGATCGTGTAGCCGGCGAAGGACTTCTTTTGTGAATTCCAAACGTAGTAACGCAGTATGGGCGGCTCGGCGCTGCCAGGGTCGTTGCCGTTGTGCGCACGGATTCTCTTGCCGGTTACAAGCTCGTCGGCGCCGTCTCCGTCCAGGTCCGCCAGATGCAAACAATGTGGCTGCGAGAACGATTTGTCGATGAGCTGCTCATCGAACTGCAGTTTACCTTGAGGATCGGGCCCCTTACCGCGCCAGAGGTAGATGCCGTAGGCGTGCGAATCGCTCCAAACCATATCGTTCTTGCCGTCGCCGTCGACATCATACACGAGCATCGGGCAACTGCCGTGCAGATCCCAGTCGCCATGATAAGTCCACTTCTGCGTCAGCGGGTCGCCGGCAGGTCGCTCATACCAGCCGAGACCGAACGCTATGTCGTCGCGGCCGTCATTGTTGATGTCCCCGAATCCTATCCCGTGCCCGTTCACCGTTCCAATGGTATGACCCACGAGCGAGGGCATTCTGCGCCGCACCTTCGTTTTCTTGGGTCCCTTGCTGACTTCGACTTCTCGCTGTTCGCTGGAAAAAGTCCAGATGACGGTGGGATTCTTCTTGTTCCACTGGTTCGAAAACCATTCGGGCTTGCCGTCGCCCGTCAAATCGACGAGATAGCTTGCCTCGTTGTTGGCATGGCCCGTATCGGCAAGAAGGTGTTTGGGCCAGAGGTATCCCTGCATGAGGGTCTGCCCGCCCGGATTCTCGTACCAGTAGACCGCCCCGTCGGTGAAGTCCACAGATACCACGTCGGTGCGGCCGTCTCCGTTAACGTCGTAGGCCCACTCTCCGTTCGATCGCGCATAGCCGTTGTTGTCTTCTATGATGCGGACCGGCCGCGGGACCCATTGGCCATTGCGGTACCAGTTGCGTCCGGCGACGACGTCGAGCTTACCGTCGCCGTCGATATCGGCAATGTCGCAACCCTCGTTGCCGTCGACGGCAAGTAGCCTGATGTCAAAGCGAACGGGATGATTTGCGCCGGCAGTCGCGACGGCGATGCCGAGTACGATAAAACCAATAGCGAAGTTCTTTGTCATTTTCTTGTTCTCCTGTATTGATGTTCCGTCTGGATGCCGCTATAACGTCCAACCTTGGCGGTAATCCCGATGCAGATATCGATTGGCTGGTTCCTCGTTGGCGAATCTCATGTTCGGACCGTCCCACCGGAGCTTTTTGGCGAAACGCATGGCGACATTTCCCAGCAGAGGGGTCTCGGTTAGAAGACCGCTGTGTCTTACAAAATCGGAACCGGCCGGCGCACCGCCTCGACACGCATCGATCCACTCCTGGTACTGACCGGGCGAACGGGCCAGCACCTTGGGCGGCGCACCATAGGCCTTCCTCCTGGAATCCGGGATCAGTGTGTGGCCCATCAATGTTCCCTTCTCGCCGATGTAGATGGGCGAGATCATGCGGCGGCCGGGCTCGAGGTCCTTTAGACGGGGAGGTGCAAAACCCTCGTCGTGCCAGGTGACTGTTACCGGAGGCATCCCGTCTCGGGCGGGAAATTCGTATTGCACTTCGAAACTGCGCGGGTGAACCTCCGGGCCGATCTCGGTGCAGGCCGCCTCGACACTGATCGGATAGTCCAGCTTGAGCGCTTTGAATACGGTCGAGAGCACATGGCAACCCATATCCCCCAGCGGGCCGGTTCCGAAATCTCTCCAATCGCGCCATCGCCAGGGGTGGTAGGCCGGGTGGTAGGGCCGCTCGGGAGCGGGCCCAAGCCACAAATCCCAGTCCAATCCGTCGGGGACGCCGGGAGTCTCCGGAGGACGGCCGCCCCGGGCCGGCGGATCCCAAAATCGAGGGCCCAATACGACATGCACCTCATGCACCGGACCGATGGCCCCGTCCAAAATGAACTCCTGCACCAGGCGGGCTTCTTCGGATGCCTGTCCATGATTGCCCAATTGCGTCGCCACTTTGGCTCGGCGCGCGGCTTCGGTGATTTGCCGCGCTTCGTGGACCGAGTAGGCGAGCGGCTTCTCACAATAAACATGCTTGCCCCGCTCCAATGCGGCCATCGTCACCACTGCATGCGTGTGGTCCGGAGTGGCGACCATTACGGCGTCCACATCCTCATGCTCAAGCAACTCACTAAAGTTGGCGTAGGCTTTGCAGCCCCGGTACTCTCCGACGCCTTTCTGCCCGGCGTAGTGCTCGTCGACCAGACGACGGGCCGGCTCGCGTCCGCCCAACTTGTGCTCTTTGCCTTGCATCCAGTTCCACGAAATATAACCCCCACCCTCGCGGTTGACATCGCATACAGCCACCACCTGCACCTGGTCAAGCTGCAAAAAGTTGAACAGATTTACATGGCCCTGTCCCCCCATGCCAATCAACGCCAGCGTGGTTTTATCGCTCGGCGGAACATGACCTTTCCCACCCAGTACAATCCGGGGTACAACGGTGAACGTGGCCCCGGCAGCAATTCCACCGAGGAACCTGCGTCGCGAAATCCTGTGCCGCAATTCTCTGCGGTTGCCTTTGCTCAAATGCTTGAGCTTCCTCATGTGCTATCTCCTTCTGAACTGTCTGCGACTTATCCAGCCGGGAAACCCTGGCAAGCCAGGCAATTCGCCGCATGGCGAAAAGCTACCAAGTGTGGCCGCCGGGCTCATAAATGGTAGCGTCTACCATGACGCTGTCAACAGGTTCCTCCTGCCTCAACGTTAACACGCATCTGCAAGATCGAGCTTCGACAACACAACATTGTCTCGGCGAATAGCCTACATTCCTTAGAATTCAGATCATAGTGCAAAATTTTCGGATGCGACCTTTCACAAAGAATGACGAAATCCTTGCCCTCGAACAGTTCGATGACGTAGTTCACCGGCGATTGTCTCCGGGCTTTGAGAAACTGCACGTCTGCATCAATCGCTTTATTATACCCCGCTGTTTGACTGCAGGCGGCCTCGCTAAGAGGCATCTGCTGCTTTCTTGCTGTCAGGACAATTTGCGAATCCGTCCGGTAATTGTGCCAGAATTATCTTGAACTCAAGGCGAAAATAGCCTTGAATATACCCTGAGGTTCTTTTGCACAATTAATCGGTTAGGAATTTTGCCAAATGGCTCTGAAAGAGTTCTGGTCTCAAACAGGCAGGTGGATGCGGGCACACAATCCGCTGGTGCCGGTGGCGCATCGGCCGGAAATAGGCGATGACGGACTGATCAGCCGCAGCGAGGACTCTTCGCAACGAGCGGTCGACAGATCACTGCCAGCCGAGGCGCCGGGCAATGAGATCGCGGTAAGAGTGGTTCCGCAAGCCGACGGGCACGAATCGCTTGAAAAACTCCAGCAGGGTTTTGACAAGCTCGTAGAACAACTGCGGGGCATCAACGAGCATCTGAGCCGCCAGGTGACTCAGCACGACGATCTGATGGGGCGGATCGAACAACTGCCCCAACTGCTCGGGAGCTTTCCGACGGTTGTGGAGAACCAAAAGCGCGTAACCGAGGAGCTTCTCGAGCGGTTGAAGAACGCCTCGGCCAAGAACGAGCAGTTCATCGACGCCGTCGAGAAGATCCCTACCGAGACCGCAAAGCAGACCGATGCTCTGGTCAACATCGACCATCAGCTTGGCGCCGCCGCTGATGTCGATGTGCAAAGGACCGAGAGCTTCAACAATTTCAACGATTCGCTGGACAAGCTGAACCAGAGCACGATCAGCCAGACCGACGGCATTATTCAAATGAGCAAGACTTTTGCCGCCAGCGACAGATACCTCAAGTACATCATCTCCAGGCAGAACAAGCGCTTTATGTGGATTTTTGTTGCTGCTATCAGCATTTGTGCGACCGCCATCCTGATTCTGACCGGGGTCATCATCTATCTTAGATACTGAGAAAACCTCAATTCTGACGGTGAAAGAGGCTCGGCTCGGTTCTCTAATGCAAGAATAAAATATTCACCACGAAGGCAAAAGCAGACGATAAATACGGTTGAAAAACGGTTTTGTTTCTGTACACTACTGCGGACTTTTTGTGCGCGTTGTTTGCGAAGTGACAATGATCGAATTCGAAAGGGGTAAAAAGTGAAGATTCTCAAGGGCATCGTTGTAATTTTTGTATCGGCTCTTGGCTTTAGTACGACAGCGATGGCGGCCGAAAGCTCGCAAGCGGCCGCGTCCGGCGGCACATGGTTCTGGTTGATCGCGCCATTTTCATCTCTGCTTGCGTTGGGCTTCGCCTTCTATTTCTACAAGAAGATGATGGAAGCCCCCGAAGGCACGGAGAAGATGATAGAGATTGCCCGGCACGTGCGTGAGGGTGCTTACGCATATCTGTTCCGGCAGTACAGCCTTGTGTCAGTTGTGTTCCTGATCCTCCTGGCTATCCTCGGTTTCTGCGCATACAAGGGCGTTCAAAACCCGTTCGTTCCCATTGCATTCCTGACGGGCGGTTTCTTCAGCGGCCTGTGCGGATTCCTGGGTATGAAGACCGCGACTAACGCCTCGGCCCGCACTGCTCAAGGCGCCAGCAAGAGTCTCAACAGCGGCCTGCAAGTAGCCTTCCGCTCCGGTGCGGTTATGGGTCTGGTCGTCGTCGGGTTCGGCCTGCTGGATATCTCGCTGTGGTACATTATTCTCGATAAGCTTATCTACACGGCAGACAATATGGCAAACGGCCTCACGTTCCTGGGTCTTGAGCTTGTGCACAAAGGGATGGCCGGAGAGCACAAACTTGTCGAGATAACAACGACAATGATCACTTTTGGCATGGGCGCTTCGACCCAGGCATTGTTCGCTCGTGTCGGCGGCGGCATCTACACCAAGGCCGCGGACGTCGGGGCGGACCTGGTCGGCAAAGTAGAGGCTGGAATTCCAGAGGACGATCCGAGAAACCCCGCTACAATTGCCGATAACGTCGGTGACAACGTCGGCGACGTCGCAGGCATGGGGGCGGATCTTTACGAAAGTTATTGCGGCTCGATTCTCGCCACCGCGGCGCTCGGCGCGGCACTTTCGACAACGGTGCTTGCCGAGTACGATATAAGCCCGCTCAAAGCTGTTCTCGCTCCGCTGGTTGTTGCCGGACTGGGGATCATCCTCTCGATCGTCGGGATCTTCATGGTCCGCTGTAGGGAGGATGCCACACAGAAGAATCTTCTGCGGGCGCTTCTGATAGGAACGCTGGGCAGTTCGGTGCTGATTCTCGTGGCCGTAGGGATATTAGCTGCATGTGGCTGGATCACGTTGGGTATCTTCGGCTCGGTGGTCGCCGGGTTGGCCGCCGGTGTGGTCATAGGCCAGCTTACCGAATACTACACGTCCGACGAGTACAAGCCCACCAGGGGCATCGCCGAGCAGGCCAACATGGGACCGGCCACGACAATCATCGACGGTCTCGCAACCGGCATGTTCTCGGCCGGCTGGCCCGTGTTGGCGATCGTGATCGGCATCCTTTGTGCATTCGGCTTCGCGGGTGGGTTTACCAATATATCGATGGGCCTCTACGGCATCGGCTTTGCCGCGGTCGGGATGCTGGCGACATTAGGTATCACCCTGGCGACCGACGCCTATGGGCCGATCGCCGACAACGCAGGCGGCAACGCCGAGATGGCCGGCCTGGGCGCAGAGGTCAGGCAGAGGACCGACGCTCTCGATTCGCTGGGCAATACGACAGCGGCGACCGGTAAGGGCTTTGCAATAGGCTCGGCGGCTTTGACGGCAATGGCGCTGCTGGCAACCTACATCGAAGAAATTCGAATCTGGATCGGCAGACTCGCATCCGAAAGCACCGATGGAATATATCGGGTCGGCGAAGTTGCATTTGCCGCCCAAGACGGCGTCGGTGATGCCATCAATATCAAGACCGCAGAAATCATGGAGATCGTCAATGCCTTCGGCCTCAATATTATGAATCCGAAGCTGATCTGCGGGATGTTCTTAGGGGCGATGATGGCCTTCGTCTTCTGTGCTATGACGATGAAGGCGGTAGGCCGGGCGGCCGGGGCGATGGTCAACGAGGTCAGACGGCAGTTCAAAGAGATACCCGGGATCATGGAAGGCACGGGGAAACCCGATTACGCCCGGTGCGTTTCGATCTCCACCGGAGGGGCACAAAGGGAGATGATCCTACCCTCGATGCTGGCGATCATCATCCCGGTCATAACCGGGCTGCTCTTAGGCGTGGCCGGTGTAATGGGCCTGCTGGCGGGCGGATTGACCTGCGGCTTCGTTCTTGCAGTCACGCTAAACAACGCAGGCGGCGCGTGGGACAATGCCAAGAAGTACATCGAAAAAGGCGCTCACGGCGGCAAAGGCTCCGAGGCACATAAGGCTTCCGTAGTCGGCGATACCGTAGGCGACCCCTGCAAGGACACTTGCGGCCCCAGCCTGAACATCTTGATAAAACTCATGACGATGGTCAGCGTGGTCTTCTCGGGCGTAGTCGTAAAATTCGCCCCCGTAATCAGCGAATGGCTCCACCTGGGTCAATGATCCGTCGACCAGCGGCACGGTTGACGTAGCCGCATAATCAAGGTAACCTCTCGGGGCAGCCAAATCGGCTGCCCCGTTTCTATTTTGGACGAGCGGCTCTGGCTTACAACATCGGTAATTTTCTCATGCGGCTGGCATTCTGGGTCAATGGAGTAGTGGACTCTGCGGACCCTCAGAGACGAGCTCATCAAGATAGGAGCCAAAGTGGTCAGCCATTCCCTTTACGTGATATTTCGAATGGCAGAAGTGGCTGCGCCGTAGACACTCTTTCGGGAAATCCTTGACCGAATCCGGCGGTTGTGTTTTTTGACAATGCCTGCGAGGCCGCGATGATGTGTGGCACTGCTGATAACCAGGTTCCGGAATGGAGGGCAACGGTCGCTGTGTTCCGGAATAGTGGGAAAAGGCGGGTTATTGACGTAAGTGCTCGACTTTCTTGGCGTTTTTTGCGAGACAACTCGCTGGTTCCGCCAGATAATTGTTGCAATCTCAATGAGATTCGGATATTGTGCGACGTCAAGTGTTACAGAAGCACCAGCCACTGAGTCAAATTGGAAACATCAACGTAAAGGAGCAACAAAATGGAGACTCACCTTTATCTTCTTCTATTTCCGGAATCTTTGGTCATGTCGATGCTTGGCCCGGCCGAGTTCGGCGCGTATCTGGCTACGGGGACGAAGAAACGGGCCAGGGAACAGGCCATGTACTTCGAGTTGGACAGTGGATTTGAGAGCGACTTCTTTGACCTGGAGAAGGCAAGGAAAGCGTGTGTGCCGCACGGAGACGGCCGGCCGAAACACTCGGTTTATGTCTCGACGTACCGCGTGTTGGAGCACGCGCCTTTGAACGTGATGGGAGACCTCTGGTTGGTGACCCGCGATGGCCGGGGATTGGCATTGCAGCAGTCCGAGGCCCCCGAGGAACATGAAGGACAGTACCATCTCTACAAAGAGCTTTGTCCCATACATCCGCAGATAGCGAGCCAGCTGAATGCCAAAGATTTCAACAATTTTATCACGAATCCAGAGGTGACCGTGTCGGTGCCGAGAATTTGCTTTGTCGAAATGGATCTGGCCGACATGGCGAATGAGCCTTCGCGCGGAGATGCGAAGAACCTGCCCTACCATAACATGCCACATATCAGAGATTGCCTGATCGAGCTTGCCAGCGGAGCCAAAACGACCAAGACCATCAACCGTATTCAACACGAACACGTTCGATATCGGTGCGTGAAGAACGGTTTCTTTGTGGGCGATCAGACGGGCATGCTTTACTATCACTTCCCATCCATCGAGGACATGAAGAAGCACCATCATTACTGGTGGCGTTCGGCCGAACTGGACTAAAGAGACTGCAGACGAGCAAACAACCGGAATCGGATAGACACAGAGAGTCGATGTTTGAATTGGGTTTCATCGGCACTGCCGTCGAGTTTCCCACGGTGTTCGCAGACGCCAAAACGCCCGAGAAGTGCTACCAGGCAACTGAAGATGCCCTGATGGTTGCGGTCGCGACAATGATCGAATGCGGCCAAAGACCCCCGCAGCCGGCATCGGCCCCGAGGCGCACCGAGCAGGTGAACGTCAGACTAACCGCCGAGGAGAAGCTGCTGTTCTCCAATGCAGCGGCCAATCTCGGCTTCAAGTGGATATCCGATTTCATCCGCAACACAGCTCTCAACACCGTTCTCTCGGGCCGCTAAGCCGCAGGTTCCGGTCAGTCAGCACTTTTGGCATTGCATTCGTTGACGAGATTGTCTAATATATACAATCTGTCTGGGTGGCCGAACGGGCTGCCTTTTTTTATTGATGAAAGGCAAGAATATTGTGACTGGCGAGCAAAACACAAAGGCAAGGCAGTTTGCCCTGGCGGTAGCCAAATTGGCGGGCGAGCGGAATTGCACCGATATCGTGGTTATGGATCTGACAGGCATCTCGCCCGCTACGGATTATTTCGTGATCGCAACCGGCACGAGCGACAGACAGATGCGGGCACTGGCCGATGAGATCTGTCAGGATGCAAAGAAACAGGGCGCGCAGCGTTTCGGCAGGGCCGGGTACGAACAGGGCCGCTGGATCCTGCTCGATTTCGTCGACGTCGTGATCCACCTGTTCGACGCCGAGTATCGAGACTACTACGACCTCGAGCTTCTCTGGGGAGACACGAAGAGATTGACTATTGACGATTGAATATTTTTGTACGGGAGACAGATCGGGATATTGAATGAAGTCAGTACTCGAAAGACTTGAAGAACGAATCAGTGCGGCGATGGGAGTTGTTGCCGGGGGCGAGGATTGTGCGGCTGTAGTCAAACCGGCTAAGGACGCCAAGTTCGGTGACTATCAGGCTAACGGCATCATGGGGCTGGCCAAGCAGCTCAAAACCAATCCTCGGAAACTCGCCGAGGAGGTGGTGAAGAATCTGGACCTGGGCGATATTTGCGAGCCGCCCGAGATTGCCGGGCCGGGGTTTATCAATCTGCGATTGAAAGCCGAATTCCTGGCCGGCAGACTGCTTAAGATCAACAAGGCCTCAGCCGACCTCGGCATAGAAAAGACTACCGAGCCCAACACAATTGTCGTCGATTTCTCAAGTCCCAACATCGCCAAGCAAATGCACGTAGGCCACCTGCGAAGCACCATCATAGGCGACAGCATCTGCCGAACCCTCGAAGCCCTGGGCCACAAAGTAATCCGCCAAAACCACGTCGGCGACTGGGGTACCGCCTTGGGAAAGGTAATTCTCGGTCTATGGCACATGTGCATGGCCGAGAAGCGCGGGGGCAAAGCATACTACGAGATTGACCTTGAAGAACTGAAAGGTCACGCAGATAGCAAGCAGGAACTAAAAGACATTTGTGACCGCATACGCAAGCGAGATGAAGAAGATTGGGAGGAAGATTGCGAAAATAGAAATAGTCGAGGCGACGGAAAAAAACGATTCAGACCATTCCTGAAGAATCTCCAAAGTAGAGAAAAAGGTGAAATGTGGGAGAGAATTACAATTCTCTACCAGTATGTAAACCTATTGGAAGAATCATCAGTTGGCATGGGACTAATCACTCCAACCCGTAAGAAAAGAAAATCTCATGCAGAAGGGGAAGAACCGTTCGAGTATATTTTGATACCGTTCGAATCTCTTTCACGTCATATAACGGCTATGCTGCAGAATATTGATGACCCCGATAATGAGCAAGAAAAGGATGCTTGGGAACTTATCAGGGAAGTATCATTAGAGCACTGTGAGACTGTTTATGATCGGCTCAATGTAAAAATTACAGATAAACACTTTGATTATCAAGTTGTCAGAGGTGAGAGCTTCTACAGAAGGATGTTATCTCCTCTAGTCAAGAGATTTAGAAACAGGAAGATTGCCGAAGAATCTGACGGCGCGATCTGTGTATTTCCCGAAGGCTTCAAAAGAAGAGACGGCAAAGCTTTGCCTTTAATCATTCAGAAGAGCGACGAGGCACATCTGTATGCTACGACAGACTTGGCGGCTCTGAGATTCAGAGTAAAGAGATTGAACGCAGAGAGAATCATCTACATTACCGACGCAAGACAGAAGCTACATTTTGACATGCTCTTCGAGGTTGCGGATGAAGCTGGATGGGCACGACGTGACAGCCTCAAGCATGTAACATTCGGTAGTATATTAGGCGATGACGGCACACCCTTGAAAACACGCTCGGGCGAAAATGTGAAGCTTGAGGAGCTACTTGATAAGGCGGTCAAACGTGCGAAGTTGGTGGTCGAAGAAAAGAACCCCGCCTTGTCTGTTGAGGAGAAGGCAGAGATCGCCGAGGCGGTTGGGATCGGCGCGGTCAAGTATGCCGACTACTCCAACAATCGGACGAGCGACTATGTATTCAGCTTCGACAAGATGCTGGCGATGGACGGAAACACGGCTCCCTATATGCAGTACGCATACGCGAGGATAAAGTCGATCGAGCGAAAGGCGCAGAGCAAAGACCTGGATATAGAGTCCGAGCTTGCGGGAGTGACAACCGTCAGCCTTGCCGAGCAGTCGGAAGTGGACCTGGCCAAGCATCTGATCCGTTACGGCGAGGCAATCCAGACAGCCGCGGCCGATTACAGGCCCAACTATCTGACTGTGTACCTCTACGAGCTTGCGCAGAAGTTCAGCGCGTTCTATACGAACTGTCCTGTGCTGGGGGCCGGGCCCGATCAGAGGCCTACAAGGCTTTTGCTTTGCGATCTGACCGCCAGGACAATCAAGCACGGCCTTCATGAGCTACTGGGCATCGAAGTAGTCGAGCAGATGTAAGGAGTGACAATAATGAAAATCGTCAAGGAAGACTTTCACGTCAGCACCAAGAGCCGCAACCAGATGATTGATATCACGAGCCAGGTGCGATCGCTCATCGGCCAGTCGGGCATAACTAACGGCGACGCAATAATCTATTGTTCTCACACGACCGCGGCTATCACCATAAATGAAAACGCCGACCCGTCCGTTACTCACGATATGCTCTTGACTCTTGAAGAGCTGATGCCTCAACGTCGCGCCGGCTACCGACACGGCGAGGGCAACTCCGACTCGCACTGCAAGAGTTCGCTGGTAGGCTGCAGCGAGCAAATCCTGATAAGCAGCGGCTCGCCCGAATTGGGGACGTGGCAGGGAATCTTCTTCTGCGAATTCGACGGGCCTCGAAATAGAAAGGTGACGGTCCAGATCCGCGGACAGTAGTCCTTCAGACCAAGCATCAGCGCGGGGCCGCCCGGGTAACATCTGTGCGCCTGTATTCGGTCAGATTCGGCAGGAGCCGGAGCAGAGCGATGCCAAAAGCCCTGACTATGTGGAACGCGTGCGCATATAAAAGGCGAGGTGGTGGAACCGGCTGGGGGGGAGACCGGTGAACCACACTGCCTCGCCGAGGTCTAAGAGCCGCCAGAACGGCGGCATTAGTTCTTCATTCGGCCGCAAGGATCAACTGGGGGAAACTAACGCTTTCAGAGCACCCAGTCAAACGAAAAAAAAGAAAACCGCCAAAACCACGAGGGGTCAATTACCACCCCACACTGCTTCAATAAATGTTAGTATACAACTTTGAGCCCTCAAATGCAAGCTTAAAATGGCGTTCTTTATTTTTTTTGCGAACATTTACCTGTTCCGACGGGCTGCGAAAGAGGCCTCGCCGCAGGAGATTCCTCCCTCCGAAAAAAACAACGAAATTCCCGGACGTATCCTTTTTGTGCTGGAAATAAAATAATCAGCTTGCTATTTTGGCTGTTTTCATGCATCAAAGTGGATTGAATTTTTTTATCTTTACTCCTTAGTTTATTGCCTTATGACGAAAATTGCCGCAAGAATAAAACATGTGAAGGAAGCTGTCGCGTCGGCCTGTGCACGCGCCGGCAGAGAACCCGAGAAGGTTAAGCTCGTCATTGTTACCAAATCGGCTGACATTGAAGCTGTGAAAGAGGTCATTGGTCTCGGTTTCACCGAACTGGGAGAGAATCGCGTCCAGCAGTTGAAGAAGGTACACGCTCAGGTATTGAATTTTCTGCAGCAATCCAATGGCGGCCCCGCCGTGGCGAAACAGGTCAGTTGGCATTTGATCGGCCATTTGCAGCGCAACAAGGTGCGCCAGGCGCTGCCTTTGGCAACCCTGGTGCACTCAGTAGACACGCTTCGGCTGGCCGAAGAGATAAGCGCTGCCGGGGCGAGACTTAACTTACAGCCCAGAGTGCTTCTGCAGGTCAATGCCTCCAACGAACCGCAGAAGTACGGTGTCCCCGTCGGTGCAGCGACGCATCTGGCCGAGCAGATAGAAAGCCTGCCCAATCTGCAACTGGTCGGGCTGATGACGATGGCGCCGCTGACCCATAAGAAGGATGTTGTTCGAGCCTGTTTCGTTCGAGCAAGAGAACTGTTTGTCGAGATGCGCGGCGAGAAAATTGTCGGCCCCCAGTTTGCCGAGCTGAGCATGGGCATGAGTTCGGACTACGAAGTCGCGGTCGAGGAGGGGGCAACCATCCTCCGCATCGGCTCGGCAATCTTCGCCGGCTGATATACAACCGCTCCGGGCCATGCGCCAGAGGGCGCCAAGCCATTTCCAGCGTCAAATCCCAGATATTCGTTCGCCCCCGGTGAGTCTTGCCGAAGATGGCATTTGTTTGCGCCCATTGGATGGGGCATCGGTTAGGCTCTGTCTGAAAACTCCGTCGTCGGGTGCGAGATCGAGCGGTTTTTCGCCTGGCAAAGACGGCGAAGCAGGCGATATTGGTTATATCGTCGATGCAGCCGGATGCAGTCAGGCGGAAAATAAGCCGCTCGAAGCCAGATCGAGTTTTCAGACAGAGCCTAACACACAACAGTCCTGCCCATCTGGCGTGAATGCCACAAAAATGTCCGAAAAACGGAAAGTAGCTCCGCCAATAAGCCGAAGTCAACTTATGTTCGTCTGAGAGGCCAATCTGCGCACGGTCCTATAAGCAGATAAGGAAAACCGACAAGATGGAAACAGCAGGATCATTGAAGGCCATAGAGTTGCCCACGAGTTTTACAGATGTTCTGTATCTGACCGATCAGCGCTCGATCCCAATTGAAATGAGGCGGCTGTTCAAGCAAAAGAATCTCTCTTATCGCCTTCTGGCTATAAGCAGATTCAGTCAGGCACGCAAGAGGCTTGATTTGATAGGAACCGTTATTATCGATACCAAAGGCGCTGTGACTTCCCAGCAGCAATTGGTCCGAATCATCGAGGCGCTGGAGATGGAACATATCGGCATGGTTCTGCTCACAGGTCCGATGAAGACGCCTGTGAAGAGCTTTTCCCTGTCACCGACAAAGACCAGTTTCTGTTTGAGCGACGCAGCCGATGGTGTTTCGATAGATGAGTTGTGGACACGAGTGAGTCTCAATCTGGCATGCCGTAAGGGCGCGTCGGGAATGGCGGTTAAGCCCGTGCTCCCAAAAAGGTCTGTACACACAATCTTCAGGAATAAACTGGCGGAGCAACTTAACATGACAAAAGCGCTAGCGAATAACCTGACCGAACAGCTTCGTTTGGCCGGTCTTGTCCAGCAGGATTTTCTACCCACGAAACTGCCCAATACCGATGAGACGCAGTGGGCGACGTTGTTCTTACCGGCCGAATGGGTTTCCGGCGACATCTACGACGTGGCCCGGATCGACGAGCAGCACATTGGCTTTTACGTGGCCGACGTCGTAGGCCACGGACTGCCCGCAGCCTTGCTGACAATCTTTCTCAAACAGGCCCTGGTCATGCGAGAGACGGTTGCGAACAATTACCGTATTTTCTCGCCGGCCGAGGTTGTGAAGAATCTCAATTTGCGAATGACCGCGCAGAAGCTGTCCGGCTACCAGTTTGCCACCTGCTGCTATTGCCTGTTGAACATAAAGACGCTGCAATTGACCTATGCGCGTGCGGGCCATCCCCATCCGATCGTTATCAGGTTGGGTGAGCCGCCGAGACAACTGGAGGTGCGGGGCTCGCTGCTGGGGATTTTCGAGCAGGCAGATTACGTCCAGGAGACCGTGCAGCTTCAGCCAGGCGATAAACTGCTGCTGTATTCCGACGGGGCCGAGCCTTTCATAGGCAGTTTCAGCAACCAGGGGCGCTTCGACTTTGACGAAGAGTTCTGCAAGGCTACCGATTTGCCGATTGTCGAGACAATAGACTCGTTAAACGCCCTTATGAAGAATCGAGAAATCGAGTCATCTGAAATTGACGACATTACACTGCTCGGCCTTGAGATCCTTCCAAGCATGGCCGGCAGCTAAAGAAATGTGGGTCAGTAGAGAAAGGCCCTGCTTCTCGGACGCAGACAATGCGCAAAAACAGGGGCCCAAAATTGCCTGCCAGTACTGAACTCACATACTTGCTCAGCTTGTAGTTTGACAATACTCCTATACCGTTTTGCGTCTGTACAGCCAACTGACAAAACCCACGCCAATTGCATATCTGGCAAGACAAACGTAACGGTGGAACTCCTGGTAAGAAAATACAAAATGTTGACAGCACCGTTCGCGGCGGTTACAATCCCATACGATTCGGATAATATCTGCAAATGTCCAAGAGAAAGGGTACAAGACATGTCTACGAACAACTTCAAGAAGGCGTCACTTGCGGCCGGTGCGGTCGCAATGATGACGGGAACGGCCCAAGCCGCCCGGAGGAACAGGGGGGTAAAGAGGCTCATTGCCAGGATAAAGAACAGCGATGCTGCGACGCGCACCAAGGCCTGGCAGAGCGCCGGCGACGTCGGCGCCCCGGCGGTCCAACCCCTGGCAATGGTCATGACCGACGACGATCTCGAAGTCGCCCGCGCGGCAAAGCGAGCGATGTGGAAGATAGTGCGGCACACCGGCCGGCCCGGCGCAGTTAATGCGAAAACAGTGGTCGTGGCCAAGCTGTGCGGGCTCCTGGGAGCCGACCAGCCGGTGTCGGTCCGGCGCGAGGTGCTGTGGATGCTCTCCGAGATAGGCGGCATGCGTGCGATCAGGCCTATTGCCGAGTTGTTGACGGATAAGCATCTTCGAGAGGATGCCCGAATGGCGCTCGAGCGCATTCCGATTCAGAGAGCCGTTCAGGCACTAAAGGCCGGCTTCGAAATTGCGCCGGAAGACTTCAAGCCCAACCTCGCGCAATCGCTCCGCAAGCGAGGCGTGGAGGTCGAGGGTTATCCGTGTGTGAAACTCATGCCCACAAAGTAGGGTGGGGCTCGCTCCACCACCTTGAATCGGTGGGCCAAGGCCCACCCTACGAGAAAGCAGAAAGGTGATAAACGATGAAGAAGTCAAAACAACTCAACAGGCGTGAATTCCTGACGGCCGCCGGCGCAGCGGCAGTCAGCGTGCCGTACCTTATTCCGTCGGGCGTCCTTGCGGCGCGCGGCAGAGTTGGTGCAAACGAGAGAATAACCACCGCGCATATCGGCGTAGGCGGCAGAGGCGGCGGACTCCTTCGCGAAGTGATGAAGTTCCGCGACGCGGGCTCGGTCAATATCGCGGCGGTCTGCGACATCGACAAGAATCGGCTCGATAAAGCCGTCGAGACGGCCGGTGAGGGAACCGATGCCTACCACGACTACCGTCACATTCTCCTGCGCAAAGACATCGACGCAGTCGTCATCGGCACGCCCGACCACTGGCACGGCGTCCAGGTCGTTCATGCCGCCGAATCCGGCAAGCATATCTACTGCGAAAAGCCCGCCTGCTGCACCATCGAGGAAGGCAAGGCGATGGTCGCCGCGGTAAAGAAGAACAAGGTGTCGGTCCAGATCGGCTCGCAGGGCCGCTCGCAGCCGGAAGCGTACCTGGCGCATCGCTATCTGGTCAACGATAACATCGGCCACATCAGCCGGGTCGATTGTTTCCATTACCCGAGCCCTGAGGACAAGAACCCGGTCCCGGACAGCGAGCCGCCCGCCGAGCTGGATTGGGACATGTGGCTGGGACCGCTGAGGTGGAGACCGTACAACAAGAGATACCTTCACGGCGTCTTCCGCTGGCTGCTCGAATCGGGCGGCGGGCAGATTCGCGACCGCGGCGCTCATGTGATGAGCTGCGCAATGTGGTGGATGGGCGCCGACGGCACCGGACCGGTTACCGTCGAGGCGACAGGCACCGCGCCCAAGCAGGGCCTGTGGGACAGTGCAGTGCTGATGGACGTGACATACACCTTTGAGAATCCTGATTGGGTACTGACATGGCGGCAGATGCCCAATGATCAGTTGCCGAAAGCCGAGGAACGCACGCCCGACGAACTCAACAACGAGATCCGCAAGATCTCCCGTCCCGGATACGGCGCAATCTATCGCGGCGACAAGGGTGAGTTCATCCACTGGGGCGGCGACGGCGGCACGTGGGCCGAGAGAAAGGCGCGCAACTGGGAACCGCCGGCCGGGGCAAAAGACGTATACAAGAGCCCGGGCCACTTCAAAGACTGGTTCAAGGGCATCAGGACCAGCTCGAAGACCATCATGAATATGGAAGCCGCCGCCGGTGTGGCCAACCTGTGCATCCTGGGCAATCTATCCTACCTGCTGGGCCGAAAGCTCGAGTGGGATCAGGCCGGGCAGACGATAGTAGGCGATGCGCAGGCACAACGAATGATGTCCACGCCGCAGCGCCACCCGTATCATTTGTAATAGTCTGCCGTCTAAGTCCTACATAGTCGGGCAGTTGTGAATCAGACCGGTTCAGTTTCGACTCCCCGGGCCTCGATGGGTCCGGGGATCGCAATATGACGCTGGCTGGTGGCTTCGTCGCGCCTTGTAAGGATTGCTGTGTATACCGGCTTGGCCGCGAGAGCTCTAAAAATGTGGACAACCTGTTAATAACTAACAAAATGAATAGCAAGTCACATTCCAGTAACTTCGAAAAAACCGGGTAAAACCAGCGGTAAAAGCCAAGACTGGTTTTTCTGCTTGAATAGAGCCCACCACTCTTGCGGTAACTCGTTGCCAATAAATGCTTTATCTGTACTCACTAAGCAATGCCAAGAAGTCATCTGCACGTAACCGCTTGTCAATATGGGAGATGCTAAGATTTCTCAATACCGGCAACCGTCTCGGCAGCAACACTGCCGCCGGTGGATAAGCAGTAGAAAAACCCCCGCGCACGAGCAAGATCCCCATGCCGAGCAACTCGGCGCATCGGTCAAAAAGAGGGTTTGAGCGATTTCGGGGAGCCCCTCGGCACCTGTTGTTCAGTAGCATGGGCGGTTGGCCGGTGAACCGCAGCTTTCGGCGGGGAGTCAATCAGTATTCGACCGCCACCAAGGTCCGAGGCGTGATTTTCGCCAAGCCCAGCGTGCGGCCGCGGCAAGAGAAATCAACATTTCCAACAACGGGCAGGACCAAGGCCTTTCGCGCCTCGACAGGCCTGCGAAACCCAAGCGAGACATTAACTGGCTCATCATTGAAGTTTTCCACAATAAGACAATTCTCGCCTATCAGGTAGAGCGCCACTTTGTTGGGCGCGTTGAAAGTCATTGCGAACGGCGCAAGCAGTTTGTTCCTGATGGGGTTGAGTTCTTGGCGGCTCAGTTTGAGCAAGTCGCGGGGCTTTCCGCCGACCTTCAGGATCGTTGGATTGTCGCCGCCGAGATCGACGCCTTTCAGCCTGCCGGCGAGCCCATCTGTGATCAGTACCGGCTTTCCGGCATCAAGCATCACTTGGAGTTTGTCGCCGAACCGTGGGTCTTCAAATGCGTGCACGGAGAAGAAGGCAGCTCTTGCATCAGTGTCGATTCTCGCCGTGGGCACAAGCGGCAAACCCAGCATTCCCACGAAATCGAACACGTACTGCTCGTCAAACGCATCGCTGTTGGGTGGTTTCGGAGCGGCGATTCCTTTGATGGATTTATCCCGCACGAGTTTGGCAAGTTTGAACAAACCCGGGATCTCCGCGCGCAGCTTTTCCACGTTCGCCGGTCCGGTGTCTTTCTGGAGCGAGCCGTAGCAGAACAGCAGCATCTCTTTGGCGCCCGCAAGGACGGTCTGCCTCGCCTGCTCCACATATGTGTCTTCCGTCGTGCCGTAAGGGTCGAACCACCCGCCGCCGGTCTTAGCGCCGCCTATCTCGCCGAGCCATCGCATAATGTAATAGGCCTCGTACTGGACCTTTCCTCCCCAGCGTTCATTGTCGAAGTCGCGGGTCTCGGTACCGACCCATATCCTTTCGTAGTCGGCGGTTTGGCGCAGGACCTCGTAGCCACGATTGTGAAAATTGTCGTACCATTGTGGATACTTGATTATGATCTTGACGTCGGGATTGACGGCTCTTGCCGGGGCGAGGATTCTATCGCGGCCCAGCCTGATCATAAGCTCGCAGCGGTAATCGGCCCACGACTTTTGCCCACAGGCCTCCTTGCATTCGCTGCATTGACAATCGGTGAAAAGAAAATCGTCGATCATTATCTGATCGAAGATCGACGCCGCATACTCGAATATCTCCTGGAGATGCTGCTGGGTTCTCTCGTTCGTATAACAGGAGATCAGGTTCCAGCCTGTCGATACTTTTCCAACGATGGTCGTCGTAACACAACCGGAAACATCGAAGCCGTCGGCCTCGAATCGCGACTTGGCGCGCCGCAGCGTTTCTCGCTCGGCGCGGTAGTTGCTCCTGAAAGTCTCAATGAAGACGTGTGTCACGCCGGTCTTCTTGCACCACTCGACGGCGCTACTCATGTCCTGCTCGCCGGACAAATGGTCGCGCACGTTCTGGGCCGTAAACAGTGTCGATATTCGAAGCAGGTCCTTGTTTGCGTTGGCCAAATCCCACAGCCTCTGCGCCTGGCAAGGCAAAACCGTCAACAAAACCAGTCCCATGGCGAGCAATTTCAAACGCCGTGTCTCGATCATTCTTTCTCTCCTGTAACTTTTGTACGTGTGAGCTTGACAATCTCCCAATTTGAGAACATTGTACAGAAGTTCAAGAAGCCGACTGAGCCATTTTGAACGCCTCTATTTTTTTTTTGAGCGCCCGGCAGGCGCCGGTCGGATCCTCGGATTTTGTCACCGCGGCACATACGGCGATGCTCGCGGCGCCGGCGCTTAGGACCTGCTCGACGTTGTCCGCTGTTATGCCACCGATGGCGACATTGCCGATGCCCTCATCGGCCAGTACCTCCACCGCCTGCCTGACGTAATCCAGGCCGACCGGCGGGACATCGGGTTTTGTCCCCGTGGCGAAGACGGGCCCAAGGGCTGCATACGTCGGCCGTTCATCGCACGCGTCGCGTAGCTGTTTTATCGAATGTGTGCTCTTGCCTATGACCAGAGGGGTCGTCTGGAGCTTGCGGGCCTGTTCGATCGGCAGATCGTTCTGGCCCACGTGCAATCCATCAGCCCCTGCGGCGACCGCAATATCCACCCGGTCGTTTATCACGCTGAGAACGCCGGTGTCTTTGCATATTCCCACGAACGCCTCGGCAAGGGAAAAGAGCTTGTCGTCCTGGATGGCTTTTGCGCGAAGCTGGATGCAATCGGCTCCGCCGGCAGCGCACTTGTGCGTAAAAGAAATAACCTCTATCGGCAGCTCACTGGTAATCACGACATATAATCCTACACGTTTATATTTCTCAACCGCGTCGGCGAACAGGACTATGTCCTTTTCGAGGGTATAGGCATCGTAGCGCAACTTCTCAATAGCCTCTGCTGACGGCTGGCTCTCGATCCGGATTACCTCGGCGAGTGCCCGAAGGGCCTCGGTCAAACGCTTGCAGCCGGCCGAGAGAGAATCTCTCAAGTCACCGCGATCCATTTGTTTGGCCACGACCTGGCCGACACCGACGTCGCCAACCGTGTCTCTGCTCGCTATGAGGCTGCCTGTGTCAAGCTTGCCGATCACTCCAGAGAGTTCGTGCCTGAGTTGCTTGGCGCGGTTAGTGAGTCCTGTCGAATTGAGGGCAAACCTGCAAAATTCCTCGACAACACGTATTGCCTCGCGGGCCCGATTGAAATTAGCATCGATTATTCTGCAAACCGCACGTTCCATAATGCTGGTGATTATATGGGCCGAAGCGTGCTTTGAATAGGTAAAAGCCAAGTGACAGAGCTGTGACAGCTTGTTTGCGCTATGATCAGGCCGCCGTCAGCACAATAGAGTGGAGTCGCTCCTCCTCCGGAACGACTCCATTGACAGAAAGTAATATGTTGTCTACAAGACCGGCCAAACCGAACCGATTCTGTCGATTAAAAAAAATCGGGCGGACATGTCCTCCTCCGAAATAGTTTTAGGCTGTCCACCCAATATAGTTGCCTAAAAACGCATAAGTAGGGTTAAACTGCAAAGAATATGCCAAACTCGGGACACTGGTGGTTGAGAAAGCTTATAAACTAAGCCGAAGTGCTTAATTAAAATATACTTACGACCGTGCCTACTATTACAGATGCGGTGCTGCTGCCTCACCCGTTTTTAATAGAGTGTTTATTTATATCAACACCTACTTATCCCAACAACCCCACATTAACACTAAATATACTGTCTGTGGTCGTTTGGTCATAAGGCTTTTGTATGTTTACCATAAACAACATAGTGTGATAAGAATAAACTTTGGCAGGTGTCATTTTTGTGAGAACACGAGCGGTAGGCTATTTCCGTTCCTTCTTGTACTTAGCCGAGGAAACGCGGTTCGTCCAGCGACATAGCCAGCGGTCGAACAATAATTTCTTGCCCGTTTTTACCTGATTGGGCCGAAAAACCGTCTCTTTGCGCCAGGCAGTGATCTCATCGGCAACCTTCTGCATCTGCTGGGCGGCCAGCTCTACCTTCACCAACTCCAGTGGGTCAGCATCGAGATTATAGAAGCAGGCTGTTCTTTCGGTAGGATGGTAAATGAATTTCTGATTACCCTGGACAAACCCCGCTGGTCCTTCCTGCATCCAGCCGGAAAAGTAGACTTTGCGGTCCTCTGGAACCGGGCCGAGCACATTCAAACCGTCAAAACCTGCCGATTCCGTTTCAAAGCCCAAGAGATCCAGAAGTGTCGGAGTCAGGTCGACGGAACTGACCGGGCGCGTGATCTTACTGCCCGGCTCGACCAGAAACGGTGCCCGCAGACAAAAGGGGATGTGCAGGAGTTCGTCGAAAGCTATCCGGTTGTGCCCGAGCTGGCCGTGCTCACCGAAGGCCTCGCCGTGATCGCTAATCACACAAAAGATCATCTCATCCGTGAGATTCAGCCTGGCAAGCTCTACGTCCAACGCGGCCAGGAAATTGTCCGTGTAAGAAATTGACTGTCGATAGCGCTCGACAGGCTCCTTGTCCGGCTCACCGAACCACTCGGGGACCACGTATGGATCGTGAGTAATCGAGCAAAGGAGCACCGCGAAAAAAGGTTGTTCCTTTGCTTTTATCCAGTCAGTGACGGGCTTCAACATCGAGAACTCGTCGGAACCCAGATAACCGACAAACGTGTTTGGGTCATCCAGGTCGTCCCTGGCCCAAAATTCCTCAAAGCCAAGATTGTAGACGAGCCCGGGCCGAGATTCGAAACTGCCCATGGCCGATTGGAAAAAAGCGGTTCTGTAGCCAAGCTCGTCTCTGAGAATCGTAGCAATGCCACCGTACGGCTTGGCAGCCGGAACCCCCTCGACAATGTCCTGTGAGGCTGACGAGAAACGACCGCTAAACAGCGCGAAGAGCGCCTTGGTAGTATGAGTGAGCATCGAGCGCGTGTTTGAAAACTCTACACCCTGAGCGGCAAGCCTTGCCAGATAAGGTGTTAAACTGTTATTTGGGTCCGCAAGTGAAGTGTAATTGTACTGGACGCCCTCGAGAACCACGACAAGAACGTTATGTCTTGCCTGCTGCGATCCCGTCGTGATCTTAAGTTGGTCGAAGGACTGTATTGTACGCTTCGGATCGAGCGGCCGTCTGTAGTCCGAAAGAACAAGGCTCATGACAGCCCTAAGTTGTGCATTGGACCGCAGCCCCACCGCGCCGATCTGT
This sequence comes from Phycisphaerae bacterium, assembly GCA_016782865.1. Classification (GTDB taxonomy): domain Bacteria; phylum Planctomycetota; class Phycisphaerae; order Sedimentisphaerales; family Anaerobacaceae; genus SG8-4. The sequence goes on from JADHXR010000029.1 coordinate 38,732, forward strand.
GTGGAACCGCGCCTCGTAACCGCCGGGCGGGCGATAACAGTAGCGGCGGCAATCATCACACATATGATGATTCGGATCCTAAACCGCCTGCGGTTGTATGCCGGTAGCCTTGGATGCGCCAGACAGGAAATGAAAAAGGCCAGAGCAATGGCGCTCGGAACAAGCAATATAAATGCCGCCGCCGGCATCTTTGCCAGATTGACACCAACGATACAGAACGAGTTTACCGGGGCCCGAATCAAAGACAAAAGAATTCTCGGCAGGATCTGATTTCCCGTTCTGATAAGCCAGGCGGCGTTCATGATCGACCATGTGCATATAACAGCAGCAATGATTGTGGCGGTGCGCACTGTCCACTTGCGGGGCCAGGTCAAGCAGGAAAGTGACAGGAAAGCTTCAACTGCCAACAAGCAACCTATATCGGCCAATATCCATCCCAGATAATCCTCGCCGAGAGCATACCGGCACGAGTGAAAGAATTTTACAGCCAGTGTGTAGCACAGTGCTATTACCATGATGACACTATAAGCACGCAGAGTAAGGATATTGTATAGCCTGCGAGCCGCGGCTATAATGCTAAACGTTGAGTCAGATTGCGCACACTGGGAATTCATAGGCTGCCAAGATACTAAAAGACTCGGCAAATAGCAAGATGCTTTGCTGAGGCGTTTTAATAACAGGCAAAGCAGTTACTATGTATGTTATTGTATATTATAAAAAAGTAGTATTAGTAATCATATAGGCGGTTAGATTGCTATATTTGAATAGTCGTTCTGCCTAACGCTTTATTTCAGAAAGCTTTAGTGTAAATATCGACAATTTCAATCTGTGGATAAACTGTTGTATTGTGTGTGTCTTTGTCATCACAAGTAACATTTTTCATCACCCTCTGAACCGCATGTCAGGTTCTTCAATATATCTAACAGTTTCATTAACAATCCAAATTACAGGTCCACGCTCTTGTTTTCCTGTTCCATCCGGGCGTCCTTAGCCCCCATATCCATCAAAACGAGCTTGCGGATTCGCCGTGGTCGGCTATAATAGGCGGTTCACGCTATTTATGAGGCGTGCTGTGCCGTTATCAAGTCGCCTTTGGACGTGATATTCTGTGCCCATTGGGACGTCACAATAAGGAATATAGGAAAGGGAAAAGTGGAAAATTCAGGAAAAGAGTTATTTATTGGGGTTGATGTCGGTAGCAGCTTCGTTCACTATGTTGCGCTTGCCGAGGACAGAAGCGTAAGATATTCTCCGCGACCGATAATGCACTTTGCGAATCCTATCGGAGCCGTAAAGGAAGCATGGCGGGACATAGCACAGAGGTTCGGTGTCGAGAGCATAAAGAACACCGCCTTCACAGGCAGCGGCGCCGAGTCCTTCGAGAAAGTCATGAAGGGCGTCACTTACGTCTTTGACAGCGTGGCGATTCCCAAGGGCGCCGAGACGGCCAATCCTCAAGCGCAGTACATTTTCCACATGGGGGCAAAAGATTCGTACTTCTTCCACTTAAAGCGGATAAACGCAAAGAAGGTTATCCAGGAATGGAGGACGGGCACCAAGTGCGGCGGTGGCTCGGGCACCTTGATTGAAAAACAGTGCCGGAGGTTTTTTGAGGGTGAGGTTCCCAACCCGGAATTGGAAAATACTGGCTGTGCGGAAAGTACCGACCAAAAGGAGAACATTAGTATACAAAACAGGGCAAAGTTACAGGCAAGACTCGAGGAGATGTTCTCCAGGGCCCAGAGAGAGGCCGAGGGCTCAGCCGAGCCGAGCGAGTTCCTCGCGCGATGCGGCGTTGTCATTCAGTCCGACCTGATTCATAAGCAGAACGAGGGGGCGACAAGGCAGGACAATCTAGCGGGCCTTTTCCGGACGGTCGCCCGCAATTACAAGATAGATGTTCTTGGCGCGAGACAGTTCGACAGCTCCCAGGATTCTCCCGGCGCCATCGCGACAGGCGGCGTCTTTGCGAACGACCTTATAAGAAAAAACATGGAGGAATTCCTCGGTATTACCGTAGAAAGATCCGAGCACTATCACAACATCGCGGCAATCGGCGCGGCGGTCAAAGCAATAGAGCAGAATGACAGCTTCGTGTTTAGCCTTGAGCAACTCGACGAAGTGGCGGCCCACGGCAGACAGAACCGCAAGTTCGCGCCCGCACTGTCTGCGAGCCTGGGACATGTGCACGAAAGGAGCCAGGAACTGACGGCCGAAATCAAGCCCGGCACCGAAGTGGTCCTGGGAATAGACGGAGGCAGCACTACTACCAAGGGGGCCCTGGTGGAGTTTAGAACGGGCAAGCTGCTCGATAAGCTGTATATCAAGACTCACGGTAATCCGGAAGAGTCTCTGAAAAAGGTTCTGACATATTTAAGCAGGCACAGAGACAAAGTGATCATCAAAGGAGTTGGCGCCACAGGCTCGGCGAGAAAACTCTATGAGAAGATCCTGGTCAGCAAGAAAAAGTCGGAGGCTCTGGCCAAAGCCGGCACAGAGATTACCGACAGGGTGACGGATGAAATAACATGTCACGCTCTCGGGATCAAGCACTGTGATCCGGAGGTCGACACGATTTTCGAGGTGGGCGGCCAGGACATGAAATTCACAAGCTTCGCTGCCGACGGAACAGTCAAAGAAGCAAAGATGAATTATAGCTGCCAGGCCGGCTCGGGCCAGACTCTCGATAATATGGCCGACATAGTGAATTTGAATGTGGAGAATTCTCTACAGGAAGCCGCCCTCACTGCCGAGAGAGTTCCGATAATAGATTCAACCTGCGGGGTTTTCATGGAGATGGATGAGAACCGGCTCATCGCCGAGGGCTTCAGCAAGGAAGAGATTGGCGCCGCGATCGTGCGAGGGACGGCGGCGAGCTATTATTTCAAGTTTGTCGGAGGCTCCGGACACAACGCAAAAAAATCTTCCGCCCAGGGAGGCCCGCCTTTGGGCAAGGCTTTTCTCGCAGCCCTGGCCCAGGTGGCAGGCAAAGACATACAAGCGTATCCTCACAGGGAAATGTTCGGAGCATGGGGCCAGGCCCTGGACATCATCGAAAACATAAGACAGTTCGAGGCGCAGGGCAAAAGCTATGACACCGCGTTCAGGGGCTGGGACCTGGTCGACATGCCGTTCGATAAGCGCAGCATATCATGCAAGGAACTGTTCGAGGACAAGTGCTGCGGTATGAGGGATTGCCAGCTCGAGGTTTTCTCCATCGAAGCCGATGAGATAATCACAGGCGGCTTCTGCCCGAGAGGAAATTCCGAAACCGCGAACAGACCCAAGACAGACTACGTCGAAAAATACCACAAGATATACGAGAAGCATTTCAAGAAACAAGGGTGCTTACTCGAGGAGCTGGCTTGCGTAAAAGCCGACCGGAAGGTACCAACAACCGTCGGGGTTAAAAGGAGCACCGCCACGCTCGGGGAGAAGGGAATCTGGAGTGCTGCGTTCTTCAGGAAGCTCGGGTTTTACCCTGTTGTTTCTCCGAAAACGAATAAGGAAATCGCCAAGATTGGAGTGGATAATTCGAGAACGGAGTTTTGCATAGCGAGAAAACTCGCCACGGGACACGCGGCAGTGTTGAACAGGGACCCGAACGTGGAATACCTATTTAATCCGAGTTTCATCGAACAGAGAACCGACAGTCCTCCCGATTTGAAGTATTGCATCTACACTGAGTCGGAAGGCTATATTCTTAACGATGTCCTTTCGCTCGACAAGAGCAGGCAGATAAATCCCATCCTGCACTTCGGGGATGAGCCGCTTCTTCTTCATCAGTTGAAGCTGGAATTCGACAGACTGAGTCTCGGCCTCACGGACAAACAGATAAAGGACGCTATCAAGTTTGCAGATGAAGCGGAGGATGAATTCAAACAGGAGCTTTACGCAGAGGGTGACAAGTTCCTTCAAAAGATCGAAGCCAGCGACGAAAAAGCTTACGTCGGCGTCGGGCGAGATTACGTGTTGCTCGACCCGGAGGCCAGTTCGAACTCAGGCGCCATGTTCTCTCAAATCAGAGGGTTGCATTACATCCCGCAACTTTACCTGGAGCACAAGTTCGCACACATTCGGCTCGACGAGATAGTGGACAACGAATTCTGGGTCCAGAGCGTCAAGATATTGAGGGCCAATCTTTACGTAGCCGAGCATCCGAAGTTATTCGCCATCCGAATGATGAACTTTGCATGCGGGCCCGACAGCCTGAAGATTTACCAGGAAGAAAAGATACAGCAGGCGGCGAATAAGCCCATGCTTGTGCTGCTGACCGACGCACAAACCAACAATGCGCCGTTTGTCACACGAACGGAGGCCCATGAGAGAGTTGTCGATCAAAGCACTCAGAAGAAACTGGCGATCGACGAGTTGCGGATGCGCACGCACGACACCTGCGAGCAAAGGACCTGGCTCATTCCCAACATGGGGGACGCAAGTTTTATAGGAGCCGCGGGGCTCAGGCATTTCGGCGTGAACAGCCGAGTGCTGCCGACCGACACACAGAGGAGCTATGAGGTTGCCCGCAAGCACATATACACGGAAGTATGCCACCCGCTCAAAGGCGTTGTCGGCGACGCGATAGCTTTTCTGCAGGAAGAAGGTGAAGAGAAAGGCGCCGAGTACGTGGACAAGAATTACCTTGTGATGATGCCCACGACGAGCGGCCCCTGCAGGTTCGGCAAGTATACCGAGCTGGTCAGGGAATTCCTGGACAGAGAAAACCTTCAAAACGTCCCCGTCGCGGGCCCGTCCTCGGAAACCGATTATAACGACATACCCTTCCCGGGCAAGCTCAGCGTCTCAGACAAGACGAAGATGCAGCGGATGCTGTACAAGGGGATAAAATCATGCGATTTATTGGAAGATATTTTTCTCAGGTTCAATCCGTATGCCGCCGATAAGGAAGCGATGGCGGCGTTGAGAAAAGAACGCCTGGACGAGCTGGAAAAGGTTGTGGAAGCCGGCGCCGAGACCGCCGATTTGGTGGAGTGGGGCACCAAGACGGTGTCTTTATTCAAGGCCTATAAGCTCCGCACATACGAGAGATATCCTCTCGTTCTGTATATAGGTGAGATTTATGTGCGTCAGCACGATCCGTGCACGGGCTATGTGGTTCGCCAGTTGGAAGAAAGCGGGCTGGAAGTCGTAAGGGACCCCGTGACGGATTGGCTGGATTATGTGAATAAGATGAACCAGAGAAACTCGAAAAGAGACATAGGCATGCGGCTGAAAGACTTCGATTTTAGCCGGGCGTGGCAGGCTACCCGCAAATACGGCAACACCTTTCTGAAGGGAAAGTACATGTCGTCGGTCGAGCACAAAATAGCCGAGCCGTTCCACGAGGTCCTCGAGGGCAGGCATGTACTTCCCAAGCCGATGCAGATCATCGAGACTCTCGAAGAGAATCACGAATTTCACGCCAACATCGAAGGGGAGTCTCCGCTCAGTTCGGGCATTGCCTATCAGTTCATGCACGACTTGACCAAACCCTGCGGCGATGCATACATTTCAGGAATATTCCATGTGGGTCCGTTCACCTGCATGCAAGAGGGAGTTGCCACTGCGAAGATAGAAGCGATGGCAAAGGAATTGCGAAAGAGCAAACCCGATCTGGTTTTCCCGATCATTCATGCCTTCTTCGGCGACTCGGCCAACTCCAGTCTTGACTCGGAGATTGCAGTCTTCACCGAACAGTGCTATCAGAAAAGGGAGATGCTCAAGGAAAAGTACGGTCACAAGCCCGCGCCCGCAAAGGCTGCCGGCGGCATGGACGTCGTCTCCGTTTCCGGCCCCAAGCGCAGCGCCAAGTACGCCGGAAAACAGGTGTAGAAAGTGCAAATATGAAAAATCAAAATGCAAAATTAAAAGAAGTCATCCTGGCGCGCCGGGATTCCGCAATTTTGATATTTGATATTTGATATTTGATTTCTATTTTTATTGGATTGTGGCCGTGCGATCATTTGAAAGGTTGTACGATGGCAAAACGTTCGCCTAAGGCAGTGCTGCCCGGAGAGATGTATCAAAAGAACGGCCGATGGTGGTGGAAGGTCAGGCTGCCCGGAGAGGCTCGCGTCAGGGCCAGGGCGCTCAAGCCCGACGGAGCGCGAGTAGCCCCGAAGACCCGCAAGGTTGCCGAAGAAGTTGCCTGCGAGCGGTGGCGCCTTTCCATAGAGGCCGAGACCGAAGCGAGGGTCAAGTCCGAAATACAGGCTAAGGCCGAGAAGGCAGTGGCGCAAGCCAAGGCCGAGGCCGCCGACGCAATTGCAAAGGTCGAGGCGGAGTGTCATGAGCAGCTCGAGGCTGGCGCGCAGGCGCTGGCCAAGGCGCAGGAAAAAGCAAGAGCCGAAGCGGCGAAAAGGGCAAGCGTTGAGGCGAAACTCAGCGCCCAGTCCGAGCAGGCGGAAACCCTCGGCGCCGGGGAGCCGACCGAACAAGTCGGGGCCCAATTCGAGCAAAGGGAGAAGGCTTACCGTGACGCCCTGAATGAGGCGCGGCAGAAGGTCCAGGCGGAAGCTACACTGAGGGCCGAAGCGGAGCAGAGGGCACAGATGGAGGCTCGGGCCCGGGCGATAGCTGAGGCCAGAGCTCAGGCCGAGGCGGAGCTGCGATCCGAAGCCGAACAAAGGGCCAATTTGCAGGCCAAGGCAGGAATGAGGGCCGAGACGAAGTTCCGCGGGCAAACCGAGAGTACAGGCAGGACCGGACCCTGCGAGGGCTGCGGCCAACAAGACGTGCCGGAGGAAGATTTGGCCAAAATCGACTCGGGCCAATTGGTCTGCCCGGATTGCCTAATGCTGATACGGGCCTGATGCTCGCCCGATGTGAGCGAAGAGACATGGGGCCTTTGCCTTGAAGAGTTATCCGGTGTTACTTGTCCCAGCGGTGGGCAATCGGCTCAAGCAGGACGCCTAGTTCGTTTCCCTGACCTTTCGAGCGGATTACTCCAACGATGCAACCCCGATTGTTGATGGCTCGAACGTGTAACATTTTTCCCATCTCATGCGGTATCTGGTCGTCACAAAAATGAGTCCGGCGAGAGCCACAGCGGTAGCCGAAAGGGCAACTCGTAATCGGCGTTTCGGTTTCATTCGGGGTCTGTGGATTGTCTGCGCGAGATCTTACCCAGAAGCTCCTTTCTGGCCTGGACTCTGAGCCTGGCGTTCGCGTAGCGTCTCTTCTCCTTATCCGTTTGTGGCAAGATCGGCGGGGCGGGGGTCGGCTTTTTGTTCTTGTCCAGCGCGACAAACGTCAGGTGCGCCGTTGTAGCGACAACCTGTCGGCCTGTGTATGCATCCTCTCTGGTGACCCTGACGCCGACTTCCATCGACGAGCGGCTGACGTAATTGACCGAGGCCCTCAAGAGTACGTGGTCCCCGATACTGATGGGTTCCTTGAAGGCCAGCGAGTCGATGCCAGCGGTGACAACTTCTTTGCCGCAGTGTCTCTGCGCCGCCATGCCTGCGACCATATCGATCCAGGCCATGATGACGCCGCCGAAGGCCGTGCCGTGAGGATTGGCCTGATGAGGCATGACCAGGTATCTGGTTTCAACGGCGCTTTGGCCGGGACTTTTGGCCTTTGGTTCTGCCATCTTTTTAGAATTCCACTTTCGGCACTTCGGTCTTAGCCTGCTCGGTGGCCTCGAAATACTCGACCGGCTCGACACCCGCTTTCCTACAGAAGAACGAGCCGAAGAATTGCTTTGAGTACGAGTTCAACGACTCAGCGGCCTGGTTATATCTTGTGCGGGCAACGTTTATCCGGTTTTCCGTGCCTTCGAGTGCCACCTGAAGGTCTCGAAAGTTTTGGTTGGCCTTCAAGTCGGGATATCTTTCCTGCAGCACCAGAAGCCGAGATAAAAGACCCGTGAGCTGGTTGGACGCCTCGATCTTGCCTTCTCTGCTGCCGGCCTGGAAATATTTTTCTCTGGATTTGGCGAGGTTCTCAAATAGCTCTTTTTCGTGCTCGGCGTATCCTTTGACGGTGCTAACCAGGTTGGGTACAAGATCGAGCCTTCGCTGCAACGTCGAGTCGATGTCCGCCCAGGCTTTTTCCGCAGCCTGTTCAAGGTTGACCGCCTTGTTGTAGCCGCTTACATACCATTGGAATATCCCCAGCCCGATCAGCAACAGGACTACCAGGATTCCAACAAGGACGACCCACGCTTTTCCAACGTTTCTCATTTCTCCATTCTCCATTCGAAGTTTGACGTTACCAGCTCCCACTTGCTCCACCGCCTCCGAATCCACCGCCCATGCCTCCGCCGAAACTGCCGAACCCACCGCCGAAACTTCCGCCTCCGAACGAGCCGGACCTGCCGTAGCCTCCGTGGCCTCCGAATCCACCGAGCATGAACGGCAAAAAGAACCACATTCCCATTCCTCTGCCGCCGCGGCCGAATAGCATGAGCATAATGAATATCATCGGCAGAATACCACAGCACGGTAGCCCTCTTGTTCTGCTTCCGACGCGAACGGGCTTCAACTTGGGCATGCCGGTCAGAGTGACACCGGCTTTGGAAGCGATTTGCCCGACAACCGTAAGATTGGCCTGGTGGATTCCCTGGCCGTAGTCTCCGCGTTTTAGATACGGCACAAGGACATCTCTGCCTACTCGGCCGCAGTACTGGTCTGTTACGAAGCCCTCCAATCCGTAGCCGACCTCGAACCGATACTTTCTGTCTCTCGCTGCGAGCACAAAGAGCATTCCATTGTCCTTGCCTTTTTGGCCGAGCTTCCATTTCTCGGCGTACTCCAGGGCGAACTGCTCGATCGGCACGCCTTCGGTCGTCTGGACGGTCAGGACGATATATTGGGCGCCCGTTTTTTGCTCCAACTCCTGCAGGATGCCGTTTAGTGATCGCTCGGTTGAGGCGTCGATTACGTTGGCATAGTCCTGGACGTAGCGGGTCGGCCTCGGCAGGTTGGCCTCGGCGTAGCCGACCGTGGTCACGGCCGACATCACCAGAACGGTCACTAAGAGCCTGGAGAAGTCTCGTCGCATAGTCAAACCTCAAGCTCGTCAACAATACCGGCTAACTGCTCAATAGTTGCGTAGATTGATTCGAAGGCGTTTTCCATTTCCGTCTCGCTCAGGCGGGTCTTTTCGTGGCGCCATTTCCCGGCGGTCGCGAGAGAATCGGTTTTGATTGAAAATTCGCCTGCGGCCTTGACAAATGTCGCCTCGCTGCCGGACGCCCGGTCGAGGTCCTTTAACCAAAGCATCGCGCGTAAAAGCGGCGCGAGTCCTCTTGCCGTTGAGATAAGAATGTCACGGACGAGCTTCTTGTTGGCCGCCGCGGCGATGTAACCCTGCCTGAGCCTGATGAGCATCGCCTTTAGCTCGCGCTCGCATTGGAGGCGAACGTCTTTCTTGTCGAAAACGAGAGCGGCAAAAGGGTCATCTCCGAGGACGGTTTGGTGAGTCAGTTGAAAGTCCAGGAACTCGACGCCGAACACGTCAAGCGATCGCTCGATATACGACGGTGTCATCAGCAGCGGCGGCGAGATTTTCTTCCTGCTCATGGGTTTGGCCATACCCGCGATGGTGTTTAGCGAGTTCAACGTATGCTCGCCCAGGACGATGATCGTGTTGATGTCACTGTGCCGCGGCGCAAAATCGTCCGTCAGGCTGCTTCCCACCACCGCGATGCTCTGGAGATTGTCACCGAGGGCCGTCATAAGCTTCTCGGCGAAGTCCTTTACGCAATCGCGAATCCCGAGATTCAGATCTTGAAGTTTGAGATTAGTCTTGTCCTGGCTCATATTGCTTGCCGCCCCTTGAATTTCCCTAATCGTTCCAAAGCTACGAGAAGTCTACAACATTTGTTCGGCGGCGACAACCACCATATCGGCTTGGGCGAAAGGGTGCCAAATTGACAGCCGAGACGTACCGTCGAGACGTCCGAAAAAGGGCGGTTGTCGGCGATTTTGAGCGACCAATGCCGATTCGCAGTTTGGCACGCGTTTTGCAATTAGACTATCAGAGCATTAAACGATTTGATCAAAATTAAAGCATGATGGTTTAACAGAAAAGATTAGGAGGTGTTACTATGGTACTGGTACCGATCAACAGAAGACACGGAAACGGTTTGTCGAGACTTCACAACGAGATGGATGATTTGTTCGATGGTTTCTTCAGGGGGCTGGACAGGCCTTTTTCGGGATACAAGGCCTGGCCCGCTATCGACGTTGCCGAAGAGAAAGATTCCATCATAGTGAGGGCCGAAGTTCCCGGCTGCAAGGCCGAGGACATCGACATCTCGGTGTATGGCAACAAGCTGACCATCAGCGGAGAAAAGAAACTCGCCGAGGAGACGAAGGAAAAGGGCTACTACCACGTTGAGAGCACTTACGGCAGCTTCAGGCGCGAGCTGACCCTGTCCACCGACGTCGACCAGGAGAAGATCAACGCGGTATGCCAGGACGGCGTCCTGTCGGTGACCCTTCCGAAAGCCGCCAAGGCCAAGACGATCAAAGTCAAGGTCAAAGGGTAACAAACCAAGCAAGCCCCGGGATGCCGAAATGGGCCTCAGCGGCAGAGCTGGGGGGATATCTCAGCATTCCGGGGCAAAATGCACTAGGCTCTGTCTGAAAACTCGATCTGGCTTCGAGCGGCTTATTTTCCGCCTGAGTGCATCCGGCTGCATCGACGATAATACCAATATCGTCTGCTTCGCCGTCTTTGCCAGGCGAAAAACCGCTCGCTCTCGGGCCGACGACGGACTTTTCAGACAGAGCCTGAAGAATAAGCTTCATCCGGTTAATGCGTATGTGGTGCGTAGACATCGGGGCCCCGTTCGGCAGGCTCAGGGCAGGCTTTGGGGCTGATTCGAGAGGAGAATCGTTTGGGCAGATGGCCAGATTAGGGCAACCAGGGGGGTAATTTGGACATTTGGGGCCCCTAACGATTCTTCTCGGTTATTGGCAACGCCACTCCACATACATATTTAACCGGAAGAGCCAAAAATAACATACAACAATCCAGATTTTCCTTGACGCGGGGCCGCCCTTTTTGGTAGATATAGGGTGTAGGTGAAGTCTGTGGATTTGCGGCTTTGTAGGCAGGAGAATTTGTTTTGATCATCCGAAACGTACCGAACGGCACAGCAAAGCACCACAAACGCCACCGGAATGGTACGCTTCGGAAATAGAGTTGTGTAAGTTAGAATTTATTTTCGAAGGAAGGAGGTAGCGCCAACTCGCAAAAAACAATCGTCACGGGAGGAAACAGACAGATTGAATTAAAGCAGGGAATTTTTCCGGTCGCTTTGGTATGTAGCCGAAGCATCAAAATGTAGGTTTTTTTTGTAAGGAGGATTATCATGTGCAAGCAATTAGTCTATGTAAGTTCTTTCATTCTTGTGCTGGGCCTGATGGGAATAAGCGAGGCCCAGGATGTTGACCCGAGCCTTGTCGGCTGGTGGACGTTTGATGAGGGCTCCGGCAGTGTCGCCGCCGATTCATCCGGCAATGGGAACGACGGTACCCTTAATGGTCCGGTAGAGTGGACGGCTGACGGGAAGCTTGGCGGAGCGATGAAGTTTACCGGCCCGTACAATTTCGTGCTGGTTCAAAGCAGCCCTTCGTTGAACATGACCGATGCCATTACGATCGCCGTCTGGATAAATCCGAGCTGGACGGGCAACAACAGGATACTGCAAAAAAGCTCGGGAGGAGGAGATAACCAGTATCGTCTCATCAAAGAATGGGGTGACCACACTAAGTTCCACTTGCCGGGAGTAGGTGAGTTATACCCCCAGGAAACGCTGCCACCAGGAGGTGAATGGACGCACCTGGCCGCGACCTACGATGGCAGTTCAATGAAGCTTTACTTCGATGGGGTAGTGGTCGCTGAGATGGACGCCAGCGGACAAATGGATACCTCTGACGGGACTCTTTGTATTGGGACCAAACATGAAACGGCACCGGCCGGCGACGAGTTCAACGGTATGCTGGACGATCTCCGCATCTACAACCGGGGCCTATCTCAAAGCGAGATCAAGAAGCTCGGCGGTAATCCACTGGCCTCCCAGCCGGCTCCGGCTGATCGGGCCGTACACGAAGATACCTGGGCTAACATGAGCTGGACCGCGGGGGCTTTTGCAGTCTCACACGATTTGTATTTCGGAGCGAGTCTTGATGATGTCACGAACCGCGCCGAAAGCGTCTTCCAGGGCAACCAGGCTACGAATTTCTTTGTAATCGGTTTTCCCGGATTTCCTTATCCCGAAGGTCTTGTTCCGGGCACGACCTATTACTGGGTAGTTGATGAAGTCAACGACGCCAATCCCGATGGCCCCTGGCCAGGTGACATCTGGAGATTTACGGTACCCTCCCATGAAGCCTGGAAACCCATGCCGCCTGATAGGGCCCGACTTGTGGACCCCGAAACGGACCTGAGTTGGAACCCCGGTTGGGGTGGCCGGATGCACACCGTCTATTTCGGTGAGAACTTCGACGATGTAGACAATGCCACTGGCGGATCGCCGCAGCTAACGACAACCTATGAACTTGACTCCCTTGGTTTGGGCACGACCTACTATTGGCGAGTCGATGAGTTCACCGGGGCCGTTACGCATAAGGGCCACGTCTGGAGCTTTACGACCGGAGACGCCAGCCTTGGAGGCATAAAAGGAGAATACTTCAACAATCTGACTCTGACCGGCACACCTATTTTGAGCCGAGCAGAACCTGGCATTGATTATAACTGGGCCGGCGACGCGCCGGGTCCGGGAGTCGATGCTCCTCTATACTCCGTCAGATGGACCGGTGAGTTGAACGTACCGTTCACTGAAACCTACACTTTCTACGCGAATGTATTTTCAGCAGTACGCCTGTGGGTCGATGACGAGTTGATCATTGGTAACTGGATGGCGCATCACATGGCTATCGAGTACCAGGCGAAGAAGAACCTTGAGGTTGGCACCGTTCCGATAGTAATGGAAATATCTAATGTGTCGGGCGGAGGATACGGAGGCGGCGACGTTATGCAGGCGCAGCTATCCTGGTCCAATCCCGATCTGCCGAAGGAGATCATCCCGCAGACCGCATTGTTGCTGCCGGTGAGGGCCCTTCGTCCGAATCCGTCTAACGGTTCAGCGGATGTAAAGCAGACATCAATTCTCAGATGGACCGCCGGCGACGATGCCGCTTCGCACCAGGTCTATTTCGGCATTGATGAAGCCGCCGTGCAAGGCGCCGACGCAAGCTCGCCCGAGTACAAAGGCTCCACGGATCTGGGTTCGGAGAGCTTCGATCCCGGCAAGCTTGACTGGAACGCGACCTACTTCTGGCGCGTAGATGCGGTCAATGATGTCAATCCCGACAGTCCGTGGAAAGGCGACGCCTGGAGCTTTACGACTGCCGGCTACCTTGTCGTCGACGACATCGAGAACTACACCGACAATGACGCGGCGGGCGAGGCGATCTGGCAGACCTGGGTTGATGGTTATCAGAACGCCGAAAATGGCTCGACTGTAGGCAATCTCCTTCCTCCCTACGCCGAGCGGACCATCGTCCACAGAGGCCGTCAGTCAATGCCGTTTTTCTACGACAATAGCGCCGCCACCTATTCAGAGGCGGAACTGGCGTTGGGCGGAATAGATTTGACTGAGAACGGCGGCGCAACTCTGACGATTTCGTTTAGGGGCGTTGGGGACAATGGTCCCGATCCGTTGTACGTTGCTCTCGATGGCGCCGTCGTGTATCACGAAGATCTTGCTGCGGCGCAGATAGCCGCCTGGATGGTGTGGGATATCCCCCTGCAGGCATTCGCAGGCGCGGATGTGACTAACGTTGGCAAGATTGTCGTTGGTATCGGTGACAAGACCAACACCGGCGGTGCAGGTACGATGTACTTCGATGATATTGCCGTACTGCCGTAACCGGCGCAGCAGACGTGCATTAATCTGGGGCTTATGCTGACCGGTTTGGCATAAGCCCCTTTGTAAGTTCGAGGCAGTGGCGTTTTGGCCTCAGGTCAGAAGATTGCTGCAACGGTTTGGCCTAAGGAGGACTATTATGCGTAAGAAATTCCTTTATCCTGTTTGGTTTGTTTTTGTGCTGTCTCTGGTCGGTATGGCCGGCGCTGCGGAAGATCCCAACGATCCGGACCCGGCTGACGGCGCCATAATTCGGGATACGTTCGTCAGTCTTAGTTGGACGCCGGGTGACTACGCGGCTTCGCACAATATATTTCTCGGTGAGAGCCTCGACGACGTGGTCGCCGGCGCGGGCGAGACATTCCGGGGCAACCAGGCCTCGAACTATTTTGCCATTGGCTTTCCCGGATTTCCTTATCCGGACGGTGCTGTTCCGGGCACGACGTACTACTGGCGCATAGAGGATGTCGAAGCCGACGGCGCGACGATGCACGAAGGGCCTGTGTGGAGTTTTTCTATTGCCCCCAAGACCACCTACGGCCCGATGCCGGCCGATGGCGCGGGTGCCGTAGACCCGAATGTGCAGCTTAGCTGGGAGCTTGGTTTCGGCGCAATACTGCACTACATGTACTTCGGCGACGATTTTGACGAAGTGAACAATGCCACCGTAGGCCTTCCGCAAGGTGCCCCCACCTACTTTCCCGGCACCCTTGAGCTGGAAAAGTTCTACTACTGGCGGGTGGACGCCTTCCACGGCTTCGAGACAGTCAAAGGCGATGTCTGGAGCTTCTCGACTCCGGGCGCCGTCGGGAGCCCGAAGCCGCCTACTGGCGCCGTGAATGTCAAGCATAACCAGATCCTCAAGTGGACTGCCGGCGACAATGCTGCTTCGCATGAGGTGTATTTCGGCACGGATGCCGACGCCGTGCGCAACGCCACCAAAGCTTCGCCCGAATACAAGGGCAGCAAACAGCTTGGAGTCGAGGGCCATGACCCCGGAATGCTCGAGTGGAATACCGATTACTACTGGCGAGTTGACGAAATCAACAGCGGCAATCCCAGCAGCCCGTGGAAAGGTGGCGTATGGAGCTTCACCACAGCCGATTTTCTTGTCGTCGATGACTTTGAGGACTATAACGACTTTCCGCCCGACGAAATATGGAACACCTGGATAGACGGATTCGGTATTGCGACAAACGGCGCCACCGCAGGCTATCCCGACCCGGTTTGGACGGCGGGAGAGCATTTCGTCGAGACGCAAACTATCCACGGCGGCGAGCAGTCGATGCCGTATCTCTACGACACCGATATGAAGTTCTCAGAGGCGACTATGACATTGGTATATCCTCGTGATTGGACGGAAAAAGGCGTCGACACACTCGTGCTTTGGTTCAAGGGCGATCCGATTAACGTTGCCGCGCCGATGTACGTCGCTCTCAACGGCACGGCGGCGGTGTACCATGATGATCCCGAAGCGACGCGCAAAATCGCCTGGACCGAATGGAAGATCCCCCTGCCGCTCTTCGCAGACCAGGGCGTGGACCTGACCAATGTCGGGACGATTTCCATCGGTTTCGGCAACAAGAGCAATCTGCAGCCCGGCGGTTCGGGCACGGTGTTCATTGACGACATAGGATTGCATCGGTCCGCTCCGTAACGAGCGCAAGTTATTTGCGCTTGATGTAGCGGATCTATTTTAAGTTAGTTGCCTGTGCCGATTGATTCGGCACAGGCCCCTTTTGTATACTCAGGAAAATAAAATATCAAACTGCAAAGCATGTCCCGTTCGGCAGAGTTTACCCTGAGCGTAGCCGAATGGGCTCAGGGCAGGCTCTGAGCGAAGTCGAAGGATGCAAAATTGATGAAGTCATCCGCCGGAGGCGGGTTCCGCCATTTTGATT
>JADHXR010000030.1 GCA_016782865.1 Phycisphaerae bacterium
GCCCGGCGAGAAAGTCCCTCGCCTTCTCGCTGGTCAGAATCTCGACCACGTCAGTATACGTCAGTCTATGAAACGGCGGCTTGATTTTCTCCAGCGCTGCAACCTCTGCACCCAGAGTCTCGAGCTGGCTCCTGTTGTTTTGAAGGACCTCGGCGACGACGAAGGAGACGAAATTCTCCGCAAGTTCGAGCAGCCCATCGAGATCGATATATGCCACCTCCGGCTCGACCATCCAGAACTCGGTCAGGTGCCGACGCGTCTTGCTCTTTTCCGCTCTAAAGGTAGGCCCGAAACAATAGACCTTGCCGAAACTCATCGCGGCCGCTTCCAGATGCAACTGACCGGTCTGGCTCAGGTGCACGGGGCTGCCGAAATAATCGACCTCGAAAAGCGTCTGCTTCTCCTCGCCCGCTATTGCCGTCAGCACCGGCGTATCGATCAGCGTGTAGCCGTTATCGTTGTAAAATCTGCGGATCGCGTCGATGACTGTGTGCCTGATCTTTCCAATGCACCATTGCCCTTGCGAGCGAAGATGCAAGTGGCGATGCCTGAGCAGAAAATCAATGCCATGCGATTTCGGCGTAATAGGGTACCCGTCCGCGGGCGAGATGATCTGCGCATCGGTCACAGCCAGTTCATACCCGCCGGCGCTGCGCTGCTCAGCCCTTACGGCACCGGTCACAGTCAGCGACGATTCCTGCCCGAGACGCTTCAACTGCTCGAACAACTCGTCGGAAACTTTGCCCTTCTCCACGATACACTGACAAAGCCCCGTTCCATCGCGAACAATCAAAAACAAGACCTTGCCGCCTCCGCGGCTGTTGTACAGCCAACCCGACAGCGTCACCTCTTGCTCCGCGTGATTCTTCAACTGCTCGATATAAACGCTTGTATTGCTCGTCATGTATCACTTCCTCGATGTCGTCTGATTATGTTCAACACTTCAGCTATAGACTATACATCGAAAACCGATTTCCGCAAAGCACATACTTGGAGATTCCAGCACTTCGATCCCACCTGACTTGATTATCCCGTTGACACCGCTTTGGGGCTGTGATAGCGTTTCTCTTGTTAACGTAGGGAGTCGGTTATCCGCGAGTGGAAAACAGAGAGCCTGATCGTGGCGATGATGACCGGATGTGCGTGAAGACCAAGAATAGCCTGATCGAGCGAGGCCTTGACGAGCAGCGGGCATCTTGCATCTTTGAGGGCCAAGAATATCATGAGTGACAGAAGCAAGCACGTATGCCCGGTTAAGAGAGCGGGAAGTCTCGATAATAGAATTCGAAGGTGGCTGCAGGACCCTCAGAAGATACTGGGACCCTATATCGACGAGGGGATGACCGTTCTGGATGTCGGTTGCGGCCCAGGGTTCTTCTCTATTGCGATGGCTCAACTGGTGGGCAAATCCGGTCGAGTCATCGCCGCCGACTTGCAGGAGGGCATGCTTGAGAAGCTGAGCAGCAAGATCCGAGGGACGGAACTTGAGCCGCGCATCACGTTGCACAAGTGCCCGGACGGCAGGGTAGGCGTCTCAGACAAAGTCGATTTTGCCCTGGCGTTCTACATGATTCACGAAGTCCCCAACCAGGAAAAGTTCTTTGACGAGGTGCGATCAATGCTCAAACCCGGCGGGCTGGTTCTCATAGTGGAGCCGCCATTCCATGTCTCAAAAGGAGCGTTCGAAGAAACTATCGGCGAAGCACGAGATGCCGGACTGACACCGGTCGACAGACCGAGAATCTTTCTCAGCAAGGCCGTTCTGTTGAGAAAAGTGCCTGCGGAGTGAAGAAACTGCAGCAGAACTCGGTCGGGCGGGAATGCCGGATATCAGATTCGCCTCTTATCAGCTATTCGTTCTCGGCGACCCCACTTCGTGTCTTGTGGCCTCTCGGCGGCCAGATGCGCCTTATGCGGACCTTGTTTGGGACCGCCCCGTAGCGCCCGCCCTTGCTCAGTCCCCTCTCGCCCTTGTTGTCGAGCGTAAAGTGATACTACCATTTTCAACATGCTCTGAGGTTGTTTTATCGTTGACTTATTGTTCGGTTCGCGATAAGCACTATCCCGCGAAAGCAGAGACATCAATATTGGGTCGGTGCTAGCTGGCAAGCCTGATGATGAGCTTGGCATGGAGAATGTTAGTTGGGAGAAGATGCTTTAAGGCTCACGTGATCGCCGTATCTGGCCTGCAACTGCCGAGCTAGTGTGTATGACTGGGAAACGACGTGATATGTAGTTCGCCAGAGACAGATGAGTAAAGAGGAATACATGTCCGAGCAGAAGATTGATTGGCAAGCGCGTCTAAAGGGGAAGAATTCGGCGAAGTTCGAGGAGCTCTACGGTGCACAGGAAGCCGCACTAGATTCGTACTCTTCGGAGTTCATCTCAGTCCCCAACATAGCAATCGAGCTACCAACGGGATCGGGCAAGAGTCTCATTGCTCTGATGATTCTGGATTTCTGGATGGAGCAGGGAATGAGAACTGCTGTCTTGTGCGGTACAAAGAATCTTGCCCGCCAGTTCAAAGATGAAGCGGATTCACTCGGAATCCCTAATATATTGTTCGAGGGACCTAAGTCGGGTTGGAGGACCGTGGACAAGTTCAAGTACACGCAGGCTCGAGGCGTCGCTATTTTGAATTACTGGGGGTACATCAATCAGTCTCCAGGCATTGACCCGGCCGACATTCTCGTCCTAGATGACGCTCATCTTGCCGAAAACGCCGCACACAGTCTTTTGGCTCTTGATGTTCATGCGTCAGAGCACCCGGCGCTTTTTCGGGATCTGATCGCTGCACTTGCTGGTCGATTTCCACACTACACGAGGATAGTTGACTGCCAAGAGGGCACGCAGACTCCATTCGCTCCGATCGAACTGCTTAACTTTACCGACTGGCTTGATTTCATTCCGCAGTTAGAGTCAATCATGGTAGAGTCTACCGAATGCCAATATGGTGGCAAACTGTCTTTCTCTTGGAACCGAATTAAACCATTGCTCTGCAGTACTCTTTGCTTCGTGGGTCCAAATTCCATCACTATCCGCCCCGGCTGTTACCCTCTTGCAGGTGAAGAGCACATCCGCAGCCCGAGACAGAGGATCCTTATGAGTGCGACTATAGGTACGGCAGATGATTTGTCACGCCGGACGGGAATCCCGGAAATCAGAAGTCTGCCGATTGCACCCCAATATAGACATGCTGTTCCAGGGAAGCGTCTTTTGGTCTTTCCAGACAGCGAGGCATGAGAGACCGATATGGAAAGCCTAGCTTTTGCGGTGGCAACAAGGCTAAAACGGTCAGTCTGGCTGTGTGCCAGCTTTGCAGAACGGAACCATTGGTCACAGAGATTGAGGCAGCTAATAGAAGACAAGCAGATTTCAGACCAGCCTATTTTCATTGCTGAGGCTCAGGCGGAGGAAATAGACCAGTTCGTCGATGCCAAAGCTGGGCATCTGTTCACGGCCGCTCGCTACGACGGAATGGATTTTGACGGTGATATCTGCCGTCTTGTGGTGATGCCGTCCTTGCCCCATGCGTGCGGCGCGTTTGAGAGGTTCGTCAGCGAGAATCTTGCTGATGCTTCTTTCATGAATTCACGGATATTCCAGCGGATGAAACAGGCATTGGGTCGTGCCACAAGGAACGACCACGACTGGGCTATCTATATATTCTTGAGAAACTCTTTCTCACAATATTTGACAAGCGCAGAATCGTTTGCCCGGTTCCCATCCAATGTACAGGCCGAAATTGAATTTGGCGTTGATGTATCTGCTCGAACGCTGGCCGATATCGTGAAAGTGATCAATGGATTCGGAAGCGGCAAACTAGCCGAGATACAGTTCCCCCAGAAGCCATTATCGTTCCCTGAGATACCTGATTCTGATGTCAGCAGGGTAGCAGACAAGGAAATTGACTTCTGGAACAAGCTCTACGTAACGCACAGCTTCGACCAAGCGGCGATCGCAGCCGAGACTGTGGCCAGCGAGTTTGAGACGGACAGACAGCCTGGTTATTCGCTGTTTTGGCGCTACTTGAAATCGCTCGCCTCCTATCTTCGCTACCGCGTTGACAAAGATCCTGAAGGTTTGACGAATGCAAAGAATGAACTGACTATGGTATTGTCCGAACCTCGCCAGAGCGCATGGTTCAGTCGACTCAATAGACTCCAGCAGACTCTGAATCTGGAGGCTATAACTGATGAAGCTGACTTTGAAGAGTTCGATTGCATATCAGCAAGCTGGAATCATCTTCTCAATCGCAACCTACGCAACCACCAAAAACATCAGCAGTTCTTCGATGATTTGCGCGACGCTCTTACAGGCAACGACCATAAACAATTCTGCCACACCGTGAAGAACCTTTTCCGACTTCTTGGTTGGGAAGCGGAGATAAAAGAGAAGCAGCAGGGCGATACGGACGTCGTTGCAACCGTATCAGTTGACGGAAGGCGTTGCCTGCTAGTAGTGGAAGGGAAGCCAGAGATGCAAGAAGGGAAGCCAATCCCACTGCGATATGTTAATCAAGTAGCTGGCCAATTGACACGATACAAAGCAGATTCACATTTTGCGAAATACGACGTTGCCGCCGTCCTAGTGTCGAAGGCAAGCCAAATAGATGACGCCGCGTTGCCTGCGGCTGGCAATGTAGCCTTCCTGCGGCAGACCTCTTTCAAGATTGCGGCCGACTTGGCCATCGCTGCTTTCCAACGTTACACCTCCATTCGCCACCGTAGAGGACTACTTCCGAAGAGAAGCGAGGCCTTGGAGGCACTCCAGATGTCGCCCAAGATACTGGGACTTTTCGCAGTTTGCGCTACGAAGGGGACAATCCTTGGCGACGAGCAAGTTCTTTCTGCACTGAAAAGGTAACTTGCTACCAGACCAGCGATGAGTCTTCTCGCTAATCCGGTGATTCTTTCGGCATGAGTATCCACGCGGCGAAGTAGGTTACCAGCAGCGGTAGCCCTCCGGTTATGATGCACAGGAAAACCGTCGCGATCCTCACCGCCGTCGGGTCGACGCCGTATGCCTCGCCGATGCCTCCGCAGACGCCGAAAAACTTGTATTCATTGGACAGATATAGCTTTCTCATGTCGTGTCTCCTTGTCTCTCTACCGTAAAGACGCTCCGGCCGGGATTTTCTTCATATTCTTCTTTCGGGCCAGCAGACTTTCAGGGTCGGTTTCTCGTGCAGGTCATCGCTGTTATTGTCCTGCTGCCGGGATTATCTTGATCTCCAAGGGCCAAATGGGCCAATCGTCGGCGGGCCTCGAAGAAGAACCGCGTTCGTCGATCATCTCAAGCGATCTCAGTTGCTCCGGCGTTATCCCATCCCGCATGACAGCCCTTCTGATGTTCCCGGAAGCGACGGCTTCGATAGCAATGCCGACGCTCCTGTAATACACCGCCGGCTGCTGCTGGAGGTGACGGGCCAGTCTGAACTGGCATCGGTATTTGCCGAAAGCGGCGTCGATACGCCCTTCTTCCAGGTCGTTGGCCGCGGCCCAGGAAAGAATGAAAGTCGCCTTTCGCATATCGCGTAGCATTTGCCACGAGCCACCGCTCGGGCTGGGATAGACCGGGAAGCGGGCCTTCTGCATTTGAAAGATGTCGAGCAGCGTTTGCATAAACACCTGCTGTTGCCCAAGTTCAGCGGCCAGTTCTGGATGTTCACTGCTGGGCCCAGGGCTCGACATAAGCCGATGGACTAAAGCCGGAAAGATCATCCAGAATAGCTGCATTGTCAGGATCGGTTAAGAACCGTCTGCAATAAACCGCGGCGTTCTCGGAGTCGGGGATCGCCAGCTCGGCGTCAATCGCAGCAAGTTTCTCATCTACTGACCGGAAATCCCACCATCCGGCTTTCCAGGCAAAACCGCAAAAGATTGTTACGACAACCACGCCAGCCAGGACAAGCCTGAGACGCCCGAAACGGCGTCTGCCTTTGCCGGTCTCAGTGCTCATCTGTCTATCTTCGGGCATTTTTCAGTTTTCTCCTTTGCCGTGGAGTCTGAAATCCTCACCAGTCAGTTCGTAGACAAACGGCGTGTTGTCACGCGGATCGGTGAGCATTTCGGTCGAAAGTGATGGTTCGATTAGGTTGAGACTTTGGGGCCAATGTCCGGTCTCGTTTTTGAAACGCCGCAGTGCGATCAAAATATGCACGTTGCGCCGGTTTGCGAGGGTTCTCAGATGGAACCCGCGTGTTGTACTGAGAGCGCTATCATCAGACTTGCTCGTTGCCTTCCGATACGCCCAGTATCTGCGCCAGTCTGTGAGTCTGGGCCGTCCTCTGCGTTCGAGCAGCCTTTGGACTTTGAGCATTATTCTCAGATGCTTCTTCCATTTGTCCTCGGCCGGCAGCAGCGCCGCTTCAATAGCCGCCAATTGCTTCTCCGTCAGTTGGGTTCGGGTGACAAACTCCTTCATTGCATCAAGGACCAATGATTCATTGGCAACGCCATTATTGTAGTAATCAAGGACCGGTTGCTGGCGCAGGTGGGAGCCCATCTGCAGAACGCAGGCGTATTTTTCAATTGCAGCATCGATCCGTACCTCTGCTGCATCCATATTAGCGGATCGAACAAGCATGTAAGCCCAACCACGCATTTGTCGGACGGGGTTGGCAAAATAGCTCACTTGCTGTCTATCCAGGGGGATCGGGAGCCGGCATTTCTCCATCTTTGATATATCGAGCAGCTTTGATATCAGGTCCTGCCGTTCATCGAGCCAGGCGGAAAGTCTGGGATAGTCTTGACTCAGCCAGGGCTTTTCGACGGTCAATCTCAGAGCCTGTCTGTCCACCACGGGTGGGTCGCGTGGAAGAGGCAGGTGATTCTCGGTGAGCTTGCGGTAGGCAACACCTGCATCTTCGGACTCCGGTATGGCGTAGGCGGCTTCGATCGCAGCAAGTTGTGCATCCGCCGATCGGTAATCCCACAGGCCCGCTTTCCAAGTCAGGCCGCCGACAATCGTCAAGGCCGCCACGAAAGCCAACACAGACCAAAGGCGCCCGAAACGGCGTTTGGCTTTATCGGTTTCTCTCTTTTGCTTCTTGTCCTCGGACATATCTCAGATGTCCAGTTTCTCTCGCAAATGGCTGAGCAGTTGGTCACTCGATACCCGCGTCTGCTTCATCGAGTCGCGCTCGCGCAAGGTCACCGTGTTGTCTTCGAGGCTCTGGCCGTCGACGGTGATGCAGAACGGCGTCCCGGCCTCGTCCTGCCTGCGATAGCGCCGGCCGACAGCGCCTTTCTGGTCGTAGAAGCAATTGAAATATTTCTTGAGACCGTTATAGATATTCGTTGCGATCTCCGGCATGCCGTCCTTCTTGACTAACGGGAAGACAGCAGCCTTGACCGGCGCCAGCGCGTGGCCGAAGCGCAAGAGGTTTCGCGTCTCGCCGCGGACTTCCTCTTCGTCGTAGGCGTCGACCAAAAACGCAAGCGCGCTTCGATCAATGCCGGCGCTCGGCTCGATCACGTAGGGGATGTATCGCTTCTTCTGCTGATCGTCGAAATACGACAGCGGACCCTTCAGGTAGTCCTCGGCCTCGTCAGCCAGTTGGATCCTGCTCATGTCGCCCTTGCTCTCGTACCATTTATTGAGTGTCCTCATCCCCCGCTGGTGCTGTCGCAGGTCGAAGTCAGTGCGGTTTGCGATGCCCTCGAGTTCCTGCCAGTCGCCCGAGCCGAACGGGAACTTGTACTCGATGTCCACGCATCCCTTGGCGTAGTGGGCCAACTCGTCGCAGTCGTGCTCGCGGAAATGCAGGTTCTCCTTCTTCAGACCCAGATCGAGGTACCAGTTGAAGCGGGCCTCTTTCCAATGCTCGAACCATTGCTCGTCCGTGCCGGGCTCGCAGAAGAACTCGAGTTCCGCCTGCTCGAACTCTCGCGTCCGGAAGATGAACGCCTTGGTTGTCACCTCGTTGCGGAAGCTCTTGCCTATCTGGGCGATCCCGAACGGTATCCTGACTCTCGTAGTGTCGAGGACGTTCCTGAAATTTGCAAAAATCCCTTGGGCGGTCTCAGGCCGAAGATGCATCGTCATCGAGTCGTCGACGTTGGCCCCCATCTGCGTCTCGAACATCAGCTTGAACGGCATCGGCTCGGTGAATTGCCCTGTCGCTCCGCAATTTGGGCAGAGCTTGCCGCTCAAATCCTGCGCCTGGACCGCGACGGCGTCAATATCAACGTGCTCGGTGTGCTCCTGGGCCTGCCCGGAGGCTTCCTCTTTGAGATGGTCCACGCGCGTCCTGGTATTGCACTTTTTGCACTCGGCGATCAGGTCGGCGAACTTGTCGGCGTGTCCGCTCGATTTCCACACCATTGGGTGCATTAGAATGCTGCAATCGAGCCCCACGACGTCGTCGCGCATCTGGACGACGCTCTTCCACCAGGCCTTCTTGACGTTGTTCTTAAGCTCGACGCCGAGCGGTCCGTAGTCGTAACAGCTCGCCAGGCCTCCGTAGATCTCGCTCGATTGAAATATGAAACCCCGCCGCTTACACAGCGATACAATGTCCTCAAGTTTGGTAAGTCTTGCCATGTTCAAGTTCCTAAATAATCCAGATTAACCGGCTCATTATACAGAAGCGAAGGTTGATAGCAAGGATTCAAAGGATGTGACTAATCTCTCCGGCACTGCGTAAGTCTCCCTCGTCCAGATGATTGTACTCATTGTCATTGCGAGCACCTCACCGGATTCTCAGGAGGCCCGAAGGACCGTGGCAATCTCAACGCTCGCGATAGTTGAGATTGCTTCGCTTCGCAATGACAATAGAGGCCCGCTGTGGTCTCGGAAACGATTATGCAGAACAACATTTTGCCTGCCAGAAGATTTGGACGCAACTGGATTGGAGCGCAATCGTTGACAAACCCCGGCACCCGGCGTATACTCGCCGCCTTACAATAAACGAGCATCAAGTATATGGAATCGAGGAACGAGTCGTTATGAGCAGGGAAGTTGTCGCCATACTGGACTTCGGCAGTCAGTACGGCCAGTTGATCGCGCGGCGAGTCCGCGAGCAGAATGTTCTGTCGCGGATCTGCCGGGCCGACATATCCGCCGAAGAGCTTTCGGAAATGCCGCTCAAAGGACTGATACTCTCGGGCGGACCGGCGAGCGTCTACGACAAGAACGCGATTAAGTGTGATGAGAATATCTTTGAACTGGATGTGCCGATCCTCGGCATATGCTACGGCATGCAACTGGCCTGTCAGATTCTTGGCGCGAAGATCGTTCCCGCCGAGAGACGCGAGTACGGCAGGACAAATCTGTCCGTGCTCGACAAGAGCGATCTGCTGGCGAACCTGCCGGAGTCAATGACGGCATGGGCCAGTCATGGCGACCAGATTGAGGACTTGGGCCACAATTTCACCAAGCTGGCAAGCACCGAAACCTGCCCTTTCGCCGCAGTCAGGCACAACAAGAAGAAATTCTTCGGCGTCCAGTTCCACCCGGAAGTCTCTCACACACCCAAGGGCTCGCAGATCCTGGAGAATTTCCTCTACGATATCTGCGGCTGCGCAGGCGATTGGAAGATGAGCGATTTCGCCAGCGAGACGATTGAGGCCGTACGCCGGCAGGTGGGCAACGACACCGTGATATGCGGCCTCAGCGGCGGCGTAGATTCATCCGTTGTCGCCTCGCTGATCCATAAGGCGATAGGCGATCAGCTCGTCTGCATCTTCGTCGATAACGGCCTGCTGCGAAGAAACGAACGAGACCATGTCGTCTCGACCTTCCGCAACCATTTTCACATGGACCTGCGGGTCGTCGATTGGTCCGAGCAATTCCTGGCGAAACTGGCAGGCGTGACAGATCCCCAGGAGAAGCGCAAGATAATCGGCGCCGAGTTCATCGAAGCGTTCAAGTCACAGGCGTCAAAGATCTCGAACGCCAAATTCCTTGCCCAGGGCACACTTTACCCCGATGTCATCGAGTCGGGCTCCAAAGACGGCAACCCCGCGGCGAACATAAAACTCCACCACAATGTGGGGGGGCTGCCCGAACAGCTTGGCTTCGAGCTGGTCGAACCTCTGCGCGATCTCTTCAAAGACGAGGTGCGCGTGGTCGGCGAGTATCTGGGATTGCCCGAGGAGATGGTCTGGCGTCATCCCTTCCCGGGCCCGGGCCTGGCCGTCAGAATAATCGGCGAGGTTACCAAAGAAGGACTCGAAGTCCTCCGCGCCGCCGACGAGATACTAATAGACGAGATTAAATCCGCGGGGCTTTACCGAAAGATATCACAGGCGCTGGCCGTATTGCTTCCCATCTCGACGGTCGGAGTAATGGGTGATGAACGAAGCTACGAGAACGTGGTCGCCATTCGCGCGGTGGAAACGGTTGATTTTATGACCGCCGATTTCTCACGAATCGGCTACGAAGTATTAGGCATAATATCCAACCGCATAATAAACGAAGTCCACGGCGTCAACCGAGTAGTCTACGACGTCTCCAGCAAACCCCCGGCGACAATTGAATGGGAATAGTGCTCTGTAGCAACTCAAAAAACGAGTGTCATACCTACCCCACATTTATATGGATGATTTCTATATCTGAACTGATGAGTCCATCCAAATCATGCTGCATAACCTTATACGTTTTTTCATTTGTAAAAATAAGCATCTTCCTTGCTGCTGGAATAATTTCCAAATACCTGCAGGCTGCTAAAATACGGGGAAAACGTGTGTTGGCGTGAGCTTTCTTTGTGTATTTATCGCTTTTGACTTCACCAATGATACTTTTGTCTTCGGATACTATATCAAATTCATGCTTGATTGCTTCCCCATTTGAACGGTGACCAACAGTTAATGTCCGATCGTTTCTTCCGGTATAGAATTTCTTCTGCAATTCTTCTTCTATTCTATTTCTAACCTTTCGTTCATCATCGAATCCTTTTGGATTAGACTCTTGTGATAGTTCTCTTTGGCTAGTCCGCAGGTTTCGTCGTTCTTCATAAGAAAATAGCTTTCTATATCTCCCGCGATCGCTGGTTATTTGACTGCGATACCATGACCAGTGGGTCTTCTTCCATTTACTCTTGGGGAAGTGCTTTTTTACTTCTTCGGTTACGGTTTTGTAATCAATTTTACCGCTCGTTCGGTGGATCAAATCAAACACCAATTCTTTTATGCTTCTATACATTCTATTTGCCTCTATTTAAGTCGCCAGGGACCAGATGGTCCTAACTGCTCAACTTTATCTTCCACCTCTAACTCTCTCAACAAAGCGACAACCCAATATTGTTGATTTGTTGAAGTTGCTTTCTCATAGCTCCCCCAGTCAAAACCGCATTTTAAAAAGATCTCCGTTTGTTTCACTCCTGAACCAGAAACTTCACACTTACTATTCGAATTCATAAAATCAAGCACTAACTGTTTTGCGTGTTTTCTGATTTCTTTTCCTTCTTTTTTGAAGTTATTCACTTTTCTCCTTTGAAGCATAAGGTCGAGAATGACAGTCTCTTCACACTGCGTGCGGATTGAAGAATGTTCCGTAGGATGGGCAGGTGTCCCTGCCCATGCGGTTAATTATTCGCCGATTATCAATTCCCTTACATTCAGCATGGGTAACTGAGTCGTGCATCCCATCTTCTATTCGAAACCAGATTTCCCTTGAGGGCACTGTGCCGGGCTCGGGGTCTGCGTTTCGCCGGCGCGGAATCACCTTAGCTTTTGCACGCTGGCGCTGCGGAGCCAGATCGATCCGCCGTTTGGATGGAATCCTACGAACGTTCTGCTGTCCGACTGCGTGACCTGGAACATCACCGGCAGGAACAGCTCATTTCCACGTTTCAACGTGCTGCTGACCTCGAACGTTCCTCCTTTCTCTTCCTCCGGATTCCACCAGTCGCCTCGAAGACCAAAGGTTCCATCACTGCGTGCTACAAAATCGCCGCCAACGATATACCAGCCGGGCTCCATGCCGCTCAGACACACAACGACGGCGCCGCCGTGCTCTTCGTCCATTATGCACGCTCTGTCCTGCGATGCGGATTCTGCGAGAGAGCTGTTATCCCAGGACATCGTCACCCCGTTGAGCCGAAGCCCGGCGCCTTTGACGCCGTCGAGAGAACCATCGGGCTTGAGCGGTTTCAGCAGGAGACTCGCGTTGTCGGGCAGGTCGCCCGATCTGGGAACAGGAACGGATTTCAAGAACGCCTGCCCTCCCTTGAGCTTGCTCAATACCGATGTACTTTCCTTAATCGTGTGCACTCTGGCCTTTGGAATCCTGATTCTACGTGAATCTTCCGGAGGCGCCTTCAGTTTGTTCAGATCGGCTCTGCTTAGACCTTTCTTCACTTGTCCCGTTACGCGGACCGGACCAACGGTCTTGATCCCGGGCCTGACAACGGACCTTGCCGCCGCCAATTTGGGACCGGGCTCTTCTTCGGCCGACCGTACCAGTGAAGTCAAGAATAACGCCGCAATTGCGGCAACCACCATAACTGTCGATACTGCTGCACAACGCCTCATAATGTCACCTCACTTTCTGCATTGTTGAAGTCACCGATTCCGGCCCTGGCGTACGCTTGCCCGGTTGAAGATATTATACGCGACAAGGACTCCTGAGTGCACGCAAATCTCAAAGTATTCGCCTGAGCCTTATGTTGGGAGATCGGATTACTTGCGGATTTTGATTTTTCGTTCTGAGGTTACTTTGCCGTAGAGTTTCTGCGTTTGGTACGTCACTGTTACGGTCAGCTCTTCTTCGTCGCCATTGATTTCCAGACCGGTCGGCACACGCCACGTGTACCCGCAGGTGCCCGATCAGCCAAAGGGCATGACGCCCTCGGCCACAATCTCGCCGTCGGCCCGCACGATCAACACCATCGGATCGAGCGACATCGGGGTCCGACAGAAATTCCTTCTCCTTTGCAGCCGGATCCTATGTCGATGTCGCTGCTGCGTTTGGCTCTTCCGGGGGTGGAGCTTTTTTCGCGCAGCCGGTCAAGGCAAATCCCAGTACCAGAATGAGAGACAACAGAATACAACTTGCTTTTAGACGTGATGCCTTCATGGCACATTCCCTCACTTTCTTTGCAAAGTGTTAGTAAGGATACTCAAGTACTTACGTTGGAACCGACACACCTGAATCTCTGAGTTCCGAGCCATTCACGACAACCACTACTTTCTGGGCCCTGTTTTGAAACCGTTATCCCAAAAGCATGAATCCAAGTTGCTTCGCCTCGTTGCTTGCTGATAGCAAATATACACTGTTTCACCGGGCTTTTCAATAAGAAATTCGACCGAAGACAGCATTCTTAGTCTCGAGCACCGGCATACACTGTGAGGATTCTGCATAATCTCAGAACATGACTCCGGCAGTTATGGAGCGACCCCTCGTTTTTTTTCTCTTGCAGAGTGCCCTTATCTGCATACAATTGTTGTCATAAGCAGATGTATTGTCGGCTGAAACGACAAGCACGGAGAAAAGGTGGCGAACACCTTTGATTCTCCGGTGACTTTGAAATTCTATGAATGCACGGGAGGTTACCATGAAAAACAATGATACTGTCTTCAGGTGCTCAGGTTGCGGGATTAGCAGGCGGAAATTTCTGACTGGCTGCGCGGCATGTGTGGGTACGGCGGGACTGCTGGCCAGGCCGACGTCTTTGATCGCGGCGAACAAGGACAGGATGCGTATTCGCGTGGTCTATTCGCTTCATGCGGCCAAGCAGCCCGGGCCGGACTGGCCGAACGTCGGATTCGATTTCGCCCCGGTGATGGCGCGGATCAACGCGGCTCTTGCCGGAGAGTGCCCCGAGTTCGAGTTTGTATCATCTATGGCCAAGGGGCCGGAGGAGGCGAAGAAGATTCTTGAAGAGGGCAAGTCCTCCGGCATCGACGGGTATATCGTCTATCAGATGAACTGCTGGAATCGCGTGGTTCAGACGCTTGCGGCTTCGGGCAAACCGGTGCTCTATGTTGACTTTCAGTACGGGGGAAGCGGCGGATTTCTTGTTTACACCGCAGGATTTCTACGGAGCAAGACGGCTAATGTGGGCTTTGTAGCCTCATCGAACATGGAGGACGTAATCGCGGCGGTCAAGTGTTTCAATGTTGTCGGGCCTGGAGCTTCAGCATCGGACTTCGCCGCGGCAACGACGCGGGCACGGACCAAGCGGACGCCAGGAATGGGAAGCATGCGATGCAAGGCGGACAAATTGCGCACAGTCTCGAGCGACGAGTGCGTCGAGCGGATGAAGGAGTCAAAGATCCTGGCGGCCCGGGACCAGAAGTCTGGTCCGGCCGGTGAGACGATGGGGATACCCACCGAGAATGTGTCTTTTGCCGAGGTCAACGCGGCGTGGGAGAATGCGGACAAGGACATGGCAAAGGCCGTCGCGCGCAGATGGAAAGCCGATGCTACTGAGGTTGTCGGCGTTTCAGATGAGACGTTAGAGACGTCGGCGGCAATGTACCTGGGCATGAAGGCCGTGCTGGGCAAGCACCAGGCCAATGCGATTGCGATCAATTGTCTGGGCGGATTCTACGGCGGCCACATCCATGCCTACCCCTGCCTGGGATTTCACCAGTTGAACAACGAGGGATTGGTCGGGGCCTGCGAATGCGATATCAGATCCACCGCGACAATGCTAATGATCGGAGCGCTAACGAACGGGCGACCGAGTTTCATTTCGGACCCCGTAATCGACACCGCCAAGCGCCAGATCATCTACGCTCATTGCGTGGCGCCCAACAAGATGTTCGGCCCCGACGGGCCCGCGAATCCCTTCGCCATATTGACACATTCCGAGGACCGTCAGGGTGCTTCGGTGCGCTCGATCCTGCCTTTGGGCTACATGACGACGACTCTGGAGATAAGGCAGCCGCAAAAGCAGATACTGATGCATCTGGGCAAGGCGGTTGAGAACGACCCGGACGACCGCGCGTGCAGGACAAAGCTCGCGGCCGAGCCTGTGGGTGATATTGAGAAGCTCTTCGGGATGTGGGATCAGTGGGGCTGGCACCGCGTGACGTGCTACGGGGATATAAAGAAGCCTGTTTACGCGCTGGCCGATGCGATCGGATGGAAAGTAATTGAAGAGGCCTGACCGCTCGCCGGGACGGTATAAGGAGTATCAAATGAATCGCAGAGCATTTCTAAAGACTTTGCCGGCTCTTGGCGTGCTGGCCGCAGCCACCTCCAGCTCCGCTCAGGACCCCGAGCCGATCACGCTGGCAAAACCGCAGACCGAGGGCGGCAAGTCCGTGCTGGCGGCCCTGAGCGAAAGAAGGACGACTCGCAACATCAGTGCCGAGAGACTCGGCGCCCAGATGCTGTCGAACCTTCTCTGGGCCGCATTCGGCGTCAACCGCAAGAGCGGACCATTCGCAGGCCCTGGTAGGACAGCCGCCTCGGCCAGTAATTCGCAGGAAATCGACCTTTATGTCGCCCTGCCCGAAGGGGTCTACCTCTACGACGCGGCTGCTCATCGACTGACGCCCGTTGTCGCAGGGGACTTTCGCCGAAGGTCCGGCAGGCGCGCCGCGGCAGAAGCCCCGGTGAACATCTTCTACGTCGTCGATATCGCCAGGTACGCCGAAACGCCGTTCCAGGAGCCGGGCCTGAAGGACCCCGAGGTGCAGAAGTCCTATTATTACGTCGCCACGGGACTGATCGCCCAAAACGTCTACCTGTTCGCCGCCTCGCAAGGCCTAGCCGCCCATTTTCACAATTGCGACAGAAGGAACACCCCCAAGGAATTCAGACTGCGCCCCGACCAGCGCGTGCTCTTCGCCCAGACAGTAGGCTACCCGGCGGAAAGTTAGCCGCCGCTGCGAGGCCACCACGGCCATTGCGAGCGGTAGGATGGGCAACTCGATTGCCCATGCTGAAAGAACGGAACATTCTGATTGCGAAGTAATAAGCTGCACCGGCGGCCCCTCTGGTCTTACCGGACTTGACAACAGAGCGGTTCAGGCCTTAATATGGCATTGGGGGCAAACGGGTGAAAATATGGAAATTACCTTTGGAGAAGAAACTATGAAAGACCAGAACACAACAACATTCTCAAGACGGGCGTTTATGGGCCAAGCCACCGCTATTGCCGCCTCCGCGACTATGTCCCGCTATGCCCTGGGCAGTTCAGGCGGCCAGCGAGTTGCCAAACCCAACTCCAATTTCAACGGCGTACAAATCGGGGCAATCACCTACAGTTTCCGGAGCATGCCCGGCACCGCCGAGGACATTCTCAAATACGTCCTTCGGTGCGGGCTCAGCTCGGTCGAACTGATGGGTGATCCGGCAGAGCAATTCGCCGGAGTGCCGACCGGAGGAGGCCGGCGCGGTCGCCGGCAGATGACCGCCGAGCAGAAGAAAGCCCAGCAGAATGAGCAAGAAGAATTGCTGAACTGGCGCTTATCGGTTTCCATGGACAGGTACCGAGCCCTTCGCAAGCTATACAATGATGCCGGCGTTAGCATCCCTATCGTCAAGTTCGGCAGTATCGGCAACGCAAATATGCCCGACGCAGAGATTGACTACTACTTCAGTGTGGCAAAAGCACTGGGCGCCAAGGGCATTACCCGCGAGATTTCGGAGCAGGCCGCCGAAAGACTGGGTCCCTTTGCCGACAGACACGAGATCATGATTGGTTTCCACAACCATACGCAGATGACTGCGACGACCTACGACGGACCAATCTTGTCTCATGGAAAATACCTGGGACTCAACTTCGATATCGGTCATTATGTTGCCGGCACCAGCGAATCCCCGATCCCAATCCTTGAAAAGTTCCATGATCGTATCCTCAGTCTCCATATCAAGGACCGGAAGGTCAACGGCGGCCCGAACATGCCTCTCGGCCAGGGAGACACACCGCTGGCGCTAATACTCAATTTAATGAAGCGAGAGCGTTGGACGTTCCCTGCGGATATCGAGCTAGAATACAAGGTTCCCGGAGGTTCCGACGCCGTGACTGAAGTCGCTAAATGCGTTCAATTCTGCAGGGAGTCATTAGCTTGATGGCCCGTGGCTGATGAGATTTATCAATTGACTGTTGATTGAGGAAGATTCATTATATGTTGGAAGGCAGGCTTTTGCAACCTAAAGTTTGTGTCGGGTTGCCGTTATGAATAGAAGATACGGTTTCACACTCATAGAGCTGTTGGTGGTCATCGCGATCATTGCCTTGTTGATGGGTCTCCTGATGCCGGCGCTGCAGCGGGTGAGGAAACAGGCCGCGGGCAGCGTGTGTCTGTCCAATCAGCATCAACTGGTCCTGTCCTGGATCCTGTACGCCCAGGACAACGATGACAGGTTGATCGGGGGCCATGACGGGCACTCATCCTCGCCCAGCCGGGGCTATGACTGGGTCGAGCTACCGCAGAAGGCCGACGGCACTGCAGTTGCGGGCGCCTCGGCCACGCTGGAAGATAAGAAACGGGGCTGTGAACGCGGGGCCCTGTTCCCGTACGTGCAGGATGTCGATCTCTATCACTGCCCGGGCGACAGGAGACACCGAACCGAAATGACACATCGCAGCTATGGCATTCCCGGCGGCATGAACGGCGATGTCGGTGCCGGCGCCGGAAGCTGGCTAACGCAACAGTGGGGATACCCTTCCTACAAGAAGCTCACGCAGATCAGGAATCCCGGCCTCAAGTACGTATTCCTCGAAGAAAAAACCGACGTGGGCGGTTGGAACTGGGGGTCCTGGAATCTGGAGCGCCAAGGCGACCGATGGTGGGACCCGATTGTCGTGCGGCACGGGCAACTCAGTGTGCTGGCCTTCTCCGACAGCCATGCGGTTAAGCACAAGTGGAAGCAGAAGAGCACCCTGGAAATGACCCATGTGCCTTATCCCGATTGTATTCGCTGGCCGGTCGCAGACGGCACGGACGACTTGGAATACATGCGCCGCGGATACAATCCTGCACGCTGAAGAAAAGAGCAGTTGTCGGCTGGGCGACTCGATTCCGATGTTGCGGGACTTCTCTCAGAAGCCACTGTGCTATTTTTCAAATCTCCACATGTCTACGGTCATATCTTCGGCGGCTACCCAGCCGACGTGCCAGTCGAGCTAGAGTACGTTGCAGCCGTCTCTGTGCCGGGCCTGTGCTACCCGTCTGTCTCCCGTCGAGGGGTACAGATGGTTCGGGCTCCATATATCGCACCGGGTGTCTCCAGGGTCGCCCTCTTTTGTGATGATGTTCCGATCAAAGTGAATCCCTGTCTCTTGCGTATGGCCGGCTCCCTTCCTCTGAAGCCGAAATCTCCCTGTATTCCACTCAAACCTCATTTCCAGCAGAATACCAAATCTGTATCGAAAACTCAAGTATTTGTTATAGCAGTGTCTTGATTGATGTGTGTATCGCTTCACGAACAGCAGTTTGCCGCAGTTGAGCAGCCGGTTGTCCAGGACCAGGACGCGGTGTTGCAGCTCATCGAACTGCTTCTGCGTCTGGGCCAATGCCTCGGGGTCGTTCTCGTTGTCGCTCAGAGATCCAGAAATCGCCTTGATCCGGCGCAGGTGCCGGTCCGCGTGTGGATATTCGTCGCCGAACTTGTCGCTTAGATACTGCACGGCTCGGCGCAGAGACTCGACGCCCCTGTTATCTCAATATCCTGTCTCTTGTCCTTCTCGTTTTTGCGGAAAGTACCCGACAAACAGGCTCACGTTTAATAGTATGCGATTTATGGATAATGATCCCGTTGTCCCCCTCAAAGAATCCAAGGAAATGGTTGATGCGTTCAAAGCATGTGGAGGAGATGCCAGACTAACAATCTATCCCGATGCCGGCCATAACGCGTGGACGCAAACGTACAATAACAAAGAACTTCACGACTAGTTTCTTGAACACAGTAGGTAGGGTGCGATGAATCGCACCGACAATGAATAGGATAGAATCATGCTGGACTATATTCGTTTGGGCGGGACATATCTCCTTACCGTCATGACATTCAACCGCCGACAGAATAGCGAACCTCCTGATTTTGAGGCTATTTCTCATTCGCTGGGAGAATGAACAGGAACGACATAAGTGGTGCGACTCATCGCACGCTATGTTCTGTTTCATGTAGTTTGTTGTTGATTCGCCGTCGCAAAAGGAATAGAATGGCAATTGGTTCCCAAGAGTTTGCGCCATAGTGCCGGAGTCTTGTCATGGACAGAAAAAGGGGATTCACGCTCATAGAACTTCTCGTGGTCATCGCCATCATTGCTCTATTGCTGAGCATTCTCATGCCCGCGCTGCGAGCGGTTCGGGAGCAGGGTCGGCGCGCCGTCTGCGCCCAGAATGAGAAGAACACTGGATTGGGCCTGTTCCTGTACGCCGGCGACTACGACGGCAAGCTGCCTTTGAACGTGGTCGATCGCTGGCTGTTTGACGTTTCATACTGGACGACGGATACCATTCTGGAGTCGGGCGCCTTCGACCGCCATATCTTCTATTGTCCGTCCTGGCGCAAGAGAGACAATATCATCTTCTGGCGTTACGGCGAAAACTTCCCTGCGGGGACGTCGGAGAGCCAACCCCGACTGGAGCCAACGGCTGAATCGACTCGCAGAAACTACCATCGCATTATGGGCTACTTCTGGTTCATCGATACGGCCGGCGGCAGATCGAATCCGCCCATGAGCCCCGACAACGGGGCACCCAAGGAATGGGTCCGATCCGTTACCACGACGAAAAGCGCTCCGGCGTCGGTGGAGCTTATCGCCGACGTGACCGCCAGCAACGGGCCGGACCGCGACTTGGCGGACTTCTCTCGCGCGACGGGCGGCTGCTGGTCGCGCTGGCAGGTCTACGACAGATCGAACCATCTGAAGGCAGGCTCGCAGCCTACCGGAGGAAATGTCCTTTTCGTCGATGGCCACGTCCAGTGGCGGCACTTCAGGGATATGGAGCACCGTTGGTTCTGGCAACGTTTCAGCAACCCGTGTTTCTGGTGGTGAAGAGAAAGGTGGTGTGGTTCATCGCACACTGCCTCCTGCCGCCCTGGTGTCCTGTATTTCGCCCTTCGAAATTTCCCCGGAAAATACCTGACAAACAGACTCCCGTCTGATAATATATGTTTTGTGGATGCCGAACGAAACAGTTTTAACGCATCTTTTGGGAGAATTCAGTGCGAGATACGGAATGACCTCAATGAAAGGACAAAATAGGTAAAGTGGCTCCGGACTCAGGGTCATACGATATGGCGACGCAAAGTGACTTCTATCTCTATCACTACACAACAGCGGAAGGTCTCATAGGCATCATTGAGCAACGGGAAATCTGGACCACAGATATCTTCTATCTGAATGACTCGAAAGAATTCCGTTGGGCGATTGACCTCGCTAGGAGGCAATTAAGAACATGGAAAGATCTGCCGGCACGATGTGAGTCAATGGCAATGGCACTGCCCGATGTTGGCCCGCTTCAACGCTGCCCTGTTTATGTCTGTTCATTCTCTGAAGAAGAGGATGACCTGAATCAATGGCGAGCTTATTGTCCACAGGGTGGTTTTAGCGTTGGACTCCTAAAGAGCAAACTCGGGCGAGTCGCGAAACGCCAGGGCTTTGATTTAGACCGATGCGTCTATGGAAGTGATGAACAGACCTCGATGATTACCGACGCAATCCGCTCGGTAATATCTGAAGGAGATAGAGAGAGAGTCTCCTCGCCACCTATACTCTCTCTTGACTTCGACGAGTTGGAAGGCCGTTGGTTAAGACAAGCGATCACGAAGGTGGC
Organism: Phycisphaerae bacterium; assembly: GCA_016782865.1. GTDB lineage: Bacteria > Planctomycetota > Phycisphaerae > Sedimentisphaerales > Anaerobacaceae > SG8-4. Next base: position 20,688 of record JADHXR010000030.1, read on the forward strand.
ACCCTTAATTAAGCACAAGACGTTTGCGGCGGAAAATGAGTGGAGATTGGTCTCAATCACGAAAGATTCCGAAAGCAGGGAGAATTTTGGAGTCCGTGTTCGTGGTAGCATGGTGGTTCCATATCGTACCGTCAAACTCAAGGAAAGCGTGTGGGATAGGGCAAGGATTATTGTCGGCCCGTGCCCACATGTGGAAGAAAACAAGGTATGCGTGGCGCGCCTCTTATTGCATAGTCTTCGCCCGGAAACACAATTTACAGTGAAAACAACCAGCACACCGTACTGCTATTGGTAGGGATAAGAGAATAGGTAGGTAGGGTGAGATGAATCGCACCGACTGTTAATAGAATAGAACCATGCCGGACTATCGAAAAGCTATGGACAGCGGGGCTGTTTTGTACGACAGAAGGATTCTGAGTCAATTAATCGCATTCACGAAAGAAATCAGGTTGATAAGACCTGAGAATATTCAAAGTTACAAGGCTCAATTCATTGCAGGCAATGAATCACCATTTATCTTTCGCGGAGGAATAGGAATAACATGGTGGCACACCGATAGAGGATTCAAATTATGCAACAATATTGCTTCAATGAGTATTGAAAGATATGTACAGTTGGCAGGAGGGGATAAAGACAAGTTTTCCGAAGTTATTAAGAATGCTTTTTGCCTTATCTGCACAAATGCCAAATTCTTTCACATTATGGATGGTCTTCTTCGAAGAAAACAGAGTCTCTTTGAAGCTAGGGCTATTGATGATGTAAGTGCATTTTCGGAAAAGCTCTGGGATTTCATACTGGCTAAAATGGAAAACAGTATAGGACATTGGTGCGTAGTATACCCATTACCGAGACTGATTACAGACAGTATAAGAATTCCGAATGCAAATATTTATCTATTGAAAAGAACGGACAAAAAGACTTGGAAAGAATTTGAGTTAGAATATCCAGAAACTAAATACTGGGATCCTTCAACTGGCTTTTTCTCAGACGGCAAGCCGACTGCTTTCTCTCAGCTCAAATATGAAGCATTATTATTATGCCTGTGTACCGGCACCTCGAATGGTGGCAAGTTTAAAGCGAAGCTAGAGTTCAAAATGTTTTTGTCAGTTTTGTTTGCCATATTTCGAATCCAAAAACAACTTCAATTAAGTAAATCGGCAGCACAGCCATATAGAATTTGCATGCAGTTTCAAGGTAAAGATAATCAATCTTCTGGAGGCACCAGTTTATCCGAGATTGGCAAGCTATTGCCGTACTATATTCATGACTTTGAATTAAGAACTGACACTGCCGAGGTTCTTGAAGAATGGTATGACTCTTTGCAGCATTTTGAAATTGACATTAAGAATAGGGTGAAGAAAGCGGCTCATTTTATCAACAATGCAATGGTGTCCGATGATATCGATGCGTTTATTCACTACTTTATAAGTTTAGATGCATTGTTTGGCAAAAGAGGAGATGTGGAGAGGCTTATATTAGAAGGAGTTGAAACTTGCACGTCAAACCCTTTGTGGACTCAAAAGGCTAAATGGTTGTATGATCTTCGCTCAGAACTTGTGCATGGAGGCACAAGATATGAGAAGGAATGGAAATACTTTGACCGCTATGTGCATCACTTCGGTACACGCCATCTAGCAGATGTAATGGATTTAGCACTATTGTGTATTCTAAAGAGTGTGTTGCCAAATCTAACCTATGAAGTTCGATAAATCGCACACGTCCGTGCTTATCCGCTGTACGCTCCACGCAATATAAGGATACGAGTCACGGAGACCTTTCTTTGATTTCCTTTGACTTCAGACTGATCTCAATATACAATCTACATCATGGAGTAGAGTCAAAATTATGGATTCTTCACTGTTCATACTCAATCGCCAATCGCCAATCGCCAATCGCCAATCGCCAGTCGCCAGTCTGGACGACCTAATCAGCGGAGCAAAGCGTGGTTCGATCTAAGACCCTACATTTGAGATTTTGGATTGTTGACTTTGCGCCCCTTGGACTAAATTCAGAGCCGGCCTTCGGCTGGAAACTCCAAGCACTAAGGACCATGCACGAAATCCTGAATAAACCCGCCCTTCTCCGCGGTTGAGTTGATGAGAAATGAAGAAACAGAGCCAATTTTCGAGATTACACTGGAAATCCCGGGACAGTGCGCACATAGTTGAAAGGAAAAATCCTTTTTGGATTACGACAAGTTATTTCACTGGGAGATAGAGAAATGTCGAACCGCCGATTGATTCATCGTGTATTGCTGCTCGGTCTTGTTATATTGAGTGTAGCTGCGTTTGCCGCAGACGAGGCGAAGATCCAGCCGACGCTTCACATGGTCGCGATGCGCGACGGGATCAGGCTGGCAACTGACGTCTATCTTCCTGCGGAGGGCGAGCCGTCCTGCCCGGTGGTTCTGATGCGCACTCCCTACGGCCGAGCCAGCGGCAGGGCTGACGGACAGAGATTTTGCAGGCAAGGTTATGTTATGGTCGCCCAGGACATACGCGGTCGCGGCCAATCCGAAGGGCATCACGCCATTATTTTTCGCAACGGCGGATGGGGCAAGCGCCGGGACGGGCACGACACGCTGCTGTGGATAGCATCTCAGAAGTGGTGCAACGGCAAAGTCGCAACGATCGGCGGCTCGGCGGTGGGAATCACCCAGAACATGCTCGCGCCCGACGCGCCGGACGTACTGAAAGGCCAGGCGGTGACGGTGGCTTTCTCCGACATGTACACCCAAGCCGCCTATCAGGGCGGTGTCTGGCGCAAATCGCTGCTCGAAGGCTGGCTCATAGGCACGGGCATGGCCGACGTCAACCTGAAGACCTTCCGCGAGCACCCCAACTACGACGATTTCTGGGCGGATATGAATCCCGAAGCGCAGGCTCACCGCGTGAACACGCCCGGCATATTCATCGGCGGCTGGTACGATATTTTCCTGCAGGGGACGATCAACTCGTTCGTCACTATTCACAATAACGGCGGGCCGAACGCCCGGGGCAGGTGCCGACTGATCATCGCCCCGATCGCCCACGGACCTTTCAACGAACTGAAATACCCACCCAACTCCAAGATGCCCCCGGCTGCCGAGGCCTCGCGACTGTTTGACTACTGGCTGAAGGGCAATGACAACGGAGCCCAAGACGACAAGGCCGTACACTACTATGTCATGGGTAACCCGACCGACAAGGACGCCGGCGGCAATTTCTGGCGCCAGGCCGACAACTGGCCGCCGCCCGCCGAGCCCACCGCGTTTTACTTCCATCCGGACAAAAGACTCGTCCGCGGCGCACCGCCCGATGGGACTAAGGCGCTGTCGTACCGCTACGACCCCAATAACCCAGTCCCCACGGTCGGCGGGCAGAATCTTCTCCTGCCCAAGGGTCCGATGGATCAACGGAAGATCGAATCGCGTCCGGATGTTTTGCTGTTCACGACCGACGTGCTCGCCGAGCCGGTCGAAGTGACAGGGCGCATTTATGCAGAGCTCTACGTTTCGTCCGATTGTCCCGATACGGATTTTACGGTAAAGTTAACCGATGTGTATCCCGATGGAAGATCGATGCTGGTAACCGACGGCATTCTCCGCGCCAGCTTGCGCAACTCCTTCGAGCAGCCCGAACTCCTGCACCCCGGACAGACCTGCGAACTGACCGTAGATTTGTGGAGCACGTCACTCGTATTCAACACCGGTCACCGCATCCGTGTAGCGATTTCGTCATCCAATGCGCCGCGGTTCGAGCCCAACCCAAACACGGCTGGCAAGGACACGCCCCGCGTCGCGACAAACACGCTTGCCGTATCCGGCAAACACCCTTCACACATCCTGCTGCCGATCTACCGGGATGAATGGGCAGTGAAGAACTGAAGATCGTGACATGTTAGACGGCACAAACACTTGAGGAAGTTGCAGGATGGACAACTCATGGTCAAATACCGGGGCTGCCCCCGCAGTCATGAGGAGCCTGTTCGGCCGCTCCAATTCCCCTGCGACTTCTTTGGACAGTGCAGCCCCGGCGAGGACAACGGACTTCTGAATCTGCGGGTTCTTTGTCCACTCTGGTCGGTATCGCGCGGTCGCCGGCGGCGAGCACGCTTGAGCCGATCCGCCTGGCGGTGATGCAGCGCGCACAGAGGAGCATCGGCACATATACCGGATGGTTGCCGCGAAGTACGGCGTGCCGACGCGCACCGCTGACGAGACTCCTGCGCAGCTTTGGCCTTGCACACCTTGCACCACCTTGCCAGGCCGTCACTGCTCGATGCGTTCTTATGGAACTCGCTGCGAGCTTTCTGCTGTTTGCACCGTTGGCATTGCTTGTGCTCTGTTTCGACAGCCACCGGAGGTTGGTCCTCATGGCCCGGATCCCTTTCTTGCCGGCGGGCCTGCTCGGGCTTGGATGCTCGATCCCGGGGCTGCTCTTTTGCCTCGGTTAACTCGGCAATCTTCCGCCTTAGTCGTTCGGACATTTCACTGCTCTCGGCGACTCGCTTGCGGAGCTGTTCATTGACTGCTTCCAGCCCGGCAAGCTCGCGTTCGAGACGCGCCTCGGCCTGATCGCGTTTGATGATTTCGCGCCGAAGCAGCCTGGTCAGCGTATCCGCCCATTGCGATTGTACTGCCGTGTGCGCCCATTTCTGTTGACTCATATCTGCCCGAGTTGCGCCACCGACTATTGAATAGTCGATGCCCTGGTGGCTTAACTTGGCGCCGGCTAATTCTACACGGCCGCCGAGCGAGCCTTCCGGGGGATGATCCGCCAGCACAGTGCCGGTCATTGTCTCTCGCCTCCGTCTTGCGAGCAACATCAACAACAGAAATGACAACGACGCCGTAATCGCAAGCAATGCCCATTGTGCCCAAACCTGCTCACGCAGCCACAGTGAAGGCTGCTTGAATACATCCGCAAGGTCATATATAGTCATTTTCTTTCCCTCCCTCGAATCTATGGAAATAAACTCCCCTGCCCGGTAACCACAAGAAAAACACCCTTCGCAGAGCACGGTGGTCTTGAACTGATTCGCTCGGGAACCGCCAATAGACACGTGTACCTATTGATGTTGCCCTCTGAGGTTCTTCGAGTTTTGTTTATTCGCAGTTCCAGCCTCCTCCTTCTGCGCACGGCTTACCGCCGTACAAACCCAACCTGAAGCGGTAAACCTCCCTGATTACTCGCAAAACGGTAACGGCCCCAATTTGTCCACGCGACCGCTTACCTTTGACATTCTATTATACCATAATCGTTGCCTGTTTTCGCATATTTTCAGAATTAAAAGTGCTAAACCCATTGGGCAAAAAGGCCGATTGTGTCGCTTGTATCAGCTTTCTGATGTGAATTAGCAGATTTTCTTTGACAATGGTGCTTGTAGACCGATAATTAGCGAAATTGGATTTGAAGTAGTGTGTAGAAACTGATGCCAAAGGATTGGCTCCTCAGCGGGCGCATCTCAGTTTATCTGAGTAGTATTTATGACGACCGAAACAAATTACGATACGGTGTTCGGCAGAATGGTTGTAGAGCGAGGGCTGTGTACCGATGAGGAGTTGCTTCGCTCACTCAAGGAGCTGGAGACTCAGCGGAAGATCAGACCCGTAATTCTCAAAGATCTCATGGTCGAGCTTGACCTTATAACCGCCGGCCAGGCCGAGAGATTGAAGACAAGCCTCAAAGAAAGCAAAGCCGCAGTAAAGAAGATCCCCGGCTACAAGATACTCGGCAAGCTCGGCGCCGGGGCGATGGCCGTGGTGTACAAGGCCAAACAATTGAGCCTGAACCGGATGGTTGCGATCAAGGTGTTGCCGAAACGGTTCAGCGAGAATCCCGAGTACGTCGAGCGGTTTTACAGGGAGGGCCAGGCCGCCGGAAGTCTCAATCATCCCAACATCGTCCAGGCTATCGACGTTGGTGAGGCAGGCGGATATCATTATTTCGTGATGGAGTACGTCGAGGGCAAGACCATATCGGATGACCTGGTGGCTGGAAAGATTTTTCCCGAAGCCGAAGCGCTCGACATAATAACTCAGGTCGCCAGCGCACTGGCGCACGCCCACGCTTGCACCCTTATCCATCGCGACGTCAAGCCCAAGAATATCATAATAAGCACCAACGGAACGGTCAAACTTGCCGACATGGGCCTGGCACGCGCAACGACAGATATCGAGGCCGCACAAAGCGAAGCAGGCAAAGCCTACGGAACGCCGTACTACATCGCGCCGGAACAGATTCGAGGCAGAATCGATATCGACGGCAGAGCCGACATTTACGGCCTCGGGGCTACGTTGTATCACATGCTAACCGGGCGTGTGCCGTTCATGGCGGAGGATTCTGCGGACGTCATGCGAAAGCACCTGAGGGAAAAACTGGTTCCGCCCGACCACATCAATACGTCCCTGTCGGCTGGAGTCTCGGAAGTTGTCGAGATCATGATGGCCAAGCGCAAAGAAGATCGCTATCACGACGTCGAGGAATTGCTCACCGATCTGGAGGCCCTTCGCGACGGCAGGCCGCCGGTCCATGCGCACAAACGGTTCGACGTTTCCATGCTCGAGAGGCTCCAAGAGGGAGACGTTGTTGAGGTCAAAGAGAAGGCCTACGAAGAAGAGACCATCGCCAACTACCGAATGGCGATCCTGGTCCTGAGCACCGTTGCGGCCGTCTTCCTGCTGATTATAGTCCTGCTCCTGTTATTCAACAAGTAATCCAAAATGCCCGCGCAGTTTGGGGCCCTGATCAATCATCATTAATCATTTGCGAATAGGTCTATGCCTCGATGCGGTGCACATTTCTATTGCGAGCAGCTTGTCCGGGTCCTCAGCCATTACGACGTCGGCGTCATCCTTGGGATAAGAAACGTGGGCCTGCTGCACTCGGGGTATTTCGATTGACAACGACACATGATGGGTCTATCATTTCAGTATCAGTTGTACTATAAGGTAAGGATGGCCTAATTTATGTCAGGTAAAGGATTTACGCATCTCCACTTGCACAGTCAATACTCATTGCTCGATGGTGCTATCGCCTTCGGCAAGCTGTTCAAACGCTGCGAGAAACTCGGCATGGGTGCTGTGGCGGTTACTGATCACGGCAATATGTTCGGGGCTGTTGAGTTCTATACGAAGGGATTGGCCGCGCATGTCAAACCGATAATCGGCATCGAGGCATATCTGGCGCCGGGTAGCCGGTTCGACAGGACCAAGACCGGCATCTCCGATGCGGCGTATCATCTGATTCTGTTGGCTGAGAACAACGCCGGCTACCATAATCTGCTCAAGCTCGCCAGCACGGGCTATCTTGACGGGTTCTACTATCGTCCGAGAGTAGACAAGGAGATTCTGGCTCAATGCAACGAAGGTATTATCTGCACGTCCGCGTGCATAAAAGGCGAACTCGCCGCCGAGATTGCCCGCGGTAATGAACAAGCGGCTCGCGCAAAGGCGGAAAGCTACGTCAAGATCTTCGGGCCTGAGCGGTTCTTCATCGAGATACAGGAGCACGCCGGTGACGGCCCCAAGACTACCGAGGGGCTCGTCGATCTTGCCAACAAGATGGGGCTCGGCCTGGTGGCTACCAACGACGTGCACTTTCTCCAGGAGAGCGACCATGAGGCGCACAACTGTCTTTGCGCCATAAGCACGGGCAAACAATTCGACGATCCCAACAGGATGATCTATCCGTCGGACATCTACCTCAAGAGCGCCGAGGAGATGCGCGAGCTTTTTGCCGGGATGCCCGAGGCCTGTGACAATACGCTGGTGATTGCCGAGCGATGCAATGTCAAACTTGATTTAAAGACACAGCATGCGCCGCGCTTCGAACCTTCCGACGGATCAACGCCCGAGGATTATCTGACCAAGTTGTGCTACGAAGGGGCCGAGGAGCGATACGGCCAGATCACCGACCAGATAAAGGCCCGACTCGACAGGGAGTTGGACGTAATCGAATCGAAAGGCTTCGCCGGCTACTTCCTCATCGTCTGGGATTTCTGCAAGTACGCACATCAGAACAAGATCCCCATCGGCGCCAGAGGCAGCGGCGTAGGAACATTGGTCGGATACTGCCTGGGGCTCTGCGACGTTGATCCGATACGATACGATTTGCTTTTCGAGCGGTTCATGGATCCCGAGCGTAATGAGATGCCCGATATCGACATCGACATCTGCCAGGCTCACCGGGCGCAGCTCATCGACTACGTCCGGCAAAAATATGGCCACGTCGCGCAGATAATCACTTTCGGAACAATGAAGGCCCGAGCGGTCATCCGCGACGTTTGCCGCGTGCTTGGCGTGCCGTTGGGCGAGGCGGACAGGTTGGCCAAGCTCGTGCCTTTCTCACTCGACATGACGCTCGAGAAGGCGCTCAAGACAGAGCCTGAGTTGAAAGAAGGTTATGACCAGAGCGAACAGACAAGAAAAGTTATCGACATCGGTCAAAAGCTCGAAGGTCTCGCCCGCCACGCGTCGATCCACGCCGCGGGCATCGTCATCGCCGATGAGCCTTTGACCAATTTTGTACCGCTGTACAAGGCGCCAGGTTCAGAAGATATCGTGACGCAGTTCGAAGGACCTACGGTCGAGAAGGTCGGTCTGCTGAAGATGGACTTTCTGGGGCTCAAAACACTCAGCGTCCTGGAACGGTCATGCCAACTGGTAAAGGAGATCCACGGCGAAGATATCGATCTGGAGAAACTCGATCATACCGACCAGAAGGTTTTCGAGCTTTTCTCGGCGGGAAAGACAAAAGGAATCTTCCAATTCGAATCGGGCGGCATGCAAAATCTGCTGATGAAGATGAAGCCCGACCGGGTGGAAGATTTGATCGCGGCCAATGCGCTCTATCGCCCGGGGCCGATGATTCTCATTCCGGATTACATCGACCGCAAGCACGGGGCCCAATGGAGCCTGCCGCACCCGATCATGACCGAGGTCCTCGAAGAAACCTACGGCATCATGACCTACCAGGAACAGGTGATGCGAATCTGTAACCGGTTGGGTGACATCCCGCTGCGAGAGGCCTACACTCTTATTAAGGCGATAAGCAAGAAGAAGGGCAAGATCATCGCCAAAGAGCGGGAGAGATTCATCGAAGGCTGTGTCAGCAAGGGTCTGACAGCCAAACAGGCCGAGGAGATTTTCGAGCTTATCGAACGATTCGCCGGCTACGGCTTCAACAAGAGTCACTCGACCCGCTATGCGTTCATCGCGTACCAGACCGCCTATATGAAGTCGCATTGGCCCGTCGAGTTCATGGCGGCTCTTCTGACTTACGAAATGGACAACACCGAGAAGATCGTCGATTATATCGCCGAGTGCATACAGATGAACATCGAAGTCCTGGCGCCCGACATCAATGAAAGCGGCATCGATTTTACGCCGCTTTATGAGCAGCCGCAAGAGGGCGAAACCAACAAGGGCGTCATACGCTTCGGCCTGGCCGCCGTCAAAGGCGTAGGCGGAAAGGCGGTCGAACAGATCATCGCCGCCCGCAAAGAAATCGGCGAGTTCAAGAGTTTGTTCCACTTCTGCGAAAACGTGGACCTGAGGGCAGCCAACAAACAAGTCCTTGAAGCACTTATCAAAGCCGGCGCTTTCGACAAGCTCGGCGGGGGCCGTGCGCAAATGATGGCCGGGCTTGAAAGCGCAATGGAAAACGGCGCGAATTTGCAGTCCGACAAGCAGGCGGGCCAGATGAATTTCTTCGGGCAGATGGCCGGTGGCAACGACTATTCGAAGGACCACAAACGCCTGCCCAACGTTGCGCCGTGGCCCGAGCCGAAAATGCTGGCCTACGAAAAGGAGGTGCTCGGTTTCTATGTCACGAGCAATCCGCTTAGCCATCACGCCGAGAGCATAAATGCCTATTCTACCCTGAACAGCTCGCAACTGGCCGAGGCCAACGGCGAGAAGGAAGTCGTGATCGGCGGGATGATAACCAAGATAAGATATAACCTGACCAAGACCGGGCGCAGCGCAGGTTCGAAGATGGCGGTCTTTACGCTTCAGGATTTGCAGGGACAGGTCGAAGTGGTGATGTTCCCCGAGGTGCTCACCGGATTCGCCGACGTGCTGGAGCCTGACGCGATCGTCTTCGTGAAGGGCAAGCTCGATTACAGAAGGGAAAGACCCAACGTCCTGGCCTTGGAACTGATACCCCTGGAAAACGTCAGGGACAAATTAGCCGCCAAGGTTAAGATAGGGCTGGACGCCAGGGAGGTGACCGAAGAGAGGATAGCCCAGATAAAGAGCATCTGTGAGCATCACAAGGGCAAGAGCGCCGTCTATGTCGCCGTGCGGACCGACAAAGGCTGGGTCCACACCGCCGCCGACAAGGAACTGAGCGTAAACCCCGACCTCGACTTCTGCCGAAAGATGCGTCAATTAGTAGGCGAAGAAAACTTCCAATTAGCGAGATGAAGATAGGATGTTCGATACTCGATGCTCGATACTCGTAGTCTGTCGATGATGACTCGCTCGCTGTCATTCCTGTGAAAACAGGAATCCAGATGTTCGTCAACCCAAGCAAAACAAAGGATCTGGACTGCGGCAAAATATGCGGGAGATCGTTATGTGGCTGCCAATAGATGAAAGACACTTGCTTCTCGGCTACTATGTGAATATCTTCAATATTGACGATAAGAATGTCTGTCGTTATCTTGACAGTCCGAAGTGGTTTGAAATGTCAGATTGGACTACTATTCTGGCAAAACCGAACTGGATTCCAATGTTGACGCCTTGGCTTGTAAAACATGCCGCTCGAAATGTCAAGGCTTATGGTGGTAGCGACAAGGCACCCACGAGCAAAAATAAAGGCGTAGATGAGTTCTTGGAAGAAGTCAAAATCCATATCAAACTCGACAGAAGACTGCAGTTTTCTAATTCTGGACTGGAGAAGCGAAAACTCATAAGTGTGCAAAGGCATCAACGCTGCGACGAAGTGGCGGGAATCAGCCTGACAATTGAAGGTTGTGATCTGGGCAGAAAATATAGTTCCTGGTGGACACGGAGTGGCCTTTTGTTCGCAGAATACAAGAATCACTGGATATGGGTCGTTGTGAGTTTCCTCGGCGGAGTGGTTGGAGCATTACTGATAAACTGGCTGTCAAGGGGTGCGAGTGGTGAATGAACCACGAGCTATATTGACTGTTCTTGATGATGCGTTAAGATGTGACGATAATAGGTCAGTTCGTGGCAGGAATCTTGGCTGTCTATGCTCATTTGGGACGTGATTGATAATGTTTTCAGAACAGCAGAAACAATTACTGAAGCAGCTGTTGGTCACTTCACTCAAGACAGAGAGTGAGGTGTGCCGGATTGTTGTTTTCGGCTCCTTTGTCAGTTCGGACAATCCGCATGACATGGATGTCGCCGTATTTCAGGACAGCGACGAGAAATACCTTCCGTTGGCTATGAGATACCGTAAGAAGACACGTGAGATTGCCCGGATGATACCTATGGATATCATTCCCCTGAAAGCCGGCGCCGAAGGTGAGACTTTCCTGGATGAAATTGAGCGCGGCGAGGTTGTATATGAAAGATCAGACGAAGAAGTGGCTTGAATATGCCGATGAGAATCTGCGATCGGCTAAGGTCCTTTTGGACAACGAGCTTTTCAATCCCTGTCTGCAAAATGTGCAACAAGCAGTGGAGAAGATGCTAAAGGCAGTCTTGTCCGAATCGGGGATCAAAATAAAGAAGACGCACAGCATCAACGAGTTGGTGACCATCCTTGCTGAAAACGGCATGAAAGTCCATATCGAAGAAGACGAGCGCGATCTGATCGACTCAATATACCTTCCGTCAAAATATCCTATCGGTGGTGTTCTACCGGACTTTGAACCGGACATGGAGACCTGCGTGCAATGCGTAGCTGTAGCCGAACGTGTAAGAGGCTCAATCACAGGCCTTCTGTCAAAAGGTGGCTGATAAAGGCAGAGTCTAAAAGACCGTCACGTTTTTCTTACGGCGATCGTGTAAATCGGCCGTTGGTCCTTGATGTATTTTCGTTCGAAATTTGTGCCGACATATTCGCCCGTTTCAGCGCCGGCGGGGCAGAGAAAATCTATTTCCTTCAGATCCTCGGCTCGCCCGGCCAGAACTGTCTTTATCTGCTCGAAATAATCCGCGTGGTCGGTGGCGATTCGCAATTGTCCGCCGGTCTTTAAGCAGCCAATGAGGTTCTCTATATTCGCCGGGCAGATAAAGCGTCTTTTGTTGTGACGTTTCTTGTGCCAGGGGTCGGGAAAGTAGATGTGGAAACAGTCCACCGAGTCGTCGGGCACCGAATCGGCTAAGAAAACCTCAGCGTCGGTCCGAATGACCCTCACGTTCGTCAGGCCCCATCGGCCTATTCGGTCGACTGCGTAGCGGTAGTATCTGCCGGCCCATTCTATACCGAGGAAGTTGTCGCCGGGCCGAGCCTTGGCCTGGCTAACCAGGAAGGTGCCTTTACCGGCGCCGATTTCGATGTGCACGGGGCCGACACGTCCGAAAAGCCGGACAAAATCAATTTTTCCATTCAGATTCTCAGGCTTTAGTGAAATCCCAGGATAATCTTTCAATATTCGCGCCATCAGCTAAATCACGTCAAAAAAACACACGCTAATACGATTGTAAGTATTGCAGCGATTGTATTTGCCGCAGGGGCAATGTTCAAGCGAAGAGTTGACCGGTTTTGCTGTCCGGGCGTGGTTAAAGTGTGGCTGGCCGTTGTTCGATAAGATGCAGTGAACTCGTTTGTCGGCTAATGCGTATTCATTATAGGGCAGAATCGCAGGAGCCAAGAAAGGAAGCCTGAGAAATGATTCTACAACTTGTCAAATCACGCCGCAAATATATCCTCGTGGATATTGACACTCAGAAAGACTTTCTATTGGCCGAGGGTAAAGCCTGCATAAGGAACCACCGCAGGGTGCTTGCGCACATCCGCAGGGTCATGGCCTGGGCAAGAACTCGGAATATCCCTATAATCTCAACCGCTGAGGTTTATCCTGATAACAACGGCGAGAGTACGACTGACTACTGCATCGACGGCACAGAGGGACAGAAGAAAATACATTACACGCTTTTCAACGACAGGGTGACTTTCGCCGCGGACGGCAATACGGATTTACCGAGGGATATGCTGTGTCGGCACAAACAGATCATCCTTCACAAGCGCTGCATCGATCCGTTCGACGAGCCTCGGATCGACAGACTGCTCAGTGAAGTGCGCGCCAACGAGTTCATTTTGGTCGGCACGACGCTCGAAGGCGCCGTTAAGATGACGGCGCTGGGATTGCTGCAGCGAGGCAAGAAAGTCACGGTTGTAGTCGACGCAGTGGGCTCACACAGCAAGAAAGAGGCAATGTTGACGCTTCGCAAGATGGAGACCAAGGGAGCGAAGATGATCGACACCAGGAAACTCGCCGGGACGTCCCATCTAAGGCAGGTGGGTACATGTGCCTGTGAGAGCTGCCGGGGTGCCGGGCGCAAAGCATCGGTAAGCACCGCAGAAGAGGACTAACGTCCGGCTCGACCGCATTCGTCGCTGAAGATCACTCCAAAATCCACTTGAATCGAACCATTCGGCGCTCAGATCCCTTTAATCATTGACATAGTCCATCGGGCGCAATATTTTTGCCTTTGCGTTTTGGATCTCGGTTGATTCTCGCCAGACCGAGGGCAGGCGGTCCGCCCCCGGCAGAAGGTCGACTTATGAAAGGTTTCAGACAAGGACATCGCAATGGAACATTACGGCACATCATGCATCCGAAAAGAAGACGACCCGACCGGGATTCTGCCGAAACATTGGTGTTTATATGTCTGCGTTGCACTGTGCGCAACGTTTATCAGCATCGGACGGGCAGAGAGCAACGGCGAAAAAGCCAACGGCGGGCATCGCCTCATTTCCGTCAACGGCGTCTTTCCAAGCCTGACCGTGCTGGCAAAAGGGACAGGCAGCGACTCCGAGGCGGGCATCGGAGCCCTGATTCCCTGGGCCGAGAAGCTTTGGGCGATCGGATATGTCGCCCACATCCGGGGTGACGGGCTCGGACTCTACGAGATCAGTGAGGACATGACAATGCGGCGTCACCCTGCCTCGGTGACCGGCACGTTCGCAAATCGGATGGTTCACTGGCCCTCCGGCCAGGCGTTCATCGGGCCGCACGCGATTGACGCCGAAGGAAACGTCCGAACGATCGAATCGCTCAAGAACCATCGCCTGACCGCAACAGTCGCTCACCTGACCGACCCCAAGAGCAAGGTCTATTTCCTCGGCATGGAGGGCCGGTTCTGGGAAGTTGATGTCAAGACGCTCGAATCGAAACTGCTGTTCAATCTGGTCAAAGAACTCGAAATAAGCAACGCCAAGGAACACTTCAAGGGTGCGTACAGTGCGCAGGGTCGTGTCGTCGTGGCCAATAATACTTACGACCAGAAGGAACACCTGGGCCAAAGGGACGCCGGCCGTCTGGCCGAATGGGACGGCAAGAATTGGACGATCATCGAGCGCAATCCTTTCGTCGGGGTGGGCGGCAGCGCCTCAAGTGCCTCCCACGGCGGCCATACGATCTACGCGACCGGCTGGACAAAATCCTCCGTTGTGCTTCGCGTCTTCGCGCAGGGCAAATGGTCGCGCTATCTACTTCCGAAGGCCAGCCACAGTTGGGACCACGCCTGGAACACCGAGTGGATGCGGATTCGTCACGCGGTCACCGAACGGCTCTTGATGGATGTTCACGGGATGTTCTACGAACTGCCCGCCCTCACCTACGAAGGCAAGATATGGGGCATCCGGCCGATCAGCACTCACCTTCGGGTACTCCCCGATTTCTGCTACTGGCGCGGCATGTTCGTCATGGCCAGCGACCAGATCGACCATGACCAGGGCCAGCCGCAATCCGGCCTGTGGTTCGGCAACATCGACGATTTGTGGAGTATGGGCAAGCCCTCCGGCTGGGGTGGGCCGTGGTGGCAGACGCCGGTAAAAGCCGGTACTGTTTCGGATCCGTTTCTAATGACCGGTTTCGACAAGAAGGTCGTCCATCTCGCCCATGAATCGGACCACGGTGTGCGTTTCAAGATCGAGGTTGACTTCTTGGGCAATGGAACATGGAAAACATATGATGAGATTTTTGTGCCTTCCAGTACTGGATATACACACCACGAATTCCCGGATGGCTTCTCCGCTCACTGGGTGAGGGTCCGCGTACAGCAGGACTGCAACGCAACGGTGTATTTCATGTACAATTAGGCTCTGTCGGAAAACTCCATCGTCGGCCCGAGAGCGAGCGGTTTTTCGCCTGGCAAAGACGGCGAAGCAGGCGATATTGGTTGTATCGTCGATGCAGCCGGATGCAGTCAGGCGGAAAATAAGCCGCTCGAAGCCAGATCGAGTTTTCCGCCAGAGCCTAGCATGGTGGATTTGCCGCCGTCCCAAATCTGCCGTTTGAAAAAAGGATTGACTGTAAGGCTTTATATGTGTTATTGAAAGCGTTGGTCCAAGGGTGTATTGTCTTTGTTTGTGTTTCAGACAAAGAGGTTAAACTTTAGAGTATTAGAGGAGTACGCGATATGGAGCAAGCACTGCAAAGACTCAGGGCCATTGTCATCGGCGCGGCGATTTTGCTTTTCGCTTTCGCGTCGATGGCGTCAAAGTCGGCCAGGGCTCAGGATCTGGTGAAATTCGAAGAGCGAATGACCGAGTTTACGCTGGATAACGGGCTCAAGTTCCTGGTCCTTGAACGGCATGAGGCGCCCGTCATCTCGTTTCACACCTACGCCGATGTCGGCGCGGTCGATGAGGTCCGGGGGATCACGGGCTTGGCCCATCTGTTCGAACATATGGCGTTCAAGGGGACCAAGACTATAGGAACCACCGACTACGAGGCCGAAGCCAAGACGATGGCTGAGATAGATGAGGCGTTCCTGGCGCTGAAGGCCGAGCAAAGGAAGGGCGAGCAGGCGGACAAGGCCCGGCTTGAGCAGTTGCAGAACCAGCTCAAGGAGGCACAGGAGAAGGCCCAGGAGCATTTGGTTCATGACGAATACGAAGAGGTGTTTTCGCGTGAGGGCAGCGCGGGTTTCAATGCATACACGAGTCAGGATGCAACACAGTACATCGTCAGTCTTCCGTCGAATAAAACCGAACTCTGGATGGCAATGGAGTCCGACAGGTTTGCCAATGCCGTGCTCAGAGAGTTTTACAAGGAAAAGGATGTGGTTATGGAGGAGCGGCGGCTCAGCGTTGAGAGTCAGCCCGTGGGGCGTTTGCTCGAAGAATTCATGGGGATCGCGTACAAGGCCCACCCCTACGGGGACCAGGTCGTCGGTCATATGAGCGATATCGCGACGCTGACCCGCGCCGAGGCGGAGGCCTTTTTCGAGAAGTACTACGCGCCGAGCAACCTGACCATCGCAATCGTGGGAGATGTTGATCCCGATCAGATCAGAGAACTCGCAGAGAAATACTTCGGCAGGATTCCCAGCGGTCCCAAGCCCGATCCGGTGGAGACGGTCGAGCCTCCTCAGTTGGGTGAACGTCGTGTGGTCGTGGAGGACCCGGCTCAGCCGTTCGTCCTGATAGGATATCACAAGCCGGATATCCACCATCCGGATGACGCGGTGTTCGACGCCCTGACGGACATTGTGGGTATGGGTCGGACGTCAAGGCTGTACAAGAGCCTCGTGAAGGAGAAGAAAATTGCCGTGTACGCATCGGGATTTCAGGGGATGCCCGGCAACAAATATCCGAGCCTGTTTCTCTTCTATGCCGTACCGGCCAGAGGACGCACAAACCAGGAATCCGAGGACGCGATTGATGTGGAAATCGAAAGGCTCAAGACCGAGCTGGTCACGCCCGATGAATTGGCCAAGGCCAAGACGCGGGCCCGGGCAGGTCTGGTCCGGCAGCTTGCCTCCAATTCGGGGCTGGCGGCGCAGTTGACATTCTACCATGTAATCACCGGCGACTGGCGCAACCTGTTCAAGCAGCTCGATAAGATCGACAAAGTGACCGCTGAGGACATTCAGCGAGTCGCGAAGGAGTATTTTACCACCAAGAATCGCACGGTGGGCATTATCAAGACAATGGAAGCGGCGAACTAATTCGAAGGGAGAGCCACAATGACAGGTCATAGATCGTTGGTTATCAGAGTTGGGATTTTCACGTTTTTGGGATTGAGCCTTCTGTGGTCGGGATGCGGCGAGCAACAGGCAGCGAACTACAAGAGTCTGAAGTACCCCAAACTGGGGGACATCGAGGTTCCTGAGGTCGAACAGGTAACGCTGGCCAACGGGATGCGGCTATTCTTGCTCGAGGATCACGAGCTGCCGCTGATCAATCTCTCGGTCAGAATTAGGACCGGGTCTCTCTACGAACCCGCCGAGAAGATTGGGCTTGCATCGATCACCGGCGAGGTCATGCGCACAGGCGGAACGGCGACCATGACCGGCGATGAGATGGACGAGGAACTGGAGGCCATCGCCGCCTCGGTGGAAACCGGCATCGGGCTGAATTCAGGCTCGGCATCAATGTCCGTGCTCAAGCGCGATCTCGATAAGGGTCTGTCAATTCTGGCAGACGTACTGATGAATCCGGCCTTTCGCGAGGACAAGATCCAGCTTGCGAAGATGCAGGCCGGCAGTTCAATCGCCCGGCGCAATGATTCGGTAGGTGCGGTCGCAGGCCGTGAGTTTGACAAACTCATCTACGGCCCGGAAAGTGTCTACGCCCGGCACGAGGAGTACGCCACCATCGGCAGCATCACGCGGGATAACCTTGTTGGGTTCCACCGCAAATACTTCGGCCCCAACAACGCGATGCTTGCCGTGTGGGGCGACTTCGATACGAAGCAGATGAAAGGGAAGATCGAGCAGGCATTCGAAAAATGGGAGAAGGTCGATGTTGATCTTCCAAAGGTGCCCAAGGTCAGGTACGAGTTCCGCAAGACGGTGAACGTAGTTCGCAAGGACGATGTCAATCAGTCGAATGTGTACCTGGGGCACATCGGCGGCCTTCGCAGCGACCCGGACTATTTCGCGCTGATCGTGATGAACAGGATTCTGGGCGGCGGATTCACGGGACGCCTGTTTAAGAACGTGCGATCGCGCGAAGGGCTGGCCTATTCGGTTTTCGGCGGTTACTCGGCCAACTATGAATATCCTGGCGAATTCTACGTCGGGTGCCAGACCAAATCGGAATCGACCGTGCGCGCCATCCGGGCGATGCTCAGAGAAGTCGAAAAGATGACCGAGAGTGAAGTCACGGACGAGGAACTCGCCCTCGCCAAGGACAGTTTCCTCAACTCGTTTGTCTTCAACTTCGACACGAAAGGCGAAATCGTCAGCCGAATCATGACCTACGAATACTTCGGTTACCCGGCGGATTTCCTGCAGAAGATCAAAGATAACGTTGAGAAGGTGTCCAAAGAGGATGTTTTGCGCGTCGCCCGGAAACACCTCAAGCCCGGTACCGTGCAAATCTTGGCAGTCGGGCGCCCCGATGATTTCGACGAACCGCTTTCGACACTAGGTCCGGTGAACGAGATTGACATTACGATCCCCGCACCGCCGCAGCAATGAGGCGGCAGTGAGTATTCGACCATGAGACTGAACCGCAGGACGTTTCTAAGGACAGCCGGCTGCAGCACCTTTGCGTTGGCGCTGGCCGGCAACAATGACAATGCCTCATCGGCGCGCGACCGCAAGGAACGGCCTAACTTCATTTTCATTCTAACCGACGATCAGCGACACGATGCAATGGGCTGTGCGGGAAATCCTCTTATCCACACCCCCAACATTGATTCGCTGGCAGCGCGAGGCGTACGATTCGAGAAGGCATTTGTTACGCTGTCGATTTGCAGCCCCAGCAGGGCCGCATGCCTGACGGGACGATACGGCAGCGCCAACGGCGTGACAAGCGTTCCCGGCACTCTCAACAAGGGCGAGAAGACTATCTGTCACTACCTGAAGGACGCGGGCTACAGGACGGGCATGGTCGGCAAGTGGCACCTGGGCAATTCTCCCGCCGAGTGCGGCTTCGACTTTGCCGAGTTCTTCGAGTCGAACGGCACCTACTACAACCGCAAAGTCCTCAAAGATGGCAAACGGATAACAACTAAAGGGTACATCGAGGACTACAACGCCCAAAAAGCGATTGAGTTCATCGAACAGGGCTCGTCGCCGTTCATGCTGTGGTTGTGCACGCAGGTGCCGCACATGGATCACACATTCGACTGGCCGGCACGGAAAGAGACTCTTGCCAAATATGACGTGAGCAAAATATGCGTTCCCGAAACCTGGCAGGACGATCTGAAGGGCAAGCCCGCGTACCTGGCGCAGGACCGTAATCGAAAACAGGCGCTGCGCTACGGCTACGACAAACAGGAGAACATTCGCCGGCATTTCCAGAGGTACTACGCGGCGATAACGGAGATGGACGCAGCTCTCGGCCGCGTCCTGGACGCGGTGGGCAGGCTGGGGCTTCGAAACAACACCTATATCCTGTTCATGGGCGATAACGGCTGGTTCATGGGTGGGCACGGCTTTACCAGCAAGGTCCTGCCCTACGAGGAATCCATCCGCGTGCCTATGATCGTAGCCGGTCCGGGCATTGGCCGCCGGGTCGATAGCAACCTCGTTCTCAACATCGACCTGGCCCCGACGATACTCGAATTGGCGCAGATCGATATCCCGAAGAATGTGCACGGCTCAAGCCTCGTGCCGCTGTTCAAAGGCCAGAAGGTTAACTGGAGACAGAGCTTTCTATACGAAGCGCCGACACCGTCTCTCGGCAGCCGACCTCTGCTGGCTGTGCGGACGCATCGGTACAAATTCGTGCAGACGTTCGATGTCGATGAGCCGACGAAGGTCGTATTCGAAGAATTGTACGACCTGGAGCGGGATCCGAAGGAAATGAAGAACCTGGCCGGTGAGGCCGGTTGCGCCGAGACAACGCGACAGCTTCGCGCCGAACTCGAGCGAGCCAAGAACACAATTAGACCCTGATCGTGCTTCGCATTGCGTCTCTTCGGCGCCGAAGACAAACGGGAGGACATTAAATGGGATTCAAGTTGGTGCATTGGGCAGTGTTGGGCGTACTATTCTTCTGCCAATTCTCCGCCAGCCTCGCCTCCGGGAAAACAGATCCGAACGAAAGCGCCAAATACCTCGACGCTGTTAGTGAATTCGCAGATAATGTGCTTAAATATGGCCGGGATACCTATGGCCCTAAGCATACGCCATTGTTTGTTGACGGACTGAATGTCAATACCCATGAGCCGGTGAAGTGGATAAGCCCCAAGGGTGATGTATCGAAAACAACCGAGACTGAAGAATGGATTCTTTCCAACTTCGCTTCTCAGCAGACTCTGTTGCGGACATTGGATGGCTTATCGGCAGTAACTGGCGACCCCAAATACCGCAACGCAGCCATGCAGGCAATCAAATACGCCTTTGAAAACTTGAGGGCTCCTAATGGTTTGTTTTATTGGGGGGAGGGCGCTGCATACGATGCACTGGGAGATACTGCATGCGGTAATACCGTGTGGGAATCAATAAAACTCCATTATCCTTATTATGAACTGATGTGGAACGTTGATTCTGAAGCTACCAAGAAGCTTATCGAGGCAATCTGGTCAGCTCATGTCTTAGACTGGTCAAATCTAGATATAGATCGAGGGGGCTTCTTGGATGAAGACCTTGAAGAACCTTGGAATCACGAATATAAAGGTGCCCCTACGTTTTTCAAGAGCAAGAGGTCGTGGGGAATCGGCAGTGTGGTTACTGCGAGTTCTTTGATTCAGAGTGGAATTATATTAAATAAACTCTCAGGTAAGCAGCAACCGCTAGTTTGGAGTAAGCGCTTGGCAAAACGCTTTGTGGGTACAAGACATCCTACGACCGGTATTAGCTCCTTAACTTACAATAATACTTGGATGCGAGTAGGAGAAGATATGCAGAATCACTTTAGAGATCCGCATACCACAGTCTTTCCATGGGATCTTTATCAAAATTCATTCAGGCACTACTATCCAGAGAATGCTCAGGCGCAACCCTGGATGGTCTTTTTTTTGGTAGGTGAAATGCTTGCTAAAGAACACAGAGAGTTTACCCAATGGGCCCTAGAGGAACTCACAGCTTGGGGTAAAGCCTCTTATCGTAAGAAGGATAATTCTTTCGTTCCTATGCTTACGGACGGCACTAGTCTCGAAGGATACGTATGGAAAGACGGTTCCGGCCAAAGTTCCGGATATAACGTAGTAAATCTATACCCAGCCGACATGTCGTTCTTTTGGGCTTACAGCCTAGCATAT
Source organism: Phycisphaerae bacterium (assembly GCA_016782865.1). Classification (GTDB taxonomy): domain Bacteria; phylum Planctomycetota; class Phycisphaerae; order Sedimentisphaerales; family Anaerobacaceae; genus SG8-4. The sequence goes on from JADHXR010000030.1 coordinate 41,976, forward strand.
AGCAAAACCGGTGATGGATTTATGTGGCAAATGCTTAAAGATATCGCAGCTGGGAATGGCTTAGGCGAAATCGGGCAAATTCTAACGCCTCACCCTGAGCTCCAGCTTGATACTGCTTGTGATCATCCCTATGGTGTCTTCGGTTTTCTGGAGCTATACAGGAGTACAAAACAGCCAGACTATTTGAAGATGGCGTGTCGGATAGCGGACAACATAGTGGAGAACCGGCTCCACAAAGGATTCTTTGTGCCAACCAAGAAGCATCTCTATACGAGGTTTGACTGTTTTGAGCCTCTTGCTTTACTTCGTCTAGAGGCGGCAATGAGATATAAGAGCGATGCGGTTCCTCAGCCCTGGCCAAGCATACCACTGTTTGTGAATAAATATCGTTATAAAATACAGGGAATCGACCGCCATGTCATCTACGGATTCACGGAGTCTTCTGAGCCACCCATTTCGATAGAAGAGGCAGCAGCAATTGGTGATGTTGATCGAATTAGACAACTCATAGAGCAGGGAGCCAATGTGGGTGATTTTGATAGTCTGTCTTATATGACTCCTCTCCATCGTGCTGCAAAGGAAGGACAAAAACCCGTAGTTGAACTCCTATTGGCAAATGGCGCCCCTGTTAACGAGAGAGATTTAGAATTAAAAACACCGTTGCATTATGCAGTTGAAAATCGCTACGAAGGTATCGTTGAATTATTGTTGGCTCATGGTGCAGGGATTAATAACAAAGATAGGAGGGGTCGAACTCCAATGGATATTATTTCCCGTAATGATAATCCTATTAAGAAGCTACTGCTTGTTAAAGCTGCTGAAACGTCTATTCATGCGGCTGCCATACTTGGGGATCAGGCTCAGGTCAAGGTGTTTTTGGATCAAGGTATTGATGTTGACGTAAATGATGATAAAGGAAATACATCGTTGTTTTATGCGGTAAGAGAAAGCCATGATGAGCTCAGTCGGTTTTTAATCGACCAGGGTGCTGACATTAACTATACGGATAAGAATGGTTATATACCCTTGTCCTGGGCCCTTTGGAATGAAGACCGGGAGATGATGAAGCTCCTTGTGACCAACTGTGCCGATGTCAACTTCGTGGCTAAGGACGATTGGCCATTCCTTCACTATCTGGCGGAAAATAATGACCGGGAACTCGTAGAGCTCTTCCTCTCCCATGGGGCTAAGCTCAATGTGAAAGACAACGAAAGTCTGACAGAACTTCATATTGCCGTATCGGAGGGAAATCGAGACCTAGCCAGATTTCTTGTGAGCAAGGGTGCTACTGCCCTAGAGCTTCATCTGGCCGTATGTCTGGGCGATCTGGCCCGCGTGAAGAGCCTTGTAGAAGAAGGGGTGGACGTCGATACAAAGGATGAAAGCGGCTGGACGCCTCTGTATTGGGCTGCGTCGACGGCTGAAGAAGAAGTTGCGGAATTCCTTATTGGCAAGGGAGCGGGTATTGATGTCAGGGCGAATAATAACTGCACACCTCTACATCAGGCAGCTTTCGTAGGTGCGGCTCAGTTGGCCAGCCTGCTCATCTCCAAAGGGGCCGATTCAAATGCTCGGGACGAGGGCAACGGCACACCGCTGCATTCAGCGGCGGAAGGAGGACACAAAGATGTTGTGGAGCTGTTGCTTGCCAATGGCGCTGACGTAAATGCCAAAGGGAAGGATGGACGTGGACCATTGCATCGCGCAGTCCAGGCAGGCCATCGTGAAGTGGTGCAGTTGTTGCTTGCCAATGGCGCTGATGTGAGTGCTAAAAACAACAAAGGGTTTACACCCTTGGACATGGCTACGATGATGAGTCGTTTACCCAAATTCAAAGCTGTTCAAGAAGAGATTGTTAAGATACTGACCAAGGCGGCAGAAGAGCAGAAGGCAGAGGAGAAGGAGAGAACCGAGAAGAAACCTTCTTCTGAATCTCCAGATATGTCTGCCGGTGTGATGCAGCAGGCAATTATACCGCCGTTTTTTTCTTTACCTTTTACAAATCCCATTGGGAATGATGAACTTGCGAATGTATTGTGGTTGCGCAGGTTACAGGGGCTACCTTCCGTGGCTGGCGGGACCTATTCCCTGCGCGTCTCAATGACTGGTGCTTTGGGGTGCCAACGTAATCTTGGGCGGATCACATACTTCGGTATTTTAATCTTGATTGACAGGAGCGACCATGGGTACACAAACCAGACGAGAATTCATAAGAATGATGGGGGTAGCCGCGGCTTCTGCGGGGGCTTGTTCGCTGCGGCGTAGCCGTGCGGCCGCGGGCCGGGGCAATGGACCCAATATTATTTTCATTTTGGCCGACGATCTTGGTTATGGCGACCTTGGCTGTTACGGGCAGACGTCGATCAAGACGCCGAATATAGATCAGTTGGCCGAAGAAGGCATGAAGTTCACCGACCACTATGCGGGCAGCACGGTTTGCGCGCCTTCTCGCTGCTGTCTGATGACGGGCCTACACACGGGTCACGCACTTATCCGCGCCAACGGGAATGTGCCGCTTCGGCCTTCGGATGTGACCGTTGCCGAACTTCTGAAAGAGGCTGGCTACACGACCGGTATCATCGGCAAATGGGGGCTGGGCGAGCCGGAAACTACGGGAATCCCGAACAAGCAGGGCTTCGATTACTGGTTCGGCTATCTCAATCAAAGACACGCGCACAACTATTATCCCAGCTATCTCTGGCGAAACGAAGAAAAGTACGTGTTGAAGAACAAGGTCAATCACGTGGTTGGCGGCCGCGACCGAACACCCGGCGGCGTTGCGACCACGCGCGTGGAGTACTCCCACGACCTGTGCGCAAAGGAGGCACTGCAATTTGTTGAGAGGAACAAGGACAAACCGTTCTTCCTGTACTTGCCCTTTACAATCCCACACGCCAACAATGAAGCCGGAAACAAGGGCATGGAAGTCCCGTCGTTCGGACAATACGCCGACAAGGATTGGCCCGAGCCGCAGAAGGGACACGCGGCCATGATAACGAGGATGGACGGTGACATCGGCAAATTGATGGCACTGCTCAAGAAGCTCGGCCTGGATAAGAATACGGTGGTGATGTTCTCGAGCGACAACGGTCCGCACAAAGAAGGCGGAGCGGATCCGGCTTTCTTTAAAAGTTCCGGTCCCCTCAAAGGATACAAGCGCGCCTTGTACGAGGGCGGCATTCGCGTGCCTTTCATTGCCCGCTGGCCGGGGCGAATAAAAGCTGGTTCAGTCAGCAACCACGCCTCGGCGTTCTGGGATTTCCTGCCGACCTGTTGCGAGCTGGCCGGCGCCGACGTTCCGGAGGGTGTTGACGGCATTTCCATGGTCCCGGCTCTCTTAGGCCGGAGCCGACGGCAGAAAAAGCACGAGTTGTTTTACTGGGAATTCCATGAGCAGGGCAAGAAGCAAGCCGTACGGATGGGTAATTGGAAGGGTGTTCGTCTCAACGTCGCCAAAAAGCCCGATGGGCTGATAGAGCTTTATGACTTGAAGAACGATATCGGCGAAAGGAACAACGTGGCGAACCGGCATCCTGAAATAGTGGCGAAGATTGAAGAGTATATGAAATCTGCGCGGACGCCTTCGGAACACTGGAAAATGCCCGGGGAGTAACGGCTTGTGAGAGTTCGAATGACGACACGAACACAGAGTGGACGGAGAAGGTTACTATGAAACGTCGGGATTTCCTGAAAACTGTGAGCTTCGGCGCGGCGGCATTTGCGGCGCCGGCATGGCCTTACGCACGGCGGCGCGGCGCGGTGGCCGGCAAGCCCAACGTTGTCTACATAATGCTGGATGAGCTTGGGTACTTCGAACTGTCCTGCATGGGGAACAAGTATCTGAAAACTCCGAACATCGATCGAATGGCGAACGAGGGTATGCGTTTCACCCAGGCCCTCGCAGGCGGCCCGGTATGTGCGCCGACCCGGTGCACGCTGATGACAGGCCAGCATACGGGGCATTGCACGGTGCGGATGAACAGCCAGGTCTGGCCCATGCGGGCCGAGGACGTAACAGTCGCCGAGGTGCTCAAAAGGGGCGGCTATGCAACGGGCGGATTCGGCAAGTGGGGCTGTGGCGACCGCGGCACAACGGGCGCTCCCGAGCTGCACGGGTTCGACTTGTTCTACGGCTACTACAATCAAACCCACGCACATTCGTTCTTTCCCAACTACCTCGTGCGAAACGGCGAGAAAGTCCAGCTCGAGGGCAACACGGGTGATTTCCACAAGGGAAAACATTTCTCGCATCATCTGATCTTCAATGAATCGGTCAAGTTCATTTGCGAGCACAAGGACCAACCGTTCTTGTGTTACTGCGCATGGACTCCTCCCCACGGCCAATGGGGGATCCCGGAGGATGAACCGGCGTGGCTCCAGTTCAAGGACAAACCGTGGAATGCCGGTGATAGGAGGCCCGAGGACGCGAAGGTTTACGCCGCGATGGTGAAGATGGTTGACCGTCAAATCGGAGACATCCTGACGTTGCTCAAAGAGCTGGGGCTGGAGGACAACACGATCGTATTCGTATGCGGCGATAACGGCGGCAGAGGAGGCTTCGGCAACTTCTTCGATCCCAACAGACACTTTCGCGGGCAAAAAGGGACCCTTTACGAGGGCGGTCTGCGCATCCCGATGATTGTGCGCTGGCCCGGCAGGATCAAGGCGGGTACTGTCAGCGACCATTTGTGGTATTTCCCGGATGTTATGCCGACTTTAGCGGAGTTGGCCGGCGTCGATCCGCCCGATAAGATCGATGGCATCTCAATTCTTCCGACGTTATTGGGTGAGGAAGCTGTGGGCCGTAAGCAGAAGATGCACGAATTCCTGTACTGGGAACACCGCGGGCAGAAGGCCGTACGAATGGGCAATTACAAGGCTGTAAAGCCCGGGAAGAGTGAACAGTTTGAGCTGTACAACCTCGACAAGGACATAGGCGAGCGGAACAACATAGCTGACGAGCACCCGAAGGTCCTCGCGAAAATGAAGGCTTGCGCCGAAAAATCCCACACCGAGAATCTTATTGGTGAAGTTCTGGACAAGGAAAAGAGATTCAAAGGTCATCAGTTCCCCTAACGGGCTTCGACGTGAGAACCATAGGCGTGATGAGGCCGGCAGTTCATTCAGCGGCAAGAAATATTTTTTCAAAGTCAGGTTGTTTGTAAGGACTCCACAGTACAATGGTTATGTGCTTGCGCTCGCTTATGGCCCGACAATTCTCGCAAGGTCACGTTTTTTTTTTCTTGACGACGAACAAGGAGTTAGATAAAAGAGGCCGAATGGATGGCTTTGGATGGTGAATAGGTTATCGTATGCGAGAAGCACGGTGACATGGCAAAACTTAGAGTCGCTGTGAGCTTTCGCCATTTTATTTCCTACTCTGGAATAGGAGTTGATGGATCGCTTTGCGAGTGAGGATTCGCAAGAAAGGAATGAAAAGGCTGTGAAAGGTGAGGTGTCCCACTTTGTGTTTCCGCATGTTGGTCTTCCTGCGTCTTGCGGTTCCGGCGATTTGCCAAGAAACATGCCGCGGGCTGGTCCGTGATCAGAGAACGTCAGGCTGGCTTGTAGAGTTCGAGTCTTGTGACTTTTGCAGAGTTGGTGCTCCAAAGCACTTTGATTGAGCATTCAGGGAAGGCTTTGTGCGTAAAGGATTACGCGATCAAGGGGCAATCCGACCGGTTCTCCGGAAGGATTGCCCCATATTTTGTTGCCTAATAGTCCTTGAAATGTCTCATCCACCCGGGCCAGTCGTCGGTCGCCACGCCCCCGGCTCTCGGCCTGCTATAATACTGTTGTGAAAAAACTGTACTGGACAAATCCTGATGTCTATGAGATCCAAGGTACGAAACAATGAAAAGACGAGACTTTCTCAGATTTGCAGGGACAACGGCAGCAGCACTTGCCTTGCCGGGATTGGCCGAGACGCGTGGTGGAGACAACGGACGCAAACCGAACGTTTTGTTCATTTCAATCGACGATCTTAACGATTGGATAGAACCGTTAGGGGGCCATCCTCAGGCGAGAACGCCGAACCTGAAACGCTTCGCGCAACAGTCCGTCAACTTCACGCATGCCTACTGTCCCAGTCCGTCCTGCTGCCCGTCGAGGACCGCCATCATGACCGGACAGGCCCCTTACACCTCCGGCGTATATTCGAATTATCAGGATTGGCGCGAAGTCATAAAAGACTACACTTCGCTCGGCAAGTGTTTCAGGCAAAACGGCTACTACTCCGCAGGCGCGGGAAAGATTTATCACTACCACATGGTCGATCCTTCATGCTGGGACGAGTACTGGCCCTCACAAACCAAGAACATGCCCGATGAATACCTGCCTCAAAAGCACGCGGCGAATTACGACCCTGAGAAGGATTTCTACAAGACTATTAGCATGCCCGAATTTGAGAACATGTATAAGATGTTCGACTGGGCCTCGCTTGATATCGACGATTCACTCATGGGAGACCATCAAAGCGTCGAGCAGGTTTCAAAGCAACTGATGAAGGATCACGACAAGCCATTCTTCCTCGCCTGTGGAATCTACAGACCTCACGTCCCCTGGTATGTGCCTGAGAAATACTATGACATGTTCCCACTCGACTCGGTCAGACTGCCCAGAGTTCTTGAGAACGATCTTGATGACGTAAGCGACCGGGTCAGGGACATTGCCCGGCGAGGTGGTGACTATCACCAGCATGTGCTCGAAGCCGGGCAGTGGCCGAAGGCCGTGCAGGGATATCTTGCCTCCATCGCCTTCGCAGACGCAATGTTCGGCCGGTTGCTTGATGCGCTGGAGCGCAGCAAGTACTCGGAGAACACCATAGTAGTCGTCTGGTCGGATCACGGCTGGCAGCTAGGGGAGAAGCAGCACTGGCGAAAGTTCGCGCTTTGGGAAAACATCTTGAGGTCCGTGCTGATGATTAAGGCCCCGAAAGGAACGGCGGGTCTGCCGGAAGGCTCGAAGGACGGCACCGGCTGCGATCGAGTTGTCTCTTTGCAGGACATCTATCCCACCCTGGTCAGCCTGTGCGGGCTTGAGGCAAGAAGTGACATAGACGGCAACAGCGTCGTGCCTTTGCTGAGGAATCCCAAAGCAGAATGGGACCACCCCGCGGTTGCTACCTATGACTTCGGGGAATTTTCCATCCGGACCGAGAGGTTCAGATATTCCGTATACATTGACGGCAGCGAAGAGTTGTACGACCACGCGAAAGATTCCGAAGAGTGGACCAACCTGGCGGCCGATCCCAAGTACGCCAGAGTGAAGAGGCGACTGAAGAAACGGATACCGAAAGAACCCGCTGAACTTGCTCCAACGTCAATGAAACTCATGCCGCACCACTGTCCACCGTTCAGGAGCAGACAGGAATATTTCGACTGGCTCAATCACGGCAAAGACTACAAATACCTCATCGAGAAATACTGGCCGCACTAAGGACCATGCACGAAATAGATTACTGAATTTGATGTTCAAGTGTGCCGTAGATTTGGCTGCGACGATTGAGTGGAACCGCAAGCGTAGCTATTCTACGTTGAGGATTCCGCGATTGAGGAGCAGCCAAAGATGCGGTGCAATTGGGCAACAAAACGGGAAGTTATTTCGTGCATGGTCCTAAGATACTATGGCCCCACATGGTATCGACACTGCCGCGAGCTTCCACAGCGTCGGTGTCCTCACACGGCCTCGTCGCCGCCGGGCACGCGCGAATCTTGTCAATGTCCGCGTAGTATGCGCGCAATATTTCCATCCATTCTCCCACTCCGGAAGGGATTGACCACATCTTCCCGTCCTGCTCCGTGCTGTACAACGCCGCTGCGACGCCCCATTGCTTGAGATTCGACTGACAAGCCGCAGCCCTCGCTTGCTTTCTCACACGCTGCAACGCCGGCATCAGTATCCCCATCAACAGGGCGATGATGGCAATGACCACCAGCAGTTCGATAAGCGTGAACCCTTTGCTCCCGTCCCCCCGTCTGTTGCTCGCGCTCATAAAGCAACTCCTGTTCTCGGCAGTTTACCAATGGCCGTTGATTAGACCACGCAGTATACGCAGCTTGCAGCCTCAATTGTACCGATTTGACATGTGTTCCGCCGGAGTTTGTTCGGTTCAAGTCCTATGCGTCCAGGCTAATAGCCTAATTCGCCCCAGATGGCCTTCTGCACGCGGGTCAGATCGGGATTGTCCTCCTGCACAGCACCGAGATTGTCGCCGCGACTGCCCCACTCAAAATTTTCCATCAGCTCCCTGGTGCGCGGGTCTTTCCACACCCACCACTCCGAACGGCCGTCGCAAAAGGCAACAACCGTGCCCGAACCGTGACGGGCGGGAATCGGATTCCACCAGGCGGGCCTGCTCCAGGGCACAGCCCACGCCGCATCCCAGTCCTCACCGAAATCATCTATGAAAACGATGCGGCGAGAAGGATGCTTGATCTTGCGGATGTTCTCGGTAACGGGGCCACCGTCAAAACTCCCGCCGTTCATGGCATGAGAGCAACTGTACGTGCGCATCTCATAGCTCTTGGCCACAGGACAGCGGTAAACCTGCACTTTCTTGACATACTCGAACAGCACACCATCCTTGAGGGCCTGCACCTGGGTCTCTATTGGCGCGTCGACAGGTCTGTTGCCGGCAGGTTTCAGAACCCAGCCTCCGTCCTGCACCGCCACGGCCCTGGGCATGTTGCCCTCGTAGTCATCACAATACAACATCCATCCCAGGGCGAGTGTCTTGGCATTGTTGAGGCACACGGCCCGTTTGCCTTGTTCTTTGGCGCGGTTGAGGGCAGGCAGCAACAGGGCCATGAGAATGGCGATAACGGCGATAACGACCAATAGCTCTATTAGCGTGAAACCATTTCGTTTGCACATATCAGTCGTCTTCCTCTCAAAGAAGGATTGTCTTTGCCTACCGTTGCCCTTCCAGATCCAATGTGTCTCACCAGCATGCTTCTACTCTGTCATCATAACAGAATTAGGGAGATGATGCAACTAATTGTCCGTGTACAAAGTGCCGCAGAAACCGCCTCGAATTGAAAGCCGACGGACGTTCTTCACGCAACGGCATCTGCACAACTCACCCACCCCGTCACAACCTGGGCGCTGTGCTCGCCCGGGGGGCTGGCGCCGGTCTTAATTGACCCTTGCCAGAATCCAATTGGAAATGAAATCAAGTGCTTCGGGCAGCATCTCTCCTTTTTCCACATTTTCCACATTAGCATTAACAGGATGGGCAAGCGAGTTGCCCATCCTACCAGTTTCACAGCCGCCAGGGCGCGCGTCTGGGGCGCCAAGTCATGCGGTTGGCTTCGGCGTCTCCGATGAACTGCTCGGCGTCGGGGTCCCACTTGAGCGGGCGATCGAGCTTCATCGCAATGTTGCCCAAATGACATACCGTGCTGGAGCGATGTCCTACCCCGGCGTTGCAGATCGGGTCTTTGCGGCTCTTAATGCAGTCGAGGAAATTCTGAGTGTGGCTGCGGCTTTCGTACAGATGAACCTCGTCGGGACCTATCGTCGAGTCAAGAATCGACTCCGGCTCGGCCTGCAATTTTCCCCGATTGACGTAAATCCATCCTTCGGTGCCCTCGAAACGCGTGCCGCCGCCTCTGCTGAGATACATCTTGACGCCGTTGGCATAGGTGTACTCCACCTCGGCGCTCAGTGCCGTAGTAAACAGCCCGGTCTTGGGGAACTCGCCTTTGCCCCGGATTTCGACCGGCCCGGTATCATCGGCTTGGTTACCCCATTGCGCGATATCCAGATGGTGAGCACCCCAGTTTGTCATTTGCCCGCCTGAGTACTCCAGAATGAACCGGAACTGATAGTGACAGCGCTGCGTATGGTACGGCTCCCACGGAGCGGGCCCGAGCCACAGATCATAGTCGAAACCTTCCGGCACCGGTTCGGGCGTCCAGGTCGGTTCGCATTTTCTGTTGTTGCCGGAGATTCCGACTCTCATTGTATGCAGTTTACCTATCCGGCCGTTGACGACGAGTTCGCAGGCCTTGTGAAACTCGCTGCCGGATCGCTGCTGAGAACCGGTCTGGAAAACCCGTCCGTAACGCTTGACTTCGTCGGCAAGCTCGCGCCCTTCGGCTATGGTCAATGTCAGCGGCTTTTCGCAGTACACGTCCTTGCCGAGACGGACTGCAGCGATTGAAGTCGGCACATGCCAGTGATCCGGTGTGGCTATCGAGACCGCGTCGATATCGTCCCGCGCCAGCAGATCGCGAAAGTCGTTATACGAAGACTTGGCGCCCAGCCCGACCGACTTGCAGGCCTTTTCCCGATGAGCCGCGTCAACGTCGCAGACCGCGACAACCTGCGACTCGCGGTTGCCGTTGAAATTCCTCATGTTACCGCTGCCCTGGCCCCCAACGCCTATACAGCCGACGGTAATGCGGTTGCTCGGCGCGCCTGCGCCAAAAACCGACGAAGGAACTATAACGGGCAGCGCCAACGCGCCCCCGGCCGCACCAGCCAAAAACTCTCTCCTGCTGAAACTTCTTCCGGTCCTGTCGTTCTTGCTACTCATGAAGTCTTCCTTTCTTGCCATTCAAGCAGACTAATTCGCACTCGTATCACCAGCCGTGGCTCCAAGTTTACACAGCAAGGCTTCCAATTCAGGATAGGCCATAGCTCGTGCTATCTCCAACGCATATCTTACCGTATCACTCTGAATATCAGGATCAGCCCCTTTGGAAATAAGCAGTTCTATAAGATCAGGATAACCAAAATATACTGCCCAGCGTAGTGGAGTGTAGCCCAACCAGTCTTTGTCATTGATACCCTCACCTGCAGCAATCAGCTTGTTGATTTTCTTTATGTCATGATCACGCACTGCCTGGTGGAGCATCTTTACATAGCAGCTTCCATCCTCATTGGGGTCGTGTTCAAAGGCACCCAAGTCGGGTCGAGCGCCCCTAAACGGCATACCAACATCAGTTCCTTTATCAATCGCAGCACTACGCGGAGCAAGCCTAAGGAAGTTATTATAAGGAATACTACCGTCAAGATTACGCGGAGCTGTCATCGCACTGTCGTCAAGGCTAACAAAATCCCTGTCGGTTACCTGTACACATAAGGCAGCATCCCAACTATTGCATTGGCTTTCAGCCCTTTTATCAATTGTATCTTTTGATCGGCCATCAAGCGAAGCATTATTCACAAGAACGCAATCTTCTTGTGCGACTCCTATTGAACGCCAATAATTAGATGCAAATTGAAAATTTATTCTATTGTCCCAAGCACTGCAATTATGAAGAATTAATCCGCTGGTATTACCATTCAATGTAAAACCTGCTCCTGCTCCCCATTTATGCCCCCACGCAAAACAGTTAACAAGAACATGCCTTCCTTCCCCAGCACCAAGCTTAAACCCGTTACCATTTCCAAGCCAAAAGGGGAAATCCCAGATATTCACACCATTATAAAAGGAATAACATCGTTCTACTCTCACCGTCCTCATTGCATACCATAGATCAATTCCATCGTCGGCGTTATTCCATGCCCGGTTACCAATGAGCACATTACCTTGACCAGCATTATTAGCTACACCTATCCCGTCTCCACCGTCTCCGTTTCTCATCATCGAGAAATAGTGATGCGCGTCGCAGTTGAGCACAATATTGTAACCAGCGTCGTCATTTATATACACCGCCAATGCTTCGCCGCCATGTAACCTGATCTGCTCTAAAGTATTGTGATGTGCTTCACCGCCAGACAACTCTAAGGCGCGCTCGCCCCCAGTGATAACTAATCCTTTCAGACGCCAATACGATCCTGTTACAAAGAATGTATTCCCTGGCGTACCAGAGAAATCAAACACCGGCACTTCACCAGGAGCAGCCATTAAATAAATAGGCTTTCCTGGCTCTCCAGACCTATTAATAGCTATAGCACGTGGGCATGAATAAACTCCTCCCCGCACCATGATAGTATCACCCGGCTGTGCATTGTTTATAGCAGCTTCAAATACCTCAATAGGTAAATTACCCTCTTCTGATCGATCTCCTACTTCGTCAGTTACTTTATCGGCACCGCAGCTCCGCAAAAACCTTACCATTTCTCTCGATTCATTCATATATGCCAAAACTGCGGGATCATCTAACTTCTCATTAGGCCTAGAGTATGAAAGAAAGTATAGAAGATAAGAATATGGTGTGTAACCTCTGCTATCACGGCAATCGGTGTCCGTACCTTCATCAAGAAGCAATTTAACCGTAGGTTTATGACACAAATTAAAGATTGCGTAATACAATGGGCTCCATCCCAATCCTGTTCGGCACGAGAATTGCGATGTGAATTGGAGGACGAGAATTTCTGAAAAAAACTTGGAAATTGCCTCTTTTGTTCTTGCGCGCCACGTCCAGCCCCCTGTTTAAATGCCTTTGATGAGCAAAAAAAGGCATAAAATAAAGGAACGCGAAGTCCAAGGCTTCAAATATTTCAAGCCTATCTCCAG